>NZ_JAVTWB010000069.1:0-2815 GCF_032229525.1 Accumulibacter sp. | reverse complement strand
AGCTGACCATCCCGACGCCGGTTGCCAGCAGCAGTCCCAGCGCCAGTAGTCCGGCAGCGTTTCGTGGCAAGCGTCGCTGCGCGAAGGCGTTGCCGTTGGCCAGATATTGCACCACCAGTGCGACGCTGGTGATCAGGCCGGCAACGAAGCCTCCTCCTGGCACATTATGCCCACGCAGGAAGATGTACACCGACACGGTCAGGGCCAGGGGCAGCAAGGGGCGCATCAACATCGAGAGAAACAGCGGATGGGCTTCGCTTGCCCACGGTCGGCCATCGCTATCGCGTCTCGGTGCGATCAGGATCAGCCGGTCAAGGACGGCGTGCGAAGCCAGTGCGACCATCGCCAGCACGGTGATTTCACCGAGGGTGTCGAAACCGCGAAAGTCGACCAGGATTACATTGACGACGTTGGTGCCGCCACCACCGGGAACCGCTTGCTGCAGATAAAAGCCCGAGATCGTCTCGAACGGCGCGGCGAGCATCTGCAAGGTGACCAGCATCAGGCCGCCGCCAGCGAGGCTTGCCAGCAGCACGTCGCGTGCCAGTCGACTGGCGCTGCTTGGCGGTGCCGTGCGTGCCGGCAGGTAGTAGAGCACCAGCAGCATCAGGATGATCGTTCCGGTTTCGACGGCAAGTTGGGTGAGCGCCAGGTCGGGCGCCGACAGGCGAACGAAGATCAGCGCCACCACCAGGCCGACGATGCCGACCAGAATCACCGCCAGCAACCGTTGCCGGTACAGCAGCGTGGCGCCGATACTGCCCAGGAGGAGGGCGAACAGGGCGAGGTAGGCGGCTTCGCCGGCAGGCTGGGCGGGTAGCCGGACGGTGGCCGCCGGTCCGGAGAAAAACGCCCAGCCCCCGAGGACCAGGATGAAGGCGAACAAGAGGGCGTTGTAGCGCTGCAGCGAGCCGTTATCGAGCGCAGCCACGAGTCGTCGTGCGCTGGCGGCAAGCAAGCGGTAGACGCGCTCGAAGGCCGTGCGCGGGCGCAGCGGTGGCAGTTGCTCTTGCCAGGCGAACAGCGGACCGCGCAGTGCGTAAATGAGAACGCCGCCGGCCAGCGCCAGCAGGCTCATCATCAAGGGCCGGTTGAAACCATGCCACAGCGCCAGTTCGAAGGTCGGAAGTGGTCCCTGCAACGTGGCCTGCGCGGCGACGTCGAGCAGCGGCGCGACGGTCCATCCCGGGAACACGCCGACCAGCAGGCAAAGCAGTACCAGGAGTTCGATCGGCGCGCGCATCCAGCGCGGCGGCTCGTGCGGCTGGCGCGGCAGGTCGATCGGCTCGCCGTTGAAGAACACGTCGTGAACGAAGCGCAACGAGTAAGCGACGGCGAGCATGCCGGCGATCGTCGCGATCAGCGGCAGCAGCCAGGCGACGGCTTCGAATTGCGGGTGAGCGACCGTTTCGGCGAAGAACATCTCCTTGCTCAGGAAGCCGTTGAGCAGCGGTACGCCGGCCATCGAGCTGGCAGCAATGATCGCCAGGCTGGCGGTGATCGGCATCCGTTTGAACATGCCGTTGACCCGGCGCATGTCGCGCGTGCCGCACTCGTGGTCGATGACCCCGGCGGCCATGAACAGCGAGGCCTTGAAGATCGCGTGGTTGATGATATGAAAAACGCCGGCGACGATCGATAACGGAGTGTCGAGACCGAATAGCAGGGTGATCAGTCCCAGATGGCTGATCGTCGAGTAAGCGAGCAGCCCCTTGATGTCGTGTCTGAATAGCGCCGTCGCCGCGGAGTACACCAGGGTCACCGCGCCGGTGCCGCTAACCAGCCAGAACCACAGGTCGGTGCCGCCGAGCGCCGGGTGCAGGCGAGCGAGCAGGAAGACTCCGGCCTTGACCATGGTCGCCGAATGCAGGTAAGCCGATACCGGCGTCGGCGCCGACATGGCGTTGGGTAGCCAGAAGTGGAAGGGAAACTGTGCCGACTTGGTGAACGCGCCGAGCAGGATCAGGATCAGCGTTGGCGCGTAGAGCGGGTGTGCCCGTATCTGCTCGCCCGCAGCGAGGATTACCGAAAGCTCGTAACTGCCGGCGATATGACCGAGCAGCAGGATGCCGGCGAGCAGTGCCAGACCACCGCCGCCGGTGACCGCGAGGGCCATGCGGGCGCCGATTCGAGACTCGTATTTCTCGTGGTTGTAGGCGACCAGCAGAAACGAGGAGAGGCTGGTGATTTCCCAGAAGACGAGTAGCAGCACCACGTTCTCGGAGAGCACGATGCCCAGCATCGCCGCCATGAACAGCAGCAGGATCGAATAGAAGCGGCCCAGGCGATCGCTGTCCGGCAGATAGTAGAAGGCGTACAGCACCACCAGCAAACCGATGCCACAGATCAGCAGGCAGAAAAGCAGGCCGAGGCCGTCCAGGCGCAGGCTGAGGTCCAGTCCATAGGCGGGCAGCCACGGCAGGTGTGCGAGTTCGGTGTGGCCGGCGAAAGTGGCCGGCGCCAACTGCAGCACCAGGCCCAGACAGGTGGCGATGACCGCTGCGGCAGCCAGCGCCGAGGCGCCACGTCCGAAGCGCTGCAGCAGCAGCGGCAGCAAGAAGGCACCGAAGGCGGTAGCAGGGATTGCCGCGAGCAGCAGGCTCGAGTTCACAGAGGCCGATCCAGAATTGAGTTGTCGGTGCGTGACGCAGGGGGCGCTGGAGGTGCGATTATAACCATCCTCGGCATTGGCAGACGCGGCAAGATGCGGCAGGCTACGTCATCTCCCCGAAACATTGGCGGCGTAGGCTGCCGTCAATTATTGTCTTGCGAAGGCGAGCCCAGACTCATGAGTGACCACCTCAGCAAACAGTTC
>NZ_JAVTWB010000068.1:9478-15947 GCF_032229525.1 Accumulibacter sp. | reverse complement strand
TGCTCAAACCGGAAATCCTGAAGGGCGTTCCGGCCACGGCGTTTTCACTGAGCACCGTTCTGAAGATGTCCGAGCGAGGGCTGGCACTCGACGAGCTGAATCTCTCGCTGGCGGAAGGCAGTTTGAGCGGGCGGCTATCGACTGGCTGGCCACGCCAGCCCGAGCGGATCGAATTTGATCTGAAAGCGGCGGGCAGCAATCTGCGTGCCTCGCTGCCGCAGATTCCTGGATACCTAGCGGCAGCGGTCGCCTTTCGCGTCGACGCCAGGGGCAGCGCTGACGAGACGAGCGTCAACATCGAACGCTTGAACGGCACGCTGGCCGACGCCCAGTTCGAGCTCGCCGGCAAGGTGGCATTCAAACCGAGCTTCTCGGCAGATGCCGTGCGCCTATCGGCGAAGGGATCAAAGTTGTCGGCCCTCGGCAGCTTCACGGCCTGGCATTTTGCCGATCTTCCCTTCGCCCTCAGCGGCACGATGAGCGGCAACACCGGCAACGTGCGCATGGATGACCTGCAAGCGACTCTCGGGGACAGCGACCTCAAGGGAAGCCTGCACATCAACACCACCGCCAGACCGCACATCGCCCTGAACGTCCGCTCGCAGTACCTGGACCTGCGCCCCTTCCTGGGGCAAGTGGAAGGTGAAGCGAGCGTGGGGAAGAAAGATGCCGGGCGCAACAAGCTGTTCTCGGACAAACCGCTGCCTGTGGAAGTGCTGCGGGCTTTCGACGGCAAGCTGCTGGCGTCGCTGGCCAAGGTCGAAGCCAGACAACAGCAGCTGCAAGACGTCCGCGCCGAGGCCAGCCTGCAAGATGGCTTGCTGGTGGTGAAGCGAATACAGGGGCAGGCGCGACAGGGCAAGGTGGATGCCAACTTTACCCTTGATAGCCGCGGCAAACGGCCAACGCTGAAAGGGCAGCTGCAAGCGACCGATGTGGCATTTTTTGTCCGCGGAATGACCAAAGAGGATGAAGACAGGCTGCCGCGTCACCGCCTGGACAGCCGTTTTTCAGCCAGCGGCGACAGCTTCAGTGCGCTGGCCGCAGGGCTTGACGGCTACCTCTGGCTGCGCAGTTCCCCGGGTCAGTTTCGCTCCCGTGACATGGGTTTGCTGTTCGGCGATTTCGCCTTCCAGCTGTTCAACACACTCAACCCATTCGCCAGGAAGGACCCCTACTCGACCCTCAGTTGTGGCGGCGCCTACTTCGAGTCGAAAAATGGACGCGTCGAGACGGCGCCGGCCGCGGTTCTCCAAACGAATGAGGTTTCGGTCATCTCCCGAGGGAGCATCGACCTGCGTTCGGAGAAGATAGACCTCGTCTTCAAGGTCGTACCGCTGCATGGGGTCGGTCTCAGCGCCGGAGCTCTGATCAATCCGTTTCTCAAACTCGGCGGCACGCTGATGGCGCCGGCAATGGACTTGAGTGTCGGCAAGGCTGCAGTTGAAGGAGGCGTCGCCTTCGCCACCTTCGGCGTGTCTCTTCTCGCTGGCGGTCTCTGGGATCGCTGGATCGCCTCTTCCGGCGCCTGCGACAAGGTTCTGGAGGAAGCACGCAAGATGCGCAGTTCGAAGAACCCGCAAGACGTGCCAGCATTCTGACGCCGGACGAGGCTCGGCTCGGTGCACCCGCACCGGCGCCACGCAACTACGTAAATTCTTGTCAATTCTCGGCGTGCGCCACGAACCAACGGCGCCAGGCACGGACCAATAGCCGTTGTCGTGTCGCTCGGAAGGATGCTGGAAATGAAATTGTCGGGATCATGGCCGGTGCGGTTGGCGCTGGTGCTGGTGCTGCTGTTCGTCGTCCCGGTCGGCGTCGCGCTCAGTCGGCACCTGAGCGATGACGCGCGGCCAGGCGACTGGCGCAGCGCGCGGCACGACAGTAGCGGGCAGGCACCCGATCCGCAGCACACCCCGGAGGCGCTCATCCAGGTCTACGCGGCGCGCGCCTTCGGTTGGCGCGGCATTTTCGGGGTGCACACCTGGATCGCCACCAAGGAGAGCGGTGCCGACCGCTACACCCGCCTCGAAGTCGTCGGCTGGGGCGTCCAGCGGGGCATGGACGCGGTGCGCATTCACGAAGGGGAAGCAGACGGCTACTGGTACGGCAACATGCCGACGCTGATCCGGCAGCTGCGCGGCGGCGCCGAAGTGGACGCGCTGATCGGCCGCCTGCACCAGGCAGCGCGGGTCTATCCCCACAATCACGAATACCGGCTGTGGCCCGGTCCGAACAGCAATACCTTCATCGCCTACCTGGGCCGCGCCGTGCCCGAACTGCACCTCGACCTGCCGCCGACAGCGATCGGCAAGGATTACCTGCCCGAAGGTGGCCTGGTGGCCCGCGCCGCGAGTGGCGGCGGTTTCCAGTTTTCGCTGGCCGGCCTGCTCGGCGCGACGATCGCCGCCGAAGAGGGCCTCGAAGTGAACCTGCTTGGTCTGTCGCTGGGCATCGATCTTTCGCCACCGGCGATCAAGCTGCCCGGGGTCGGTCGAGTGGGGATGTCCGAGGTCGATTGATCGGCGCGGCGTTGAGCCGCGCCAGAGAGTGCCGCCGCACGATGCGACCGAAAGAGGCGGCGATGAAGGACAGCCGGCGTTGGGTGGCGACTCCGGGGCGCTTGATAGAATCGACGCCATGAATCGACGCCGCCTGATCCTTTGTATCCTTTGCGCATTGTCCATCGCCATTCCCCTCAAGGCGTGGGCGGCATCCAGTGCACAGGAGCGACCAGACTGGTCTGTCTTCTTCGCCGCTGCCGACGTGCGGGGCACCATCGTTGTTGTCGATGCCCGCGCGAAGAACGACGCGGTGTTTGTTCACGATGCAGAGCGCGCGGGTCGTCGCTACTCGCCGGCTTCGACCTTCAAGATTCCACATAGCCTGTTCGCACTTGACGCAGGAATACTGCGTGACGAATTCCAGCGTATCCCCTGGGATGGCATCAAACGCCCGATCGACGCATGGAACCAGGACCAGAACCTGCGATCTGCGATGCGCAACTCCACCGTCTGGGTGTACGAACAATTTGCACGGCAACTTGGCGATCAGCGGGAGGCCGACTACCTGCAGAAAATCGGCTATGGAAACACCCTCACCACTGGCGCCAAACCCTTCTGGATCGAAGGTGACCTGGCTATATCGGCCAATGAACAAATCTCGCTCTTGCGTCGCCTCTATCGGAATACGCTGGCGTTTCGCGTCGAGCACCAGCGTCTGGTCAAGGATGTGATGATCATCGAGGCAAACCGGGACTGGATATTGCGGGCCTAGACCGGGTGGAGCGGGAAAATCGGCTGGTGGATAGGCTGGGTCGAGTGGCCGAGCGGCCCGGTGTTCTTCGCGCTGAACATCGACACACCGAACGGATTGAGCGATCTTGCCAAGCAACAGGACATCACGCGCAATATCCTGCGCTCGATCGAGGCGCTGCCACCAGCCTGACAGCCTCCGCTGCAAGACTGAAGTGGGGATCTCCAGCGTCATCCACCTCGATCTCAAAGCCGCCGGGCTCGATTTATGGCAATACTGCAATCACGGATGTTGGAATGTTGGAAGTGAATCCTGCAGCCCCAACGACTGCGGTAGGCTCGAACTCGGGATGAGTACAATCGGCCAACACCTGCTGATGGCGAATGCGCCCCCAAAGCCGACGTTGAGTTGGGCCACGGCGTCAACAGTCATTCACCTCGCCACGTCGATCTGCGCGAACGACGGGCAGCCTCGCGGGAGCAGTCGCCGAACAGGTCACGAAAAGCCACGAATCCACCATCAACGGCCGGAAGGGTTCGTATAACTCACCGTTAAGACTTTTCAACCGACCGACAGCCCGCGAGAGATCGGCGGCATCCAAGCGGTATAAGCAGAGAAGTGATCGTCGAGCAAGAGTGAACGCGGAAAGCTGAAGAGAGGATGAAGCGTCTCCAGAAGAAACTGGCTCCCCCTGCTTGCTTCATCACCGTCGAAGGCCGTCGGCAAGGAGAATTTCTTGATTGACTTCGGCTATGGCGGTTAAGGATACTTCGGCATGTGACTTCGGAGTACGCATTCTCATCAGGTCAGCATTCAACCAACGGTCAAGAGGCCATGAAGATGTCAGAGGAAAACGGGTCGGCGCTTCACGACGATCATCTATCGGAGAAACACGACGACCCATTGATACGGGGGTTGCATCGAGTCATCCGTCAGGCCATTCGCTTGCTGGCCGTCCTGATGACGATGGTGATCCTGTGGTGCGTTGCCGATGTGGTACTGGAGCTCTACAAGGCGTTGTCAAGCCCGCCCGTGCTGCTGCTTAACCTCAACGATATTTTTGTCGTCTTCGCGGCCTTTCTGGCCGTGCTGATCGCCATCGAAATCCTGGTCAATATCACCCTCTATCTACGCGACGACGTCATCCACGTCCAGCTGGTCGTAGCGACTGCACTGATGGCCATCGCCCGTAAGGTGATCGTGCTTGACCTGAGCACCTTGCAAGCCGAATATCTCTATGGCATGGCGGCTATTCTGCTAGCGCTCGGTGTTACCTACTGGCTGGTCTCTTCGCAGCCCAAGAAGTGAGAGAACTGGGTCAAGTGCTTCCCGACGACTAACGGGCGCTCGCTGATGGTGCCGATTCACTGGATGCGGACTGACATCGCGCAGGTTTTTTCCCGGTAGCACAGGCACAGGCGCCACTCGCCAGACCACCGCAACTTCCACGCGGTGGCGGACGGCCGAAGAACATGCCGAGTGACAGTCCCAGCCCGGAGAGCACAATGACGGCCAGCGTCGCGGCCACGATCGGCCAGAAGGTATTTAGATAGGTCATGTTGCTCCTTTGTGGCGCCTGTGGCGCTGTTCAGCCACCAAAATCGTCGAGCAGGATGCTTTCCCGTGCGACGCCGAGATCGATCAGCATCTTTGTCACCGCAGTGTTCATCATCGGCGGGCCACAAAGGTAGTACTCGCAGTCCTCCGGCGCCGGATGGTCGTTCAGGTAATCGTCGAGCAACACCTGATGGATGAAGCCAGTGCGGCCCTGCCAATGGTCGGTCGGCAGCGGATCCGATAGCGCCAGGTGCCAGGTGAAATTGCTGTTGTCGCGGCTCAATTGCTCGAATTCGTCGACGTAAAATGCTTCGCGCAGGGACCGTGCGCCATACCAGAAGGCGATTCGGCGCTTGCTCCCTCGGCGCTTCAGCAGGTCGAAGATGTGCGAGCGTAGCGGTGCCATGCCGGCGCCGCCGCCGATGTAGATCATCTCGGCGTCGGTCTCGCGGGCGTGGAATTCGCCGAAGGGGCCGTAGAGCGTCACCACATCGCCGGGTTTGCGGCCGAACACCCAGGACGACATCTTGCCCGGCGGAATGTCGTCGCTGCCGGGCGGTGGCGTCGCGATACGGATGTTGAATTTGATGAGTCCCTTCTCTTCCGGATAGTTGGCCATCGAATAGGCGCGGATCGTCGATTCGCCTACGCGCGAAACATAGCGCCAGAGATTCAGGCGATCCCAGTCTTCGCGGTATTCCGGGGCGACATCGATGTCGGCGTAGCGTTGTTCGTGCTCCGGACATTCCATCTGCATGTAGCTGCCGGCGCGAAAGCTCATTGCCTCGCCAGCGGGCATGGCCAGGGTCAGTTCCTTGATGAAGGTGGCTACGTTGTCGTTGGCGACCACCCGACAGTCCCACCGCCGTACCCCGAAGACCGACTCCGGAACCTTGATGCTCATGTCCTGGCGGACGGGCAACTGGCACGAGAGGCGCCAGCCCTCACGTTCCTGCCGACGGGTGAAATGGCCGCGCTCGGTCGGAGTCATGTCGCCCCCACCCGCCTCGACCAGACATTTGCACTGCGCACAGGTGCCGCCACCGCCACAGGCCGACGAGAGGAAGAGATTCTGGCCGGCCAGCGTCTGCAACAGCTTGCCGCCGACCGGGACCAGCAAGGTACGCTGGCCGTTTATCTCCAGCCGCACATCGCCGCTGGGCACCAGTCGCTGACGTGCCAGCAGGATGACCCCCACCAGCAGCAGCACGGTGCCGGTGAAGACAGTGATGGCCAGGGTGATTTCGGCAAGCATGGCGAGTAGTCCTCAGAGCTTGATGCCGGCAAAGGACATGAAGCCCAGCGACATCAATCCGATGGTGATGAAGGTAATGCCAAGACCCGACAGACCGGCAGGCGGATCGCTGTACTTGAGTTTTTCGCGAATACCGGCGAGCAGCGCGATGGCCAGCGCCCAGGAGAACCCGGAAGCTAGTCCATAGACCAAGCTCTCGGCAAAATCGTAATCGCGCTCGACCATGAACAGCGTGCCGCCGAGGATCGCGCAATTGACGGTGATCAGCGGCAGGAAAACGCCGAGCGCGTTGTAGAGTGCCGGCACATAGCGGTCGAGCACCATTTCCAGGATTTGTACCAATGCGGCAATGACACCGATGTAGGTCAGCAGGCCGAGGAAGGCAAGATCGCTTTCGGGCAG
>NZ_JAVTWB010000068.1:0-9378 GCF_032229525.1 Accumulibacter sp. | reverse complement strand
CACCTGTGGTGCCATCCGGAAGGCCGGCGATTCGACCTGCTCCGGCTTCCAGCTGCGTAGAGCCCAGATGAACAGGCCGATCAGGAAAAAGGCGGAGGGTGGCAACAGCAGCAGCCCGTTCGGCATATACCAGCCGCCGTCGGCGACCGTCGGCAGTACCCGGAAACCGATCAGCGTGCCGCTGCCGAAGAGCTCGCGGGTGATACCCAGGGCAACGAGCAGCGCGCTGTAACCAAGCCCGTTGCCGATGCCATCCAGGAAAGACGGCCATGGCGGGTTCTGCATGGCAAAGGCTTCGGCGCGGCCCATGACGATGCAGTTGGTGATGATCAGCCCGACGAACACCGACAGCTGCTTGGCCAACTCGAAGGCGACCGCACGCAGAACCTGATCGACGACGATGACCAGAGAGGCAATGATGACCACCTGCACGATCATGCGGATAGACCCGGGGATCTGGCGGCGGAGCAGCGAGATGAAGAGGTTCGAGAAGGCGGTCACCAGGGTCAGCGCCACGGACATGACGAGCGCCGTCTTGAGGTTTGCCGTCACCGCCAGCGCCGAGCAGATACCGAGGATCTGCAAGGCGATCGGGTTGTTGTCGAAGACCGGGGCGAAAAGTACGGCGAGCCCGCGCGGCTTTGCCGAAGTGCTGGTGTTCACAATTCAACTCCCTCTTGTTGCAGACGTTTCAGATAGGGGCCGTAGCCCTGCGGGCCGAGCCAGAAGCGAATCATGTTGTTGATGCCATTGCTGGTCAGCGTTGCGCCAGCCAGC
Source organism: Accumulibacter sp. (assembly GCF_032229525.1). Taxonomy (GTDB): domain Bacteria; phylum Pseudomonadota; class Gammaproteobacteria; order Burkholderiales; family Rhodocyclaceae; genus Accumulibacter. The sequence continues at coordinate 8,601 of NZ_JAVTWB010000068.1, read as the reverse complement.
GCGTCGACGCGCCACCTCGCATCCTGGTTATCGCCACTGGCCTTGCCGACGCGCAGCCGCAGCTGCCCGTCGCTATCGAACAGGCGCTTGCCTGGCCAAAGCGCCTTCCAGCGCGGGTTGTCCACTTCTCCGCCCAAGCCCGGCGTTTCGGCGTGCTGATAAAAGCGCAGCCCGAGGACCGTATTGAGGTCGGCGTCGACAGCGAGAAAGCCGTACAGGGTCGACCACAGGCCATAGCCGCGCACGGGCAGGATCAGCGCTTCGACGCGCTCGCCCTTCATTAGCTTATAGACCACCGCGTAGCGCTCGCGCCGCTGAATCCCGGCGATGTCCTCGCTGCGCAACAGCGCCCGTGAGAGCGCCGGGTCGGTGGCCGCGCGGGCGCCCTCCCAGGTCAGTGGGTCGAAGTTATCGTGGCCTGGTGGAGAGGCGATGTAAGCGCCGGAGTCCAGATCGACGAGGCGCGGCGTGATGCGGTCACGAAAGCGCTCACCGACCTCGGTGGCCGACAGTACGCGATCGTGCAGACCGACGATCGCCAGCAAGTGACGCTCGCGGTCGACGCGGCGATTCTCCAGCTGCATCGACTTCAAACCCACCGCCGTCCCGGCGACGACCATTGAACAGACCAGGCTGACCAGCAGCGCGATGCGCAGCACGGCGAGCGGCGTTTCCCTAAGGGCAGGCATCACGTTGCTCCCGGCGACGGATGTTGGCGCGCACGACGGCGTAGTCGATCAGCGGCGCACACAGGTTGGCGAACAGGATAGCGAGCATGATTCCCTCCGGAAAGGCGGGATTGACGACCCGTATCAGGACCGCCATCACGCCGATCAGGGCACCGAAGATCGACTTGCCGGTGTTGGTCATGGCTGCAGAAACCGGGTCCGTGGCCATGAAGAACATGCCGAAAGCGAAGCCGCCAATCACCAGATGCCAGTACCAGGGCATGGCGAACATCGGGTTGTCGGACGAGCCAATGAGGTTGAGCAGCGAACTCATCGCCACCATGCCCAGGAAGACACCGAGCACGATGCGCCAGGATGCGACGCCGCTGGCAACGAGCAGGCCGCCGCCAACGAGAATCAGCAGCGTGCTGGTTTCGCCGATCGAACCGGGAATCACCCCGAGGAAAGCCGCCGACCAGCTGTAGCCAGCAGCACTGATGCCGTCGGCACCCGACTGCGCGGCGATGGCCAGTGGTGTGGCGCCGGCGTAACCATCGATCACCGTCCACACCGCGTCGCCGGACGACTGTGCCGGGTAGGCGAAGTAAAGAAAGGCGCGGCCAGTGAGGGCCGGATTGAGGAAGTTCTTGCCGGTACCGCCGAAAACCTCTTTGCCGATGACAACGCCAAAGCTGATGCCTAACGCCACCTGCCAGAGAGGGATCGAAGGCGGCAGGGTCAGCGCGAAGAGCACCGAGGTGACGAAGAAGCCCTCGTTGACCTCGTGCCGGCGGATGGTCGCGAAGAGCACCTCCCAGAAGCCGCCGACAATGAAAGTGACTGCGTAGACAGGGAGAAACCACGCCGCACCGTGGATCAGGTTGTCCCATGCCGACGACGGGTCGAAGCCGGCCATCAGGCCGATCAGCGACAGCCGCCAGCCGTCTTGCGCCGCCAGCAGCGCTGGCTGTGCCGCCAGGGTCTGGTTGGCCTGGAAGCCGATGTTCCACATGCCGAAGAAAAGCGCTGGCAGTGTGCAAGCCCAGGTCATGATCATGATGCGCTTGAGGTCGATACCATCGCGCACGTGGGCCGTGGTGCGCGTCACCGAAGCCGGCCGGTAGAAGAAGGTATCGATGGCTTCGTAGAGCGCGTACCACTTTTCGTGGCGCGCGCCGGGCACGACATGCGGTTCGATACGGTCGAGCAGCTCGCGCAGTCGCATCCCTCAGCCCTCCTTGGCGATACGCGTCAGAACATCGCGCAGAATGGGACCGTATTCGTACTTGCCAGGGCAGACGTAGGTGCACAAGGCGAGGTCCTCTTCGTCGAGTTCCAGGCAGCCGAGATTCTGTGCCATTTCGGTATCACCGACGATCAGCGCGCGCAGCAGTTGCGTGGGCAGGATGTCCAGCGGCATGACCGCCTCGTAGCTGCCGACCGGCACCATGGCCCGTGGACTGCCCTGGGTACTCGTGGTCAACGCCAGCGGGCGACGGCCAAACAAGCTGGAGGTGAAGACGCGCAGGGCCGAATGCTTGTTCACCCCGGCTCGCAGGTAGTGCATGAACTCGCGGTCGTCGCCCTCCGGCAGCACGCTGACCTGCAGATGCAGGCTGCCGAGAAAGGCGTTCGGCGCACTGACCGCGCGCCCACCGAGCAGTGAACCCGAGACGATGCGCTGGCGGCCGGGGTGGAGCGAGCCGGCCGTCAGCGCCAGCAGATCGGCGCCGGGCAAGGTGCGCAGCAGCCGTGGCGAAACGACCCCTGGTCCGGCCAGCGAGACGATTCGTTCGCACCACGGGCGACCGCTGGCGAACAAGCGGCCAATGGCAATGCAGCTCTGGTAGTGCAGATGCCAGACCGTGCGCGTGGCGCTTGCCGGATCGAGATAATGGATATGCGTTCCAGGCAGCCCTGCCGGATGTGGGCCAGCAAAAGTCGCGCAGTGCACGTTGGCGAGTCCGGCCGCGGCCTCGGCGGCTGGCGAAAGCCCGTCGCCCGCCGCCGGGACGGCGACGAAAACCCGTGCCAGCCGAGACAAGACTACGATGCCGCGGCGAAAATCATCGGCATGCGCGGCAATAATCAATGCCGGATCGGCTGCCAGCGGGTGTGTGTCGAGCGCGGTCACAAAGATGGAACGTGGCGTCGCGTCGGCCGCCGGCAGCAGGCTGTAGGGACGCGTCCGCAGCGCTGTCCATAGCCCCGAGGTCAAAAGCTGAGCGCGCACGACGGCCGCATCGAGCACGGCCAGTTCAGCGTCTTCGCGCGCTGGACCCAACGCCGGTCCGTCGCTTGCGCTGGCATCGGTCGCCAGCACCAAGGCCTGAAAAACACGTTGTGCGCCGCGCCGGATCTCCGCTATGGTGGCCGCGCATGGTGCGGTGAACACCACTCCCGGGCGATCCTTGTCCGAGAACAGCACCTGCCCGGCTTCTACCCGCTCACCCTCGCGAACTGCCAGAGAAGGTCGAAGGCCGTGGCAATCGGCACCAAGCAAAGCCACTGCAGGCGGAAAGAAAACAGCACCAGGGATTTGCTGCGCTGGCTCGCCCGCGACGGGTATTTCCAGTCCCCGCCGAATTGTCGTGATCGCTTGTCGCATGGTTCTATCTATGGTCCCCCGGCGAACCGGGCGACAAAAATATTTTCACCACCCCGACCGTTCGAGTATGCCGGTGTTCCCACAAGCACCTGTAGGCATTGCCCGATGGTCAGCTCATGGAGTCGAAAGCGGATCCCGATCAGCACTCCGGGCTCCTGCCATGGAGCGCTTGATCGAAGCCGTGACGGGCGTCTTTCTTGCCCATTTTGCTGTTCAGTCAATCAGGCTTCAGCCACCTGAACCTGCCCTGGAACGATCGGCGACAAGTGCTTCGCCTCGCGCACCTCGATGTGTGTCACCCGCTGCAGTTCAAGCCCCCAGCGACTCATGGCCTGCGATACAAGAATCGCTTCTCCCGAGTTGAGGCTACCGTCCGCATTGACGATGTCGACGATCGCGGTCAAGGCTTTTTTCTGCAGCTCAGGCGACTGAATGTCGTCCAGCAGGTGATCAACCAATTGCAGGTCGAGCTCGATCTGTCCGATATTCGGTGCGCGGGCAGTTTGCAGCAGGTCATTGCAGAATTCATGTATGACTCGCTCAAGAGTCTCGGCGGGGAGGTCCAGATTCTTGCGAAGTTCGTGCCTTTCGAGTGCCTCGACTTCGCTGTGGTCAAGCGCGCCGTCAGCGAGCAGCGCGAGGGCGACGATCCGTGCCATGGCTTCCGTACTATCGATGGGATAATTCCGCATTCTTTTCTCCTTGTTGGGACGGTAATAAAAGTTTCTTCTGAGCACGCCAAGGACCGCTCTGGCCAGAACAAAGTTCCGACGTGCATGACGGCCGCGCCCGCCACGGAAGCCTTTCGCTGCTGACTGGCTGGTAGTGCGGCAAAATGGTCATGAAAGCCGGGCCATTGAGACACCTCTCACTGGAGCTGCAACCAGATCTCATTGCGGCGCAGGAACCACGGCGTGAATGGAGGGTTGTAGCGTGCCAGGACTGGCTCTCCGAGCCAGCCCACGCCTGCTGTACGCAAGGCCGCTTCGAGTTCGGCGAGGTGCTGATCGTAATTGGCCTGGGTCCAGAAGCCCGAGTAGCGAATCACCGCGACGGTGCTTGCTGGCACTTCGCGCAGTTGCACCCGCGCGTCGTCCGGTTCGGGCGCCAGGTCGAGCGTCACCTTGCTGGGCAATACGAACTGCACGCGATAGCCACCCGGGGCGGCGGCCTGGGTAACCGGCGTAGTCATTTCGAGTCGCATCGGCGCTGGCGCCTGGGTTACCGGTGCGGTCATGGCGAACTTCGTCGAGCCCTTGTTCTTGCCGAAGATGTAGCCGGCGAGAATCGGGAACGCTTCACCGCCTGCGTCCTCCGCTGACGCGTTGATGATCACCTCCGCTACCACGTACGGCGCGTAGCGTCGGACCTCGACTTCGCCGATCCGTCGCTCGATTTCATAGGAGGGTTCCTCGATGGCGCTCGACAGGCTTGGTGCGGCTGCGATGGCCAGGGAAAGCAAGAACTTACGCATGGGAGTCCGTCCAATAGGGGCAGCGACCGGACGCCGAGCGGCCGACCCGGAACATGCCGCGTTGATTGATGATGGGTACGCCACCTTGCAGCTCATCGCACCGGTCGCACGGACCGTGACAGAGCCGTACGGCGGCGCCGGTAAGCCTTCTCGAGCTCCATCGCCAGATAGATCGTCAATCCGACAGCAATGATCGGCAACCAGTCGAAGGCGGCAATCGGTGCGGTGTGGAACAGGCGGTTGAACAGTGGCAGGTAGGTAAATGCGAGCTGGGCGAGCATCATGGTGCCGATGCCGGCCCAGATCCACGGGTTGCTCAGCAAACCGAGGTGGAACATCGACCAGCGCAGCGAGCGACAGTTGAGCAGGTAGAAGGACTGCCCGACCGCAAACACATTGACCGCGATGGTACGCGCCTGCTCTTCAGTAGCGCCGCGTAGCAGGGCCCACTCGAACAGCCCGAAGGCGCCGACCAGGAGCATCACACCGACCATCGCGATACGCAGCGCCAGCTCGCCGTTCACGATCGGCGAGCCGGGAGCGCGTGGCGGACGGTTCATGAGATTCGGTTCCTTCGGTTCGAAGGCCAATGCCAGTCCGAGGAAGACCGCCGTGGTCATGTTGATCCACAGCGCCTGCACGGGCAGGACCGGCAGCGGTTGGGCGAGCAGTACCGCGACGACGATCACCAGTCCCTGGCCGGCGTTGGTCGCCAGGATCCAGGTGATGAACTTGGTCAGATTGTCGAAGACACCTCGTCCCTCTTCGACGGCGGCGGCGATGGTGGCGAAGTTATCGTCGGTGAGCACCATGTCCGCGGCTTCCTTGGCCACTTCGGTGCCGGTTATCCCCATCGCCACGCCGATATCTGCCCGACGCAAAGCGGGTGCGTCATTGACCCCGTCGCCGGTCATCGCCACCACCTCGCCGCGCGCTTGCAGCGCCTGCACGAGGCGCAGTTTCTGCTCGGGAGTGACGCGTGCAAACACCGCCGTATCGTTCGCCGCGGCGGTCAATTCGCTGTCGGAAAGCGTGGCCAGTTGCGTGCCGGTCAGTGCCGCCGGAGCCGTGCCTGAACCGGCGCGCTGATCGAGGCCAATCTGGCCGGCGATGGCGGCTGCGGTGACCGCATGGTCGCCGGTGATCATCTTTACGCGAATGCCGGCGTCGCGACACGCCGAGACCGCCCTGATCGCTTCCTCGCGTGGCGGGTCGATCATTCCCTGCAGGCCGACGAAGGTCATTTCCTCGGCCAGGTCCTGATGGTCGAGCGTCTCCTGATCGTTGCTCGCGGGCCGCTGCGCGAAAGCGAGCACGCGTAGCCCTGCCGCGGCCATTGCTTCCACCTGTGCCAGCACCACCTCGGGCTCGAGCGTCACCGTCTGCGCCCCGGCGTCCAGCGCGCCGCTGCAGCGCGCCAGGACGCTCTCCACCGAGCCCTTCAGGTAGATCATTCGCGACGTGCCGGCGTGCAGGCTTGCCATGTACTGATGCTGCGATTCGAAAGGCACCGCATCGAGGCGCGGCGCGCTGGCCAGGGCCTTCTGTGCATCCAGACCGGCCTTGCGCGCCGCCACCAGCAGCGCACCCTCGGTGGGGTCGCCCTCGACCTGCCAGTTGCCATCTTTTTCGCGCAGCAGCGAGTCGTTGCAGAGCAGGCCGGCGCGCAGCAGCGCCAGCAGGGCGGGATGATTGCCGGCGTCTACGGCCAGCCCTTGCTGCTGCAGGGTACCTTCAGGGCCATAACCCACGCCGGTCAGGTCGAAGTGAGCGCCCCCTGCGGACAGTTTCTGTACGGTCATCTCGTTGCGTGTCAGGGTGCCGGTCTTGTCCGAACAGATCACGGTCGTACTGCCCAGTGTCTCAACCGCCGGCAGGCGGCGGATGATCGCGTGCCGTTGCGCCATGCGCCCGACGCCGATGGCCAGGGTGATGGTGAGCACCGCCGGCAGGCCCTCCGGGATCATCGCCACCGCCAGTGCGACAGTCGCCATGAACATCGCCACCCAGGATTCCCCATGTGCAAGTCCGACCACGAAGGTGAAGGCTGCCAGGGCCAGGATAAGGTAGAGCAGATAATGGCTGAAGCGCCCGACCTGTCGCGTCAGCGGAGTATCAAGCTGCTGCGTGCTGGCGATCAGACCCGAGATGTTGCCGATCTCGGTGCCGTCACCAATGGCGGTGACCACTCCGGTCGCCGTGCCATACGTCACCAACGTCGAGGTATAGGCCATGTTGTGGCGATCGGCGAGCGCCGCGTCGTGGGCCAGTTCACCGGCCTGTTTGGCGACCGGAACCGATTCACCGGTCAGGGCGGACTCGTCGACCTGCAGGTCGCGGACCTGCAGCAGGCGCAGGTCCGCCGGAACTTTGTCGCCAGAAACCAGCATGACCAGATCGCCCGGAACAAGGTCACGAGCGTTGATCCGCTGTTTATTCCCAGCGCGCACTACCGTTGCCTCGGTGGTCAGCGCGCGCGACAGCGCAGCGAGGGCGTTCAAGGCCTTGTTTTCCTGGGCGAAGCCAAGAATAGCGTTGAGCAGGACCACGGCGAAAATTACAGCCGCATCGACATAGCCACCCAGGACCAGCTTGACCACGATCGCAGCCACCAGGATGTACACCAGCGCTTGGTTGAACTGTTGGAGAAAGCGCTGCAGAGGGCTCTTGCCCTTGGTAGGGGTCAGGGCGTTGGCACCGAATCGTTCCTGGCGCCCGGCGACTTCGAACTGATCGAGTCCGCCTTCGCCGTTGGTATCGAGCAGTTCGATCACCTCGCTTGCAGGTAAACGGTGCCAGTGATTTTCCAAGAGGTCTTGCAAGGTCTTTACTCCTATACGATGGGTTTTGCAGTCGCGCGGACGAGCCGAGCTCCTGGAACCACAGCCACTCACAGGATGCGCCCATGGTTGGAAGTAGGATGCTGTTTTTGTTGTCTAGGACAGAGCATAGACAAAAAGTTCAGAAGTCGCAAGCGAAGGCGGTTTTGGGTGATGGTCGAGCGCTTGAAGGCTCGACAGGCATCGGAAAGGAACTTCAGGCCGCATGCTCGCTTTGCGTCACCAGATCAAGCAGGCACGAACGATGCTTTGTGCGCGGCTGCGCGCTCGGCGCTATCAAATGCCAGGCTGCTGTAGTGAAGGCGACAAGCCAAAACTAGGAGTCGGGATCAGGAGTGTCGCGGCTATGGTGACGATTCAGATAGCAGTTGGCGGGCTCGCCCATTCGCCGACCCCGGTCAGCAAGGCTGAACAAGTTTTCTCACGCGGCAGGCGCGATGCTGCTTTGGTTCCTCATACGCCTCGCTCCCCCTCGACATCAGCGCCCTGGTTTTGGTTCTTCCGCTCACGGGGCCTTGTTGTTGGCCTCCACCGGCACCCTCGCTCTCCGACTCGTCAGATCCTGCTGGCAAGGTGGTGACGAACCAGGACCTAGCCCTCGGCGTCGCAGCGAGTTGATGGTCTTCAGTGTTCCGGCTTCAGGGGCTACGTCCTGAATTGATCGTGGACCGACTGACGCTACGCTACACACACTCACCGATCCAACCTCAAACCATCCGCCACGGTAACCAAGATCACTTCTGTGCAACAAACGGCCGCTCCCACAGCGCGGGATGTTGCGACGATTGGCCGCTTTGGAAAAAGTCGAACGGCCGGAGGGGGTCGGTGACAGCCGGCCACATCGCAATCCATGCCGCATACAACGCGCTGTTTTTGGCGCGCTGCAGCATGGCAAGAAGGCACCAGTCCCAGAATTTGATGCCCGGTCTTGCCGTGAGCCCCCAACATTTTTAATGCGCAGGCGTCCGGTCGTCGAGCTCACAAAGTCGCATCACGGGCAGCTCCGGCTAC
>NZ_JAVTWB010000067.1:0-16006 GCF_032229525.1 Accumulibacter sp. | reverse complement strand
AATCTCGCGCGCCTCTTCGATCCCTTCTTCACCACCAAGCCGGTCGGGCAGGGGACCGGGCTGGGCCTGTCGATCAGCTACGGCATCGTCGAGCGGCACAGCGGCCGGCTGGAAGCTGCGAACGGGCCGCACGGCGGCGCGCTGTTTACCCTGAGCTTGCCGTTGGCACGGGCTTAGCTCGGGTCGTCGCCAAGCATTTCCTCGGGCCTGACCCAGCGCTCGAACTCCTCTTCCGTGACGTAACCCAGCGTCTGCGCGGCATCGCCCAGTGTCATGCCGTCGCGGTGCGCGACCTTGGCGATTTCGGCGGCGCGGTCGTAGCCGATATGCGGCGTGAGCGCTGTCACCAGCATCAGTGAGCGCTCGAGAAGTTCGCTGATGCGCTCCCGGTTGGCCTCGATGCCGCGCACGCAATGCGCCTCGAAGCTGCTCATGCCGTCGGCGAGCAGGCGCACGCTCTGCAGGAAGTTGTGCGCGATCAGCGGTTTGAAGACATTCAGCTCGAAGTTGCCGGAGGCACCGCCGACCGCGATGGCGACGTCGTTGCCGATCACCTGGCAGCAGAGCATGGTCAGCGCTTCGCACTGGGTCGGGTTGACCTTGCCCGGCATGATCGAACTGCCGGGTTCGTTTTCCGGAATGCTGATCTCACCGAGCCCGCAGCGTGGCCCGGACGCCAGCCAACGAATGTCGTTGGCTATTTTCATCAGCGCCACCGCCAGCGTCTTGAGTGCGCCATGTGCGGCGACGAGGCCGTCGTGCGCGGCGAGGGCAGAAAACTTGTTGCTGGCCTCGACGAAGGGCTGCCCGCTGGTACCGGCGAGTTCGGCCGCCACCCGGCTGCCGAACTCGGGATGGGTGTTGAGGCCGGTACCGACGGCGGTGCCGCCGATGGCCAGCGGGTACAGCGAAGGCAGTGCGCCAGCGACGAGCGACTCGGCATGCTCGAGCTGAGCGGCGTAGCCGGAGAACTCCTGGCCCAGGCTCAGCGGCGTGGCGTCCTGCAGATGCGTACGGCCGATCTTGACGATATCGGCAAAAGCCAGCGACTTTGCCGCCACAGTGGCGCGTAGCCGAGCCAGCGCCGGCGACAGCGCATGGGTGAGCCCGAGAACTGCGGCCAGGTGCATGGCGGTGGGGAAAGCGTCGTTCGACGATTGACCGAGATTGACTTCGTCGTTGGCGTGAACCAGACGGCTCTGGCCGCGCTCGCCCCCGAGCAGTTCCGAGGCGCGGTTGGCCAGCACTTCGTTGATGTTCATGTTGCTCTGGGTGCCGGAGCCCGTCTGCCAGACCGATAGCGGGAACTGATCCTGGTGGTGGCCGCGCAGCACTTCCTCCGCGGCCGCCGCGATGGCGCTTGCCGTGGCCTCCGGCAACAGTCCGAGGTCACGGTTGACGCGGGCACAGGCGCCTTTGATGGTGGCCAGGGCGAGGACGATTTCGTCCGGCATGTACTCGCTGGAGATATCGAAGTATTCGAGCGAGCGCTGCGTTTGCGCGCCCCACAGGCGGTCGGCGGGTACTTCGATGGTGCCGAAGGAGTCGCGTTCGCTGCGTGTGGCGCTCATGGGGTGCCTCGCAAGGGGGTGAGGGTCGCTGGTGGTGGTGCGCGCATTGCCATTCTCCGGTCGGGTGGACGCGCCCATCATAAGCCGTGTCCGCGCTGTCCACCGCGTCGGCATCGATGGCGATCGCTTGCGCTGTCAGCGGAACACTGCTGCGGCTTGATCGATCTCCCTGCCCCGGCTATAGTCCGCCGGCGGTCTGGGTACCGCTTTGGTTTTTTCGCTAGCGGCATCGCGCTTCCAGGCGCTGCCGCGTTTAAGCTGCGGCAGACTCCGTGCCGTGGCGGGTTTCTACAGGGAGTTAACATGTTCCACTTCTCGCGCCGTTTGGCGCTCAAGGGCGCCCTTGTCTGTGCGCTGGCCACCACCTGCCTGAACACGGCCACGGCGGCCGACGCCGTCCTCCGCGTTTCGGCGATTCCCGACGAGGCACCGACCGAGCTGCAGCGCAAGTTCGCGCCGCTCGGCAAGTATCTGGAGAAAGAGCTGGGGATGAAGGTTTCCTTCGTTCCGGTCTCCGACTATGCGGCGGTGGTCGAAGCGCTGGCCAGCGACAAGCTCGATCTGGCCTGGCTCGGCGGGTTTACCTTTGTCCAGGCCAGTATTCGCACCAAGGGCACGGCTATCCCGCTGGTGCAGCGCGAGGAGGACGCCAAATTCACCTCCAAGTTCATCAGCGCCGACGAAAACATCAAGACGCTGGCCGACACCCGGGGCAAGGTCTTTGCCTTCGGCTCGCCGTCGTCGACCTCGGGCCATCTGATGCCGCGCTATTTCCTGCTGCAGGAGGGGATCAACGCCGACAAGGACTTCAAGAACATCGCTTTCTCGGGTGCGCACGATGCCACAGTGGCCTTCGTCGCTTCCGGCAAGGCCGATGCTGGCGTACTCAACGCGTCGGTGTGGGAGAAACTGGTCGCGCAGAACAAGGTTGATCCGAAAGTACGTGTGATCGCCACGACGCCGCCGTACTTCGATTACAACTGGACGGTGCGCGGCGATCTTGACCCGGCAGTGATCCGGAAAATCGCTGCTGCCTTCCTCAAGCTCGATCCGAAGAACCCCGAGCACGCCGAGATCCTCGAACTGCAACGTGCCACCCGCTTCATCCCGACGAAGAAGGAAAACTACCAGGGGATCGAGCAGGCAGCAAAAGCCGCCGGCTTGCTGAAGTAATCCGCTTGTTCACTGTGCACGACCTTGGGCTGACGCACAGCAACGGCTTTGTCGCCCTGCGCGACATCGCCCTGGCTGCGCGGGCCGGCGAGCATCTGGCGATCATCGGCCCTTCGGGCGCCGGCAAGACCACGCTGCTGCGTCTCCTCGGTGCCGCACTGCGGCCAACGACCGGACGCCTCGATCTGCTCGGCGTCGATCCGTGGCAGTTGTCGGCGGCCGATTTGCGCCGCTTGCGCGCGCGCATCGGCGTCGCCCATCAGGCGCCGCCGTTGCCGCCGCGGCAGCGGGTGGTGACTGCGGTCCTCGCCGGGCGCCTGGGACGCTGGCCGTGGTGGAAGGCGCTGGCCTCGCTGGTCTATCCACTCGACATCGCCGGGGCGGCCTCGGCTCTGGCGCGGCTTGACCTTGGCGAGCGCATCTTCGATCGCTGCGAGCGGCTTTCCGGCGGGCAGTTGCAGCGCGTTGGCGTCGCTCGCGTGCTCTATCAGCAAGCGCGACTGATGCTCGCCGACGAGCCGGTTTCTGCTTTGGATCCGACCCTCGCGCTGCAGACGGTCAAGCTGCTGACCGCGGACGCCGAGGCGCGCGGGGCCACCCTGGTCGCCAGCCTGCATGCGGTCGACCTGGCGCTGTCGTGTTTTCCGCGCATCGTCGGCATTCGTGAGGGTCGCGTCGCTTTCGACCGGCCGGCTGCCGATGTCGACGAGGCCTTGCTGCGCGAGCTGTACGCCACCGAAGGGGGGGAACTGCCGCTGCTCGCCAGCGAACCGCGCCAGGTCCGCGAGGTGGCCGACGCGGAGGCTGCTCGGCCTAGCGCCTGCTGGCGATGAAACATCCGCGCGACCCGGCGGCACGCGGGCGGGCGCTCGGCGTGTTGCTGGCCATCGTCATTCTCTGGCCGCTGGGAGTGATCGGCGAGTTTCGTCCGTGGGTTCTCTTCGACGCGCACAACCTGAAAGTGATGGGCGGCTTCCTCTCCGCCTTTCTGCCGCCGGAAACCGCTGGCGATTTTCTCGCCTATCTCGGTCGCGCCACCCTCGAGACGCTGGCCATCGCCACCGCCGGCATGGCGCTGGCCTTCCTGCTGGCCGTTCCGCTGGCAATGGCCACCACGCGGGTGTTGTCCATTTCAAGTATCGGTCCCGGGCCGGGGCGGCGCCGTGGCGACTGGCTGCGGGCCGGCTTGCGGATGCTGCTGGTGGTCCTGCGCGGGCTTCCCGAGCTGGTCTGGGCGCTCCTTTTTGTCCGCGTCTTCGGTTTGGGGCCGGCCGCCGGCGTGCTCGCGCTCGGGCTGACCTACGGCGGCATGCTGGCCAAGGTCTATGCGGAAATTCTCGAGTCCGGCGACAGCCGGCCGGCACGGGCGTTGCTCGAAGCCGGTGGCAGCCGGCTGCAGGCGCTGTGTTACGGCCTGCTACCCAGCGCCGCGCAGGAGTTGACCTCCTACACCGTCTATCGCTGGGAGTGCGCGGTGCGCGCCTCGGTGGTGATGGGTTTTGTCGGCGCCGGCGGGCTGGGTCAGTTGATGGATCAGTCGATGAGGATGCTCAATGGCGGTGAGGCGGCGACCATCCTGATCACCTTTCTGGTTCTGGTTCTGGCCGCCGACGCCCTCTCCGGTTTCCTGCGCCGGCAGCTTGGCGCGGGCGGTACGCGAGGTTCCGCTGCGGCGTTCCGGCCGCTGGCGCTGGGCTGGTTGATCCTTTTCGGCAGTGCGGTGCTGGCGAGCTTTGTCTGGCTCGACCTCGCTCTGGCAGGACTGCTGACACGGGAAGCCGCAGCGTCGATTGCCGATTTCATTCTCTCTTTTTTTCCGCTTGATCTGTCGATCGAGTGGTTGCGGAGCGTCGCCATCGGGTCGCTGGAGACGGTCGCGATTTCCGCGCTCGGTACGCTGCTGGCCGCGTTCGGCGGCCTGTTGTTGGCCTTGCCGGCATCCGGGCGTTACGGTTCAGCCGCGGAGGGGCTAATGCGCTTCGTGCTCAACGCCCTGCGTTCGGTGCCGGAACTGGTGTGGGCGACGCTGATGGCGCTGGCCGCCGGTCTCGGACCCTTTGCCGGAATCCTGGCCCTGGCGCTGCACACCAGCGGTGTGCTCGGCCGCCTGTTTGCCGAAGCTTTGCAGAACGCAGCGCCGACGGCACGCAACGCCCTGCTCGAAGCGGGGGCGCCGCCAGGTGCGGCCTTTCTTTACGGCACCTTGCCCGAGGTGACGCCACAACTGGTGGCTTATTCACTCTACCGCTGGGAAATCAATATCCGCATGGCAGCCATTCTCGGTTTCGTCGGTGCGGGGGGTCTCGGACAATTGCTCTATGTCGAGTTGTCGCTCTTCCACTACGCGCAGGCGAGCACGGTCATCGCCGCCATGCTGATGTTGTCGATCGTGGTGGATTTTTCCAGCGCAGCGCTGCGACGCGCGATCTGATGGCCAGCGCCGCGGTTTTCCCGAAATCTTGTCGTGGTCTTGCTAGGGTTTGAACTTGGACGAATCCTGCGACACCGCCCAGATATCAAACGGCGATGTGGCCTTCTTGACGTGGACGCTGTCGTGCAGCCTGGAGAGAGCGAAGATCTCGGCCATTGCATCTGCCGGAAAGCCTTGCGTACGTCTGGGATCGGCCAGCATCAAGGCCTGGAAGCACTCTTCACTGGCTGTGGCTGAGTCCCATGTTTCGACGATTCTGGCGAGAACGTGTGGAAATTTTTCTGACAGCACGCGGGGGAATGCGTGGTGCTTCTGGAACAGGGCCAGTACGGCGTCTTTTTGGGCAGCTTCCATGATCGTTGTCCTTCTGAAAAACGAATTGCTGGCCATTGCTGGCCGGGTAACCATCAGTCCTGCTCGCGAGATGCCTTGCGGCCTTTCGTTCAAGGGCTGATTTGAGTCACTGTGACTATAGCCGGTGCCGCCTGGGGTGGAAAGCGAAGTCCTTGCCTGAGAAATTCGCTTCGACCCGTTTCACCAAACAGGGCACACCGACGGGCCGGCTGTCGCTGCAGTTCCGCGCTCGGCAGGAGGATTCCGGCCAACCCGTTGCTGCTGCGCGAGAGGCAAGCGCGCGCCGACTCACCGCTCAGCGGCTGCCGGGAGGGTTGATGTTCCGAGGCGTCTGCTCCACGTCTGCGCCCATTGCAGCAGAAAGCGCACGGGCGTGTTGTGCGTTTGTTCACGCTTTGTGGCGATTGTCGACGCACGCCTTGGCCCGCTCGGTCGTGAACGATGAGCGCTTCTCATGCGCGGACGACGTTTTCGACCACTCTGTCGATGCCGTCAAGTACGTCGACTAGACCTGTTAGCTTGACCTGAACGCTACACCAGCGGCGCTTTCCGGCGTCACAAGCTCGGCAACGAGCGGGGCAAACGGCAGATTACTTCGGCAGTCCTCGCGGCGCCCGATGAAGTTGGCGGCAGCGGCTGAGTCGGCGCGCACCGGGGCTGTCGTGACCAGCGCGACCCGCAGCGGGGTTGCATCGATGGTCGGGTGGCGTCAGGGCGGCGGAAGAAGCGCGGGAATGGCCGGGCAGGGGCCCCTTGGCCTGCCCGGCGGTGGTCACTGCTACTTGGGTTGCGCTACCACGCGCAGGTAGGGCTTGAGGGTTTTCCATCCGCCCGGATACTTGGCCCTGGCCGCTTCGTCGGAAACCGTCGGCGGGATGATCACGTCTTCACCGGGCCGCCAATTTACCGGTGTGGCGACGGTGTGTTTGGCGTTGATCTGTACGGCGTCGAGTGCGCGCAGAACCTCATCGAAATTGCGTCCGGCGCTCATCGGGTAGGTCATCGTCAGTTTGATCTTCTTGTCCGGCCCGATCAGGAACACCGAGCGCACCGTCGCGTTGTCCACTGCCGTGCGAGTGTCCGCCTGGCCACTGGCGTTGGGGTGGATCATGTCGTAGAGCTTGGCCACGACAAGGTCGGTGTCGCCGATCAAGGGATAATTCAGCGCTGTGCCCTGCGTCTCGGCGATGTCGCCGGCCCAGCGCTTGTGGTCGTCGACGCTGTCGATCGAGAGGCCGATGACTTTCGTGTTGCGCTTGTCGAACTCCGGTTTGAGGCGGGCGAGGTAGCCCAGTTCGGTGGTGCATACCGGGGTGAAGTCCTTCGGGTGCGAGAAGAGAATTGCCCAGCCGTCACCGATCCATTGATGAAAGCTGATCGTGCCCTCGGTGGTCGGGGCGGTGAAATCCGGCGCTTCGTCGCCAATGTGCAGTCCCATTTCTTTCTCCTTTGTCTCCTGGTGGTAGAACGATCAAGCGTTTTGCCTGCGCCTGGTTTGACTCACGGCTCGCGTCCCGAGTTCAGCGGATAGCCTGCTTCGCGCCAGGCCTTCATGCCGCCGTCGAGCGCGACGACGCAGGCGAATCCCATCTCGTGCAGCGTCGCCGCCGCCAGCGTCGATACGTGACCGAGCTCGCAGCAGACGAGAATGCGCCGGGTCGGGTCAGGCAACTCCTGGTTGACCCGCAATTCGATCTGGCCGCGCGGCAGCAGGCGCGCTGCGGGGATGTGGCCGGTTTCGTACGCGTCGCGCTCGCGCACGTCGAGCACGATCAGCTCACCATCTGCAGCCTCGACACGCCGCTTGAGTTCGGCAAGCGACATGAACGGCACTTTTGCTGCCGCTTCGGCGAGCAACTGCGCGACCGACTTTCCCCCACTCATGTTGGTGCGCAAGGCTTCGGTGACGTGCGTCGGCATGGACAGGTTGAGGTTGTGCATCATGTCGACGAAGGCGTCGCGGTCGCGCGCCTGCAGGCGCGGGTTGGTGGCGATTTCCTGCCCGATGGTCGAGCTTTGGCGGCCCTTGTAGTCGTGCGCCGGGTAGATCTTGAGCTCCGGATCGAGGGTCAGGACGCGGCGAAAGAGGCTGTCGTGAAGTGCTTCCGGGTCGCCGCTCGGCAGGTCGGTACGGCCGGTGCCGCCGATCAGCAGGGTGTCGCCGGTGAACAGGCTGTCCTCGACCAGCAGACACATCGAGTCGCGGGTGTGACCCGGGGTGTAGATCACCTGCAGACGTAGTCGCCCAAGCAGCACCATTTCGCCGTCGCCAATGCGCATGTCCACGAATGGCGCCGGACTTTCCCGGTGCATGACGACGGGCACGGCCAGTTGTCGTGCCAGTTGACGGGTCGCCGAAAAGTGGTCGGCATGGGTGTGCGTATCGATCAGGTAGCGGATGCGCAAGCCATCGCGGGCGGCGAGTGCGAGGTAGTGGTCGATCTGGCGGATTTCCGGATCGATCAGTGCCGCCGAGCTGGTCTCGCTGCAGCCGACGAGGTAGGACTGGCAGCCGCCAGTGGCTATCTGTTCGAGAATCATCATGCCCTCCTGCATCGCTCATTTGCCTGACAGCGCGCTGATTGCTGTCTGGCCCGATACGTACCCGGCAGGTCGATCCATCGATCTCCTGCCACAGCGCAAATCTGGGGGAGTCCCAAGGTAATCACCTGTCGCCATGCTAACGCAGATTGTTGGTCCTGGTGTCTCGGGCGGTGGCAGGTGGCGGCGCGAGGGATGGGTGCCTCCGCCTCGCGTCTGTTCAAAGTGCTGCCTATACTGGTCTGTGTCGAGGCGCGAAGATTGGCAACCAGGGCAGCGGAACCCGGCCACGCTTGCCGCGTCGTAGCGACATCGAGGGGGTTTCGTAGCACGGCTAGGCAAAGGAAAGATGATGGGCACGCTGCTTCGTCGTCCCGCAGGACGGCTTCCAACCGGCGCACCCTGTGGCTGGCGCTGGTGGGCGGTGTTGCTGCTGGCGACGGTGTGCGGGATGGCGCGCAGCATGGCAGCAGCGGCGCCAGCAGCCCCGGCGCTCATCCTGAGTGTTCAGGACGCGATCGGACCGGCCAGCGCCGACTACATCGTGCGCGGCCTGCAGCGGGCACAACAGCAAGGTTCGCCGCTGGTCGTCCTGCGTATCGACACCCCCGGCGGGCTGGACAGCGCGATGCGGCAGATCGTCCAGGCCATTCTCGCGTCGCCGGTGCCGGTGATCTCCTACGTCAGTCCGCAGGGCGCGCGCGCGGCCAGTGCCGGTACCTACATCCTCTACGCCAGTCATCTCGCGGCGATGGCCCCGGCGACCACGCTGGGGGCCGCGACGCCGGTCTCGATCGGCCTGCCCGGCGTGCCGGCGGGCCCGCAATCACCGGCCCCGCCAGCGTCCGCCCCCTCCGGCGAGCCAGCACCCGCGGCGTCGACAAAAGCGACGAAAGCGACGGAAGCGACGGAAGCGACCAACGCGACCAAAGCGACCAACGCGAGCGAGCCGGCGGCGCCCAAACCGGCCATCGTTCCCGGCGATACGATGAAGGTCAAACAGGTCAACGATGCGGCGGCTTTCATCCGCGGTCTGGCGCAGCAGCACGGGCGTAATGCGCAGTGGGCCGAGCGCGCGGTGCGCGAAGCGGTCACCCTGACTGCCTCCGAGGCTCTGCGCGAGCAGGTGATCGACGTTGTGGCGAGCGATGTGCCGGACCTGCTGGCGCAGATCGACGGACGCACCGTGCAGCTGCAGGCGGGGAAACTGACGCTGGCCACCGCCGGTTTGGCGACCGAAGAGTTGCTGCCGGACGCGCGTCACCGCCTGTTGTCGGTGATTGCCAACCCCAGCTTTGCGCTGATCCTGATGATGATCGGCATCTACGGGCTGATTTTCGAGTTCTCGTCTCCGGGCTTCGGTGTTTCCGGGACGGTGGGGGCGATTTGCCTGCTGCTGGCGATGTTTGCCCTGCAGATGCTGCCGGTGAACACCGCCGGGCTGGCGTTGATCGTGCTGGCCGTCGGCTTGCTGGCGGCGGAGCTGTTGACGCCGAGTTTCGGGGTGCTCGGCGTGGGTGGCGTCGCGGCCTTCATTGCCGGGGGCCTGCTGCTTTTCGACCGTGACGTGCCGGGCCTGGGCGTGCCGCTGCCGCTACTCTTCGGTCTGGCGGCCAGCTCGGCGGCGGTGGTGCTGCTCGGCGGCGGCATGGCCCTGCGTGCGCGCAAAGCGCCGGTGGTCAGTGGTGTTGAGGAATTGATCGGCGCGGCCGGTGAAGTCCAGATTGTCGAAGGCGACGACGCCTGGGCTCTGGTTCACGGCGAGCGCTGGCGCGTGCACGCCGCTGGCCCGCTGGCACCGCGCCAGCGAGTACGTGTACTGGCCGTGCACGGCCTGACGCTCGACGTGCAAGCAGCGGACGAATTCCCACCCTCCGAAGGAGAAACGCGATGATCTTCGACCTCAACCTGGGCCTGGGCAGCATCCTGCTGCCGCTGTTGCTGATCCTGCTGTTCAGCTCGCTGCGCATCCTCCGCGAGTACCAGCGCGGCGTCGTTTTCCAGCTCGGCCGTTTCTGGAAGGTCAAGGGTCCCGGTCTGGTGATCGTCATTCCCGGCATCCAGCAGATGGTGCGCGTCGATCTTCGCGTAGTGACCATGGATGTCGCGCCACAGGACGTGATCTCGCGCGACAACGTCTCGGTCAAGGTCAATGCGGTGGTCTTCTTCCGCGTCGTCGACCCGCAGAAGGCGATCATCCAGGTCGAGGACTTCCTGATGGCCACCTCGCAGCTGGCGCAGACGACGCTGCGCGTCGTTCTCGGCAAGCACGAGCTCGATGAAATGCTCGCCGAACGCGAGCGGCTGAACCTCGACGTGCAGAAGATCCTCGACGCGCAGACCGATTCCTGGGGAATCAAGGTCACCAATGTCGAGATCAAGCACATCGATCTCAACGAGTCGATGATCCGTGCCATCGCCCGCCAGGCCGAGGCGGAGCGTGAGCGGCGCGCCAAGGTGATTCACGCCGAGGGTGAAAAGGAGGCGGCATCGGCATTGCTCGAGGCGGCGACAATGCTGGCGCAGCGCCCGGAGGCGATGCAACTGCGTTACCTGCAGACGATGACCCAGGTCGCTGGCGACCGTGCGACGACCGTCATCCTGCCGCTGCCGCTCGACCTGCTCGCCGCCTTGAAGCCCAAGGCGCCGCCGGCGGGCGGCGCTGCGCTGGATGCTGCCGCCAGGACCTGAGCGGCGATCAGTGTTTGCTGTCGCCGAGCAGGAACTCGATTGCCTGCCGCCACCAGGCCTCGTCGAGGCGGTCGAACCAGTCGTTGTGTTCGGCACCCTCAATGACCGCCAGTCGCTTGGGTTCGCCGAGGGCGGCGTAGAGCGCGCGGCCGAAGCGTGCCGGCACGATGCTGTCCTCGGTGGCAATAGCCACCAGCACCGGGCGCCCGAACGACGCCAGGTGCGCCGCGCTATCGTAGTGGTCGCGTAGCAGCCACTGCACGGGTAGCAGCGGATAGTGGTGGCCGGCGACATGTTCCAGGCTATCCCACGGCGTAATCAGCAACAGGCCGGCGACTGCTTCGCGCTGCCGCGCGCTGGCGGCTGCCGCGACGCCAGCGCCCAGCGACTCGCCGATGATCAGCAGCGGCCCGCCGTACATGCGATGGGCCAGGGTGATCGTCTGTTCCGCGTCGGCGACCAGACTCTTTTCGCCCAGTTCGCCGCCACGCGGGCCGTAAGCCGGATACTCGGCGAGGATCACGCGCAGGCCCAGTCGCCGCAGTTCCCCGACATAGAACTGACGGTGGCCGGCATGGCCCGCATTGCCGTGGAAAATGACGGCCGTGGCAACTGGCGCGCCGTCCGCTTCGGCCAGCAGGCCACGGAAATCCGGAGCGTTGGGCCAGGGTGACAGGCCGCCCGAGAGCATCTCGGCAAGGCTGGCCGGTGCGGGAAAGTAGAGCAACTTATCCTGGAACATGCTGATTCCCGCCAATGTGATGAGATAGACGACCAGGCTGATCCGCAACGCTTTCCAGGCGATGCCGATCACCTTCGCGGGGCCCTGTCACCCTGGCCTGCTGCTCCGGATGGCCGACGCTGCGGGCGGGATCGCCAGATCGCGCTCACTTTCTTCCGACCAGGCGGGCGTTTTCGAACAAGGAGGAGATTTCCACCTTGCCGATCTCCGGGTGGTCGGGCACGACGTAGAGAATCGGGGTGATCAGTTCCTCGAAAATGCCGCGCAGGCTGCGGGCGCCGGTCTTGTATTCGATGGCGATCTCGGCGATCTGCTCGAAGACCCGCGGTGCGACCTGCAAATCGACGCCTTCCCCCCGGAAGATCTCGACGTACTGCCGGTAGATCGAGTTCTTTGGCACACTGATGATGCTCACCAACATCGCCTTGCTCAAGTCGTGCAGTCTGGCGATCACTGGCAGGCGACCGGTGAACTCGGGAATCAGGCCGAATTCGAACAGATCGGTCGGCTTCACGCGCTGGTTCAGGCGGTCGAGGATGTTCTGGTTGTCGTCGGCCGAGGTGGCGATGAAGCCGAAGCTTTGCGTCCTGGCCATGATGTTTTCGAGACCGACAAACGCACCGCCGCAGATGAACAGGATGTTGCGGGTGTCGATGTAGTGCTGGTCTTTCAGCTTGACCGGCGCGCCTTCCATGATTTTCAGCAGCGCGTGTTGCACGCTTTCGCCAGAAATCGCCCGCGACTGGCCATCGCTTACCTTCAGTTTGTCGATTTCGTCGATGAAGATGATGCCTTGCTGGGCACGCTCAATGCTGCCGTCGGCCTTGTCGACCAGCCTTTGCAGGGCGGCTTCGATTTCTTCGTTGACATACCGCGTTTGTGCCAGGGAGGTCGCGTCGGCGCTGACGAAGGGAACCTTCAGCATTCTCGACAAGGTGTCGCAGAGCAGTGTCTTGCCGGTTCCCGAAGGCCCGACCAGCAGCACATTGCTCTTCGCCATCGCCTCCTGGTCGTGCCCGAAGGTGGCAATCTTGCGGTAATGCGAATAGACGGCGACGGCCAGAACCTTCTTGGCTTCTTCCTGGCCGATCACATACTGATCGAGATAACGGACGATCGCGCTGGGTGTGGTTTCTCTCGCTAGCAAGCGGCTACCCCGACATCGACAAAGGGTTGTGGCAGGCGATCATCTTATGCCGAAACGGCCCTCGGTGGCTGGCCTGGGCGGCAGCCGCAGCTGCCGCCAGGGTCAGCGGCGGCGGCGAACCCGGATCAAGGCCAGGTACGAAATGGGCACCAGCGCGGTACAGATTGCCACCCCCGCTGCCAGTGCTCCGCCACCACCGGACAGCGCGTGCCCGACGGCAATGCCGACCAGCGCGGCAAGCGTCATCTGCACGAAACCCATCAGCGCCGAAGCCGACCCGGCCATCTTCGGATACGGTGCCAGTGCCTTGGCGATGGCGTTCGGCATCACCAGGCCGGTAGCGGCCGTACAGAAGAACATCGGCCCGAGGGTGGAGGCCAGGCTGTGTACGCCCCACAGTTCCAGCGCCGCCATGGTCGCGCCGGCGATCGCGCCGAGCCACGCCCCGCACGCCAGCAGGGTGTCGCCACCCAGGCGCCTGACCAGCTTGCCCGAAGCGAGCGAACCGAGCAGGTAGCCGGAGACGACAATGCCGAAGGACATGCCGAACAGTTCCGGTGTCAGCCCGTAGCGATCGCTGAGGACGAAAGATGAAGCCGAGATGAAGGCAAAGAGCGCGCTGTAGGAAAATGAAAAGCTGAGCACGTAGCCCAGGTAGCGGCGATCGGCGAGCAGCAAGCGGAAGTTGGCAACGACCTGGCGTGGGTTGGTTGCCTGCGGGTGGCGATGGACATTGCTTTCGCCCAGCAGGCGAGCGACGGCAACGAAGAGGACCACTGAGACGATCAGCAGGACGACGAAGTTGGACTGCCAGCCGAAGAGGACGGTGAGGAAACCGCCCAGGGTCGGGCCGAGCAGTGGCGCAATGGCCATCGCGCCACCCATGTAGGCAATGATCCGCGCCGACTCGATAGCGCCCCAGACGTCACGAACGACGGCACGGCCGAGGACCGGGCCGGCGCAGGCACCGATCGCCTGCACGAAGCGCGCGGCAATCAGCAGCTCGATGCTCGGGGCAAAGATGCAGCCGATCGTCGCCAGGCAGTAGATCGCCAGGCCGCCGAGCATGATCGGCCGGCGACCGAAGCGATCGGAAAGCGGCCCGTAGAAGATCTGGCCGCAGGCAAAGCCGGCGAGGAAGACGGAGAGCGTCAGTTGCACGCCGCCGGCATCGCTGGCAAACACCCTGGCCAGGGTCGGTAGTGCCGGCAGGTAGAGATCGGTCGACAGCGGGCCCAGGGCGACCAGGGTGGTCAGCAGGACCGCCAGACCGAAGGAGGGTGGCGGCGCAGCAGCAATGGTTGTCGCTGCGCCCGCTGGCCCGTTCATTGGCCCTGCAGCGCGGCCAGTTCCCGCTCGTCGAAGCCCGCTGCCCGGCGCGCTTCGAGGTTGAAAGGCCCACGCAGGCGAGGGGCGTGATAGCGCTGCGCGAGTTCGGCGTAGGTGGCCACCGGGTCCTCCCCGCGTCTGTTGCAGAGCCAGCGGTACCAGCGGTTACCGATCGCGACGTGGCCGATCTCGTCGCGCAGGATGATGTCGAGGATGGCCGCGCCCCGCTGGTCGCCGACACCCTGTAGCTTGTCGCGAATCGGCGGTGCCGCGTCCAGCCCCCGCGCTTCGAGCGTCCGTGGCACCAGCGCCAGGCGGGCCAGAAGGTCGTCAGCGGTCTTCTCGGCCATCTCCCACAGGCCGTGGTGGGCGGGGAAGTCGCCATAGGCGAAACCCATTGCTTCGAGATGTTCGCGCAGCAGGGCGAAGTGCTGCGCTTCTTCCCTGCCGACAGCGAGCCAGTCGCGATAGAACTCGGCCGGCAAGTCGTCGAAGCGCCAGACGATGTCGAGCGCCAGATTGATTGCATTCAACTCGATGTGGGCCAGCGAATGGATCAGTGCGGCACGCCCTTCGACGCTGGTGACCGGTCGCTTGGCGAGCTGTGCGGGCGCCACCAGCAGCGGGAGGGGGCTGCGGCCGGGGAGTGATTCGGCGGCCAGGCGGTGCGTATCGGGGGCAGCGATCTCCTGCGCGTCCCCGGGCGGCAACGCGCAGGAGATCGCCGCGACTGCCGCGCATTTCTCGTCGGGTGCGCGGAGCAGCAAGGCATCGAGCGCCTGTTGCCGCAGGTTCAAGGCGCCGCTTCCGACGAGTCTTCCTGCGGTGAAGCGATGAAACCATAGCGCCCCGGCACCGCCGATCGGCGCAGCGCCCGCACCGGCACACGGCAGCCGTGCCAATCGAAGGTCAGCGTGCTGACGCCAGTGGCAGGCTGCTCGACCGCTGCCAGCAGACTCGCCTCGTCGGCGACCTCGCCATCCGGCGAGCGCAGCAAAGGGAGCAGGGCCGGCAAATCACGGTCGCAGAGCAGCGCGATGCCGTTCGGAATCTCGATCAGCAGGTTACCTTGCTCATCGATAGCCGCGCCGCGCACTTCGCTGACCGTTTCGCCGACCTGCGTTTCGAGCCGGTCGGCCGACGCCAGGCGCACTACCCATGGCGTGTAGTCAAGCGCGACGAACACGCGCTGCGGCCCGTTTTGCACGAAGTAATTGCCGCGCTCGTCATGCGCGTACTGGCGATTGAGGAAATCGTTCAGGCCCGCGTGGCTGAGGGTTTCGCCACGCATCCGCCAACGCCCACGTTGGTCGAGCGACAGCCAGCCGTAGCAGGCCGGGACGTTCGGCCAGCGCAGCATGGCGCTGAAGTCAGGCGTGGGCATGGGCGGTTTGCGGCCTGGCCATCGAGCACAGTCGCCGCTGCGGCCGCTGCCTGGCCAGCGACGCCGCGCTGGTGCGCATCAAAGCAGGGCTTCGATGTCGCGTGCGAGGCTCTCGGGCGCGCTGGCCGAGGCGATGCGCTCGGTCACCTCGCCCTCGCGGTTGACCAGAAACTTGGTGAAATTCCACTTGATCCCTTCGCTCCCGAGCAGGCCCGGGGCGGCCTTCTTCAGATACTGGTAAAGCGGGTGGGCGTGGTCACCGTTGACGTCGATCTTGGCAAACATCGGGAAAGTGACACCGTAGTTCTTCTGGCAGAAGCTGGCAATTTCATCGGCGTTCCCGGGTTCTTGCGCACCGAACTGGTTGCACGGAAAGCCGAGCACTTCCAGGCCGCGTTCGTGATAGCGCTGGTAAAGCGCTTCGAGGCCCTCGTACTGCGGCGTGAAGCCGCAGTTGCTGGCGGTGTTGACGATCAGCAGAACCTTGTCAGCGTACTCGTCAAACGATTGGCTGCCGCCTTCAAGGCGTTCAGCAGTGAACTGGTAAATCGGTGCGGTCATGGCCGGTTCTCCGGGAGAGGGATGGTGGTTACCGTGGAAGTCGCGCATGCGACTCAGGAAACTCCCTTCTCCCCTCGCGGGA
>NZ_JAVTWB010000066.1:0-2825 GCF_032229525.1 Accumulibacter sp. | reverse complement strand
CCGAAGCAGGTTGTGCTCGCCTGGAGGCGACGCTGATCCAGGACGACGTGCCGACACAGGACGGCAAGCGGGTCCCATTTGCCGTTCGGTACGAGCTCAATCTGTGCCGTGACGGGCAGCCACCGAGTGACGGGATCGATCTCGATGCGGCGTCGCGCGCGCTTTCGGGCCAGTCGCCAGAGGAAACGATCAGAGAGTAGGGGCCTCGTTGACAACTGACAGTGGGTAGCTCGACTATGCGTCCGACTGGATCGAAGGGCTGGTGAGCAAAGCTGACTTACCTACAGCGACCGCCAGCCGCGCCCATCGATGTTCTGAGAAGTCGTGGAAGCTTTCGCCACCGTAGATTCGGTGACCCTGGTGGCTAGTGGAACCTTCAATTCAGAGCCGTGAGCGGAGCCTGAAGGCAAGAACCGGAAAGTTGGCGAGCGACTGAACAACGCGCTTGCTATGTGCGAGTCGGCGTATTCAAGAGATCTCGTTGGCGAGCAAGGCGGAAAAAAACAGTGAAAATCAGCGTTAGTGGTAGCGATTTCGTAACTATATGGTTTTAAATAGAAAATGCGGATTGCAAATCCGTTCAGCCCAGTTCGACTCTGGGTCGCGCCTCCAGACAAATCAAGCGGTTCGCCAGCGAGAGCCTATTGGCTTCCTGCTTTCTGGCTTCGCCTAGCCACCAAGTAGCCAGAGTCACACAATCGACGATCCTGGCTGAAAACAGCGATTCTGAAAATTAGTTCTTGGAAGACAGATCTTCCAGAATCTTTTCCACCTCGCGGCCGCTTATCGGCTCGGCCAGTCGGAAAACGGCGGCGGCAATCCTCGCCACATTCTCGGGCATTGGTTTGCCGAAGTCCCGAACGAAGAAGGCCGACAGTCGCCGGACAAAAGCACGGACGCGTGGCTTATCCGTTCGGCCGGTTTGTCGCGTTATCGCATTTGCCGGGCGGGGGTCGTCACACTGCGATTTCAGCAGCCGTAACAGGCTGGGCAGGCTGACGGAATGAAAACCGCCTTTCGTCAGATTGCCGTCGAACTCATCGGTCCACGCGAGCATTACGGGGGCGCTCGTCGGAATGCCCATGTCGACAAACGACGCGCCTTCGTTCAGCAGTTGTGCTCGACTTACGGCGTCGAGTAGCCGGTCGATGGCAGTCTTTACCGCCTGCAAATCAGCAGCCTCTTGCTTGCTTGGGACGCGCCGCACGTCGCGGGCAGAGTCTTTCACACACAAAATCACCATGCCGAAGATGTATCTCGGCGTGGCGCCGGCGGCCAACAAACCCGGCCAGGCAAGATCCATCTCAAGCCCATTTGCCAGCCGGTTGCAAACCTCAAGCCAGCCAGCGGGCTCGCGCGGATTCTCCCGCATCCAGGCAATCAAATCCTCTTTCGGCGTCATCAATCGGCGCTCCTTCTCGGCGCTCCTTCGGGTCAATCCCCTGGTCAATCGTCGTCTGCAGGCGGCGCGGCGGTTTCCCGAAGGACGGCCTGCGCCACACCGGCAGGCAGTTTCAGGCGGCGGATGCGGTCGGGCGCTCGAAGCTGCGTGAGCGCCTGCTCCCGTTTGCCGCCCTTGGCGCCGCGAGGATCAAGCCGCCACGGCAAAGCGCCGCACGTCAATTTCCACGCCGGCCGCAGCGGCTTGCCCCGCTTGATCCAGTAGCGCCGCAGTTACCGACTCGTCATGAAACGCTTCGCCGCAGTTCTCGCAAATCTCCGCCGGCACATGCCGGAAGACGATTGCCGTGCCGCTACGCTCAAGCGTCACGGTTGCTTCACCGGCATGGGTTTCGCCGTGCTTGCAGATGGGGCATCTCACTTTGCTCTCCTTTGCGAGAAGTCATTGGTCCATAAGCTGGGGTCGGGCTCGTAGGCCGTCACGATGATGCGCTCGCCGTCGATCTCGTTGTCCGCATAGAACCACATGCAGTGGACCCTGGTCGATGTAGCCCAGCAGCAGTGCGCTCGGATAGGGCGTGTCGTCGTTGTATTCCTTGATCACTTGGCCCGTTTCCAGCGCCGAGCGAATGTCGACCGTCGAGATCCCACGTTCGAACATCCGCTGCACCGCGTGTTGACGAAAAACCAGCTTCACGCCTTCACCTTGCGATCCTTAGACGGTCCAACTTCCTTGGTCGGATCGTTCAGGCCGCCAGCCTCGACCAGTGCGCTTGTCGTCGGATTGGCTGCGACGCGGATGCGGTCAAGGTCAAGTCGGGTGTTGCTCGCCGTCGCCGCTCTCGCCTTGGAAGCGTTCGCGGCGTTTGGGCCTCGGTCACAGGCGGTGGCAGCGCGCGTGGTCTTCTCGATGGAATGGAACCTGTCGGGGTCGGCCATGGCTTCACCTTGGGCGTATGGAAAGGCGGGCGTCAAGACCGGGGTTGTCCTTACACTGCAGGATGGTGCACCTCGGTGTAATCCGGCCAAGGCGAATATAGAGCCCCAACGCCTGGAAGTGCATAAGTCTGGCACGGTCGCAAGAAAGCCTGATCGGCGTCCATCGCGGTCAGGCGCTGGAAGCTGCGCGAGCGCCTGCTCCCGGTCTGCCGCCCGTGGCGCCACGAGGCTTACGCCGCCACGGCAAAGTGCCGCACGTCGATTTCCACGCCGGCCGCAGCGGCCTGCCGCGCTTGATCCAGCAGCGCTGCTGCTACCGACTCGTCATGAAACGCTTCGCCGCAGTTCTCGCAGATCTCCGCCGGCACATGCCGGAAGACGGCCGCGTGGCGGTGGGTTATCCCTGCTGCCGTCTTCCCGCCCAGCCCAGACCGAGGAGGGCAGTGAGCAGCAGCGGCAAGGTGCCCGGTACCGGCACAGCGCCC
>NZ_JAVTWB010000065.1:0-16298 GCF_032229525.1 Accumulibacter sp. | reverse complement strand
CTAAAAATGGGGACGCCGTGCATGTTCTCCCGGAGATGATCGGCCAGACGCCCAGCGGCACTCTGGCTGTCCTGCCGACGGTAACTGATGAAGATACCTTGCATCTCTGCGCTCCTCCTTGCTGTGCAGGATAGCAACACTCAGTGGTTGGTGGGGCCAGCAAGAACTCCCCACACTTTCCGGTCAACTCGGCGGCCGGTCGACCGCTGCGTGGTGCACTCGTCGATGATTTGCGTGGAAGGTGCGAAAAACGACCGAATTCGCCAGCCTGAAAAGCGGCGGCGGAAACACGCCACCCTGCCCACGGAGCCTACCCGGGTTGCCCAGACTGCCTGATATTACCGGTTCCGGCCCGGCCGGGTACAAACGGGGGCCGCCAAAGGAAGGTCTCAGGCCAGCTCGGCTTTTGCCCGTTCGTACCAGGCCTTGAGATGGGTGCACTCCGCGGGCACCGACTCCTTCACCCAGGCCATGAAATCGACGGCCACCAGCAGGTCGATATCGGCGAAGGTGAAACCATCGCCGGCCAGCCACGCCTGGCCCGCCAGCTGAGCGTCCAGTTCCGGCAGGATGCAATGCAGCTGCAGGCGCCCGCGCTCGACCAGTTCAGGGAGCTGTGCAAAATCGTAGGGGCCAGGCAGTGCGCGGTTGCGGAAGGCCTCGGCGCTGTTGCGCAGCATGTCGGCGAGGGGTATGACCATGCCGGTGAACAGGCGATGATCCCAGCTGATGACCTGGGCTTTCTCCAGCGCGGTGGTCCCGAGCAGCGGTCTATCCGGGTGGAGTTCCTCCAGGTAGGTGCAGATACCGATCACCTCGGAAAGCAAGGTGCCGTCGTCCAGCAGCAGGGCCGGCACCGTTTGCGCCGGATTGATCGCCCGGAACTGCTCGCCGAGCTGCTCGGCTTTCATCAGGTCCACCTGCTGCGTTTCGATCGCTATGCCCTTGTACTGCATGAACATGGCCAGGCGACGGGGATTTGGCGCGCGGTCGTAGGTATACAGTTTCATGCTGCCTCTCCGATGGGTTGATTGCGGCATTGCCGCTCCGTTCTTATCTTAATGGATGTCGAGCGCCCACTGAATCAGGTACTTGGCGACGAAGCCGACCATGCCGAAGGCCAGGCCCAGGAAGATCACGAAAGTACCCAGTTTGCCGGCCTTCGATTCCCAGGCCAGCTGTCCAACGATGAACAACATGTAGAGCATGAACGCGCCAATCCCGAAGGAGAGGCCAAACCCAGCAATCTGTTCTTCGGAAAAGCCGAACATGGATTCGCTCACCGACCCCGCGGACGTTCCGGAAAGGCACTCGCATCGACCAGAGCGCGGTACGCGTGCCAGCTGGCGTGGCCCAACAGGGGTATCAAGACGATCAGACCCAGCAATCCGGTGGCAAAACCGATCAGTACCAGCAGCATGATCAGTGTCGCCCAGAGAGCCATGGTGCCCGGATTGGCAAGCACTACCCGCCAGCTGGTGAGTACCGCCACCAGCAGGTTGATGCGCCGATCGAGCAGCAGGGGCATGGCGACCACACTGGAGGCGAAGATCGGCGCTGCCAACACACCGCCCATGGCCAGCCAGGCCTCGAACAGGGAGCTGTTGTCGGCCAGCACGACATGACGCAGAAAGTCCACCGGCGTATTGACCGGCGCCGCTGCCAGCAGGGTGATCAGGGCCGCCGAAGTCAGAACCCATCCCGTGCCGGCCAATGCCAACAGGACGCCGAAGCGCACCAGACACCAATAACCACCCGCTTCCATGAAACGCGATTGCTGCCAGCTCAGCCAGGTGTCGCGCAGCAGCTGCCAGCCTACGCTGCCCCCGTGCTCGATGGCACGACTCATCGAGTACAGACTGGTCGCCAGTACCGGTGCCACCAACAGGAAGCCCGAGAAGGCGCCGGCCAACAGCCAGAAGTGCTGGCGAGCCGTGACCAGCAGCGTCAGGCCGAACGCCGCGAGCAGCACCCCGTGCGCCAGGCTCAGGTAGCCGCAGCGCAGCAGATCGCGCCAACCCAGGAGCAGCCATTGCAGCGGCGCGGACAGAGGCACAACGTGCACCGTCGGGCGCAGCGCGGAAAGCTCGGCCGGGGGAGCAGTCATGGGGTTCGAGGATTGGTCATTGCAGGCGCGAGTCTATGCCAAGAAGGTGCCCCGTGTCTTGACTGTCGTCAATGTGGCGTTTGCAATCGGGCCGAGCCGCCGGCCGAGCACCAGCCGCGCGGAGGGTCGACTTTGGCAGGCGAGCGCGTGGGAATCACTCAGGGGCTGTTCGGGATGGTGAAACTGAAGGTCGCACCGTCAGGCGGCGTGCTGGTCACCCAAATGCGGCCGCCGAGATGGTCGACGATGCGTCGGCAAATCGCCAGCCCGAGCCCGGTACCTGGTGGGCGGGTGCCGTTGGCGCCGAGCACCTGGCGAAATTCCTCGAACACCTGCTGCTGTTGCTCGGTCGCGATACCCGGACCGTTATCGGCGACCGAGATCCTTGCTTCGGTCGGCCCACCGTCAAGGCTGACGCGAACCCGACCGGTGCTTTCCGGTGCGAATTTGCAGGCGTTCGACAGCAGATTGATGATCACCTGGGTCAGGCGATCGCGATCACCTTTGATCTTCGGCGCCTGCGGCGGCAGCGCCAGTTCGAGCACGATGCGCTTCTCGGCGAACACTGGCGTGAGCGAAGTAACCGCCGACTTCACCAATTCGCCCGCATCGAGCTCGGCGATGGACCAATCCATGCGCCCGGCCTCGATCTTGGCGAAATCGAGCAGATCGTTGATCATGCGCACCAGACGCAGGCACTCGGTGTTGATGATGCCGAGAAACTCCTGGCGTTGCTCGGCATCGATGTCAGGGTTGTCGCCGAGAATCTCGGCAAACGAGCGGATCGAGGTCAGTGGCGTGCGCAGGTCGTGCGTCACCATGTTGAGGAAAGCCGACTTCGCCTGGTTTGCCTCTTCGGCTTTCTGTTTGGCCGCTTGCAGGCTGTCTTCCCAGGTCTTGCGCTCGGTGACATCGCTATAGGTGGTGACAAAACCACCCCCCGGCAAGGGTGTGCCGCGGACTTCCAGCACCATGCCATTGGGTCGCACGCGCTCGAAACAATGGGGCTCGGCTTTGCTCGCCAGAGCGGTGCGCTCGCTGACCTGCTCTTCGATGTTGCCGGCACCGTAGTCGCCGCGCTCGGCGTTGAAGCGAAAAAAATCGGCCAGCGGCCGGCCGATCGTCCCCAGAGTTTCGGGAAAGCCGAGCAGTTCGAGAAACTGCCGGTTCCAGGCCACCAAGCGAAGCTCCTGGTCGAAGATGCTGAAACCCTGCGCCAGGTATTCGAGCCCGCCGACGATCAGATCGACCCGGCTCGCCTCCACAGCTTTGGCTGACGGCATGAACTTGCTCCTCCTGCGAATCATTGGCGACGCGCCCCCGGTCAAGCCGACGCCGCCCTGAGCCGATGCCCAGTGCATCGCTCGCTGCTGCCCCCCGCCAGGGACAGCAGCGTTACTGGCGGCCAGCGACAGACCTGCCTACTTCTTCTTCATCGCTGGCAGATCGGTGCACACCCCTTCGTACACTTCGGCGGCCATGCCGACCGACTCACCCAGGGTCGGGTGCGGGTGGATGGTGTGGCCGATGTCGGTAGCGTCGCAGCCCATCTCGATCGCCAGGCAGATTTCACCGATCAGGTCGCCGGCTTCGGTGCCGACGATGCTGCCGCCGATGATGCGGTGCGTTTCTTCGTCGAAGATCAGCTTGGTGAAACCCTCCTCCCGACCGTTGGCCAGGGCACGACCCGACGCTGCCCAGGGGAAGACGCTCTTGCCGAACTTGATCCCTTCGGCGCGGCACTGCTCCTCGGTCTTGCCGGCCCAGGCGATTTCCGGGTCGGTATAGGCCACCGAGGGAATCTGCAGGGCGTCGAAACAGCGCTTGCTGCCGTTCGCTGCTTCAGCGGCAACGTGCGCCTCGTGCACGCCCTTGTGCGCCAGCATCGGCTGCCCGACGATGTCGCCGACGGCGAAGATGTGCGGCACGTTGGTGCGCTGTTGCGTATCGACCGCAATGAAACCGCGGTCGCTGACTGCGACGCCTGCATTCTCGGCCGCCAGCTTGCGACCGTTGGGCGTGCGGCCAACGGCGACCAGCACCAGATCGAAACTTTCCTTCTCGTCGTTGCTGTAGGTGACCTCGATGCCAGCGGCACTGGCGGTGGACGCGACGACGCCAGTGTTGAGCAGGATACGATCAAAACGGTGTGCGTTCTTCTTCTCCCAGACCTTGACCAGGTCACGGTCAGCACCGGGCATCAGCACCGGCCCGAGCTCGACAACGGTGATGCGCGAGCCAAGCGCCGAGTAGACGCTGGCCATTTCGAGGCCGATGATGCCGCCGCCGATGACCAGCATTCTATTCGGGATCTGCCGCAGCTCGAGGGCGCCGGTCGAATCGACGACGCGTGGATCGTCATTGGGCATGAACGGCAGCGCGACGGCTTGCGAACCGGCGGCGATGATCGCTTTCTGGAAACGGACCACCTTCTTCCCGCCACTCGCGAGCGTCACTTCGACGTGGTTTGAATCGAGAAACTGGCCGACACCGTGCAAGACTTCGACCTTGCGGCCCTTGGCCATGCCGGCGAGGCCACCGGTCAGCTTGCCGACGACCTTGTCCTTGTGTGCCCGCAGCTTGTCGAGGTCGATGCTGGGGGCGGCGAAACTGACCCCGCAATCGGCCATGTGCTGCGCCTCCTCCATCACCCCCGAGATGTGCAACAGGGCCTTCGAGGGAATGCAGCCGACGTTCAGACAGACGCCGCCGAGCGTGGCGTAGCGCTCGACGAGAACCGTCTTCATGCCCAGGTCAGCGCTGCGGAAAGCGGCCGAATAGCCGCCGGGGCCAGCACCGAGGACCAGCATCTCGCACTCGACGTCGGCACTGCCGCTGATCGCTGCCGCCGCCTGTGGAGCGGGAACGGCACTAGCCACCGGCGCCGCGGCAGTCGCCGCCGCTGCCGGTGCCGCCTGGCTTGCGTCGCTGGCTTCGATCAGCACCACCACCGCGCCTTCGGAGATCTTGTCACCGAGCTTGACTTTCACCTCCTTGACCACGCCGGCAACGCTGCTCGGCACGTCCATCGTCGCCTTGTCGGATTCGAGGGTAACCAGCGCGTCGTCGATCTTGACTGTATCGCCAACCGCAACGCAGACGTCAATGACCGGTACGTCGTGATAGTCGCCAATGTCGGGCACTTTTGCTTCGATGATCTGGCTCATGGTCTTCTCCCGATCAAAGCAGCACGCGTCGCATGTCGGCGAGCAACTGGGCTAGGTAAACGTTGAAACGGGTAGCCAGCGCGCCGTCGATGACGCGGTGGTCGGCAGTCAACGACAGCGGCAGGATCAGGCGCGGCTCGAACTGGCTGCCGTTCCAGACCGGCTTCATCACCGACTTGTTGACTCCCAGGATGGCCACTTCCGGGGCATTGACGATCGGTGAGAAGTAAGTGCCGCCAATGCCACCAAGGCTGGAAATGGTGAAGCAGGCACCCGACATTTCGGCCGGGCCGAGCTTGCCGTCACGCGCCTTCCGGGCCAGCTCACCGCTCTCGACGACGATCTGGGTCACCGATTTCTGGTCGGCGTTCTTGACCACCGGCACCACCAGACCATTCGGCGTGTCGGCGGCGAAAGCAATATTGAAATACTGCTTCATGACCAGGCTCATTTCGCCATCCTGAACGTCGAGCGAGCTGTTGAACGCGGGGAATTTCTTCAGCGCCATGACGCAGGCCTTGATCAGGAAGGCGAGCATGGTGATCTTGGTGCCCGACTTCTCGTTCTCCTTGTTCATCGCCACGCGGAAAGCTTCGAGGTCGGTGATGTCGGCGTCTTCGTGATAGGTCACCGCCGGGATCATCACCCAGTTGCGCGCCAGGTTCTGCGCCGAGATCTTCGCGATCCGCGACAAGGGCTTGACTTCGACGGCGCCGAACTTGGTGAAGTTGACCTTCGGCCAGGGCAGCAGGTCGAGACCACCGCCCAGCGAGGCACCGGCGGCAGCCGCGGCTGCCGGCCCGGCGCTCAAGGCACCCTTGACATAGGCGCTGACGTCCTCCTTGAGGATGCGCGATTTGGGGCCGCTCGGCGTGACCTTGGCGAGGTCGACGCCGAGTTCACGGGCCAGCAGGCGCACCGTGGGGCTGGCGTGCGTCCTGCCACCGAGAGCCAGAGCAGCAGCCGGCGGAGCGGCGGCGGCTGACGGCGCGCTGGCGGCAGGGGCCGCAGCCGGGGCACTTGCGGGAGCACTCGCCGGGGCGGCGGCAACGGCAGCGGTCGAAGCGCCACCGGCGGCGTCGAGAATAACCACCACCGCGCCTGCAGAAATTTTGTCGCCAAGCTTGACCTTGATCTCCTTGACCACGCCGGCCGCCGATGACGGTACGTCCATCGTCGCCTTGTCGGATTCCAGTGTCACCAGCGCGTCGTCGACTTTGACCGTGTCGCCCACTTTGACGCAGATATCGATCACCGGCACATCGCTGTAGTCGCCGATATCGGGCACGGCGACCTCGACCGTCGCGCCGCCAGGAGCAGCGGCTGCCGGAGCCGGGGCCGCGACTGGCGCAGCGGCAGGGGTGCTCGCAGAGGCGGCCACCGGGGCGGCGGCGCCTTCGGCGGCAGCTTCGAGAACCACCACCACCGCGCCTTGCGAAATCTTGTCACCGAGCTTGACGCGGACTTCCTTGACCACGCCAGCCGACGATGAGGGCACATCCATCGTCGCCTTGTCGGATTCCAGAGTGACCAGGGCGTCGTCAAGCTTGACGACATCGCCCACCTTGACACAGACGTCGATCACCGGCACGTCGGTGTAATCACCGATATCAGGGACTTTTACTTCGATTAGTTGACTCATCAGAGGGCTCCCTTAAACCGTCATCGGGTTGGGTTTGTTCACGTCTATGCCGTACCTGGCAATCGCCGTGGCGACCGTTTCCCGCTCGATCGTTCCCTCGTCGGCAAGGGCTTTCAGGGCAGCGACAGTGACCCAGCGGCGATCGACTTCGAAGAAGTGGCGCAGCTTTTCGCGCGTGTCCGAACGACCGAAGCCGTCGGTACCCAGGGTCACATAGCGACGGTTGATGAAGGGGCGAATCTGCTCGGCGAACATTCGCACGTAGTCGGTGGCGGCGATGACCGGGCCGCTGGTTTCGCCCAGGCACTTTTCGACGTGCGACAGGCGCGACGTTTCGGTCGAGTTGAGCATGTTCCAGCGCTGCGCGTCGTTGCCCTCACGCGCCAACTCGCCGAAACTCGGGCAACCCCAGAGGTCGGCATCGACGCCCCAGTCGTTCTTGAGCAGCTCGGCGGCAGCGATCACTTCGCGGAAGATCGTCCCCGACCCCAGCAGCTGCACGCGTGGCGTTGCCTTTTTCTTCTCCGAAGACGGACCGCGACGCAGCAGGTACATGCCCTTGAGGATGTCCGCCTCGGCGCCTGCCGGCATTTCCGGATGTTCGTAGTTCTCGTTCATCACGGTGATGTAGTAGAAGACATCCTCCTGCTCCTCGTACATCCGGCGCATGCCTTCACGCATGACCACCGCCACTTCGAAGGAGAAGGTCGGGTCATAGCTGATGCAGTTCGGAATCAGCCCGGAGAGGACCAGCGAATGGCCGTCTTCGTGCTGCAGGCCTTCGCCGTTCAGCGTCGTCCGGCCGGCGGTGCCGCCGATCAGGAAGCCACGGGCACGCTGGTCGCCGGCTGCCCAGCAAAGGTCCATGGTGCGCTGGAAGCCGAACATCGAATAGCAGATGTAGAAGGGAATCATCTGCACGCCATGCACCGAGTACGCGGTCGCCGCGGCGATCCAGTCGCTCATCGCGCCAGCTTCGTTGATCCCTTCCTGCAGCACCTGGCCGTCGATCGACTCCTTGTAGAACATCAGCTGGTCGTGGTCTTCAGGGACGTACTTCTGGCCCTGCTGGTTCCAGATGCCGATCTGGCGGAAGAGACCTTCCATGCCGAAGGTGCGTGATTCGTCGGGGACGATCGGGACCACGTGGCGGCCGATCTTCTTGTCCTTGAGCAGGATATTCAGGAAGCGGACGATGGACATGGTGGTGGACACCTCACGTCCCTCGCCCGATGCCTTGAGCAGTGCCTCGAATGCCGCAAGCGCAGGGATTTCCAGTGGCGCCGCGGTGCGCCGGCGCTGCGGCAGGTAGCCACCGAGATCCATCCGCCGCTGGCGCATATAGGTCAGCTCGGGCGAGCCTTCCTCGAACTTCAGGTAGGGCAGTTCCTTGAGCTGGTCGTCGGCGACCGGCAGGTTGAAGCGATCGCGGAAGCGTTTGATCGCCTCGTAGTCGAGCTTCTTCTGCTGGTGCGAAATGTTCATCGCCTCGCCGGCCTGGCCCATGCCAAAGCCCTTGATCGTCTTGGCCAGAATCAGCGTCGGCTGACCCTGGTGCTCGACAGCCGCCTTGTAGGCGCTGAAGATCTTGAAGATGTCGTGACCGCCGCGGTTCAGCGCCCAGACCTGCTCGTCGGTCCAGTCAGAGACCAGTTCCTTGAGCTCCGGGGTGTTGAAGAAGTACTCGCGGACGTAGGCGCCGTCCTTGGCCTTGAAGGTCTGGTACTCGCCGTCGACGCAGTCCATCATGCGCTGCTTGAGGATGCCACTCTTGTCGCGCAGCAGGAGCGTATCCCATTGCGTTCCCCAGACCAGCTTGATGACGTTCCAGCCGGCGCCGCGGAAGGTGCCTTCGAGTTCCTGAATGATCTTGCCGTTGCCGCGTACCGGCCCGTCGAGGCGCTGCAGGTTGCAGTTGATGACAAAGATCAGGTTGTCGAGCTTCTCGCGCGCAGCCATGCCGATAGCGCCGAGCGATTCGACCTCGTCAGTCTCACCGTCGCCAAGGAAAGCCCAGACCTTGCGGTCACCGGCTTCGATGAAGCCGCGGCTGTCGAGGTATTTCATGAAGCGCGCCTGGTAGATCGCCTGGATCGGACCGAGGCCCATCGAGACGGTCGGGAACTGCCAGAAATCGGGCATCAGCCAGGGGTGCGGGTAGGACGAGACGCCCTTGCCATCGACCTCCTGCCGGAAACAGTCCATTTGCGCGTCGGTCAGGCGCCCGAGCAGGTGCGCACGGGCGTACACGCCCGGCACCGAGTGCCCCTGGAAAAAGATCAGGTCGCCGCCGTGTTGCTCGGAAGGCGCGTGCCAGAACCACGAAAAGCCGACATCGTAGAGCGCCGCTGCCGAGGCGAACGAAGCAATGTGCCCGCCGACATTGCTGTCCCGGTTGGCCCGCACAACCATGGCCATCGAGTTCCAGCGGATGTAGTTGTGGATCTTGATTTCCAGATCGGCATTGCCGGGATACTTGGGCTGCTGATCGACCGGGATGGTGTTGACGTACTCGGTCGTGGCGCTGTAGGGGATGTCGATTCCCTCCTGGCGCGCCTGCGAAATCAGGCCATCGATCAGGTAGTGGGCACGCTCGGCACCCTCCCGGTCGATCACGCCGCTCAGCGCGTCTTGCCATTCCTGGGTCTCTTGCGGGTCGGCATCGGTGATGGCGGCCGACAACGCGTTTTCGGGCAGAGCTGCCATGAACTTGTCTCCTGGTCTGCAGAATCGTGAAGTGAAAAGTGGTGCTGCGCGCCAAAGTGGACGGCAGCAACGAGGGTAATACGTTGCCTGGCGTCGCGGTACCGCAACGCAGCAATCGATTTTCTTGCCGCATTGTAAAACAGCTTTTTGTATCGTGCAATTTGCGGCTGTCCAATGATCGTCGGCGACTGCACGACCACGCTCTATTGACCACCGCGCGCCCAGGAAGTTGATCTGGATCAACGTTAGAATGTTCTTCAGCGGCTAATTTCCATGTTTTTCTTGGGATTTTTTCCCGTTCGAGGAGACCCGATGAGCGCAGAAGCAGCGATGTCCGACCGCCCCGTAGCGGCCCCAAACCGGCTGCTGATGTCCGGTAACGAAGCGGTGGCACAAGCGGTGTGGGAGGCCGGCGTGCGTGTCGCCGCTGCCTATCCGGGAACGCCGGCGACCGAGATGCTCGAGTGCGTTGCCACCTATCCGGACATCTACGCCGAATGGTCGGTCAACGAGAAAGTCTCGCTCGAAGTGGCTTTCGGCGCCGCCATGGCGGGTTCGCGCAGCTTCTGCGCGATGAAGCATGTGGGCATGAACGTCGCCTCGGACGCCTTGATGACCATGACCCTGACCGGTGTCGCCGCCGGCCTGGTGATCGCCATTGCCGACGACGTCGGCCTGTCATCGTCGCAGAATGAACAGGATTCACGCTTCTGGGGCCGTTTCGCGCATCTGCCGATTCTCGAACCGGCCGACTCGCAGGAGGCGCACGATTTCACGCTGGCGGCTTTCGAACTTTCGGAGCGCTTCGAAACGCCGGTGATCCTGCGTCTGACGACCCGCATCTGTCACGTCAAGGGGCTGGTCGCCATTGGCGAACGTAGCGAACGCCCGGTCAACGGCTTCCACAAGGATGTTGGCCGCTGGGTAATGGTGCCGAGCGCCGCGGGCCGCCGTCTGCCGCTGATGTTCGACCGCGAGCGCAGGCTGCGCGCCGAAGCGGAAGTTTCTCCACTCAACGTGGTCGAGCCCGGTAGTGACCGGCGTGTCGGATTTATCACCTCCGGCCCGGCGTACATGCATGTCCGCGAGAGTTTCCCCGATGCCCCGGTGTACAAGCTCGGCCTGTCTTTCCCGCTGCCCTTCGACGGCCTGCGCAAGTTCGCCGAACAGTGCGACCAACTGGTGGTCGTCGAAGAGGTCGAGCCGCTGATCGAGACCGAACTCAAAGCGCAGGGGATGACGCTCGCCGGCAAGGACATCCTGCCGCAGTCCGGCGAGTTGTCGCCGCAGGTGCTCAAGCCGGCGATCGCCCGCCTGCTCGGCGAGCCGCTTCCCGAAACCGCCAGGGCGACGCCGATGCAGGTCTTCCCGCGGCCGCCGACGATGTGTGTCGCCTGCCCGCACCTGGGCGTCTATTACACCCTCTCGCAGTTGCGCAACGTCACCATCTCCGGTGACATCGGCTGCTATACGCTCGGCTTCGGCCAGCCGTGGAACGCGCTCGACGCGTGCATCTCGATGGGCGCCTCGATGGGCATGGCCCTGGGCCTCGACAAGGGTCGCAGTCCGGCCGAGCAGAACCAGAAGATCGTCGCCGTGATCGGTGATTCCACTTTCCTGCACATGGGCATGCAGGGCTTGCTGGACATCGTTTACAACCGCGGCAACGTCACCGTATTGCTGCTCGACAACCGCGCCGTCGGCATGACCGGCGGCCAGGACAACCCCGGCAACGGCCGCGACATCCACGGCAACGAAGCGCCGCGGGTCAACTTCGCCACCCTGGTGAAGGCGCTCGGCGTACGCGAAGAGCGGGTGCACGTGCTCGACGCCTACGAGCTGCCGGTGCTGTTGCGGACGCTGCGCGACGAGACCAAGATCCCCGAGCCGTCGGTGATCATCACCAGCCAGCCCTGCGTGCTGATCAAGGACTACCAGCCGCGCAAACCCTACATGGTGGCCGACGACAAATGCACCGGCTGCGGCAACTGCGTCGACGTCGGCTGCCCGGCAATCCACGTCACCCGCCGTGACCGGGTCAAGAAAGCGAGCGGCCGCGAAGTCGACCTCGCTTTCGTGCGCATCGAGAGCGCCGCCTGCACCGGCTGCGGCCTGTGCCTGAAACCCTGTGCGCCGGACGCGATTGTGCACGTCGACACCCTGGCGATACCGATCAAGGTGGTGAGGAAGAGCGCCGAACCGGTGCGGCCATCCTAGCGCGGGCTGGCTGTCCAGCGGTGCGGATCGATGTCGCGCCGCCGAACCGCGCGGCGATCTCCGGCATCAGCAGCGGCCGCACCGCACCGCACCGCACCGACACTTTGAAAGGTTCCGACCAGATGTCCCAAACAGGCAAGTACGACACCACCAACATTCTCGTCGTCGGCACCGGCGGCCAGGGCGTGATGACCGCCACCGAGATCCTCGCCGAGGCGGCGATCGCGCTGGGCCATGACGTCAAGAAGACCGAAGTCGCCGGCATGGCGCAACGCGGTGGCGTCGTCTCCTCGCACCTGCGCTTTGGCCGCAAAGTGCTGTCGCCGCAGATCGATCCCGGCTCGGCCGATGTGCTGCTCGGCTTCGAAGCCGCCGAGGCGATGCGCTGGCGCCATATGCTGCGCGCCAATGGACTGGTGCTGATGAACACCGGTCGTCTGGTACCCCCGGTGGTGGAACTCGGCCTCTATGATTACCCCGAGAACCCGGTGGCCGCCATGCGCGCCGCCGGAACGCGGGTCTACTCCTTCGACGCTTCGACCATTGCCCAGGAACTCGGTGACATCCGCCTCGGCAACACGGTGATGCTCGGTGCGATCTCGGACCACCTGTCGTTCCCGGCCGAAGTCCTCGAACGCTGCGTCCTTGCTCGTTTTGCGAGCAAGAAAGCCGAACTGATCGAGCTCAACCGGCTGGCCTTCGCCGCCGGTCGAGCAGCCGCCGAGCGGGCGGCGAAGACCGAAGCGGAAGCCGGCGCTGCCTGATTTGCGATAGAATTCCGCTCCTTCCCCGAACAGCACGCAGAGGCCCCGCGGGCAACTCCGGGAGTAGGCCTTTTTCCCCAGCTTTCCACGCCTTTTCCACGCTTTTTCAATTTTCTCCTCCCGCCAATCCAGGAACACTCAAGATGACGGCAAAAATCCTCGACGGCAACGTGCTGGCACAAAAGCTGCGCGCCGACTTCAAGACCCGGGCAGAAGCCCTTGCCGCGCGTGGCACGCGCCCCGGGCTGGCAGTGATACTGGTCGGCGAAGACGCCGCTTCGCAGGTCTACGTACGCAACAAGGTAAACGCCTGCGCGCAGGCCGGCTTCCACTCGGAAAAAATCCTCTACGCGCCCGATGTCGAGCCGCGGGTGGTGCTCGAAAAGATCGCCGAGCTCAACGCCGACCCGAAAATCCACGGCATACTCGTCCAGTTGCCCCTGCCGAAGCACTTCGACAGCGACGAAGTACTCAAGGCGATTGCCCCGCAGAAGGACGTCGACGGCTTTCACGCCGAAAACGTCGGCGCGCTGATGCAGGGTCACCCGCGTTTCATCCCCTGTACGCCCTACGGCGTGATGAAGTTCTTCGCCGACGCCGGCGTCGATCTCAAAGGCAAGGAGGCGGTCGTCCTCGGGCGCTCGAACATCGTCGGCAAACCGATGGCCATGCTGCTGATGCAGGCCAGCGCAACGGTCACCATCTGCCACTCGCAAACCCGCGATCTGCTGTTCCACACCCGGCGCGCCGACATCCTGGTCGCCGCGCTCGGCCGTGCACGCTTCGTCACCGCCGAGATGGTCAAACCAGGCGCGGTGGTCATCGACGTCGGGATCAACCGCCTGCCGGACGGCAAACTCTGCGGCGACGTCGATTTCGGCCCGGTCAGCGAAGTCGCCTCGGCGATCACGCCGGTGCCGGGCGGCGTCGGGCCGATGACCATCACCATGTTGCTGGCCAATACGCTGGAAGCCGCGGAAAGAGAGGTGGCCTGATGCCACACTCCGAACCGCTGGTCGGCGTCGTCATGGGTTCCGATTCCGACTGGCCGACGATGCAGGCCGCGGCGGTGATGCTCAAGGAGTTCGGTGTGCCCTTCGAGGCACGCGTGGTTTCGGCACACCGCACCCCGGATCTGCTGTTCGAGTACGCGGAGACTGCCGCTCGGCGCGGACTCAAGGCAATCATCGCCGGCGCCGGCGGCGCCGCACATTTGCCCGGAATGCTGGCCGCCAAGACCATCGTACCGGTGCTCGGCGTGCCGGTGCAGTCGAAGGCACTGTCGGGTCAGGATTCACTACTGTCGATCGTCCAGATGCCGAAAGGCATACCGGTTGCCACCTTCGCCATCGGTGAGGCCGGCGCCGCCAACGCCGCGTTGTTCGCCGTCGCCATGCTGGCCACCGGCGATGCCGCGCTGGCCGAGCGCCTCGGCCAGTTCCGGCAGGCGCAAGCGGACAAGGTACGAGCAATGAAGCTGCCCGAGGTGTGAGCGACAGCCTTGCCTAAAACAATGCCTCTCCGCTCGCACTGCCGGCGTCCCTGACCACCATGCCAGCATTTCGCCGGTCACCACAATGATCCTTCCCCCTTCGACTCTCGGCATGCTCGGTGGCGGCCAGCTCGGCCGCTTCTTCGTCGCCGCCGCGCACGAACTCGGCTATCGCGTCTGGGTTCTCGACCCCGATCCGCACAGTCCCGCCGGGCTGATCGCCGACCGTCACCTGGTCGCCGGCTACGAGGATTATGCGGCGCTCGACGAACTGGCGCAGGGCTGTGCGGCGATCAGCACCGAGTTCGAGAACGTTCCAGCCGGCACGCTCGACTATCTGGCCAAGTTCGTTGTCGTGCGCCCGTCGGCGGCAGCGGTCAGCATCTGCCAGAACCGCATCGCCGAGAAGAACTTCCTGCGCCAACACGGCCTGCCCGTTGCCAACTTCGTCGCCGTGCACCAGGAACAGGACCTGCGCGAAGCCTCCGCCGACCTGTTTCCGGGAATTCTGAAAGTCGCCCGGTTCGGCTACGACGGCAAAGGACAAGCGGTCGTCGGCAGCGCTGAAGAAGCGATTGCCGCTTTCCAGCACTTCAAGGGCGAAACCTGCGTCCTCGAAGAGAAACTCCAACTCGCCTGCGAGGTGTCGGTGGTCCTGGCCCGTGACGAGCACGGCCTGAGCAAGAGCTTTCCGACCGCCGAGAATAGCCACCGCGCGGGCATCCTTGACGTCTCCCTGGTCCCGGCCCGTGCCTCCGACGCGCTAAGCTCCCGCGCAGCCGAGCTGGCCGGGCGGATCGCCGAGCGTCTCGGCTACATCGGCACCCTGGCGGTCGAGTTTTTCGTCGTCAGAGGCGAACTGGTGGTCAACGAAATGGCCCCACGCCCACACAATAGCGGCCACTACACGCTCGACGCCTGCCTGACCAGCCAGTTCGAGCAGCAGGTACGCACTCTATGCGGCTTGCCGCTGGGCGACACGCGAGCGCATTCGGCAGCGGCGATGGTCAACCTGCTCGGCGACATCTGGTACGAAAGCGGGCCTGCCGGCAATCGCTACCGTGAGCCGGACTGGGCACAGCTGCACGCCGTCCCCGGCCTCAAGCTGCATCTCTATGGCAAGCACCACGCCAGGCACGGCCGCAAGATGGGACACTTCACCGTGCTCGACGCCGATCCGGGAAAAGCCCGCGAGCTGGCGATGGCAGCGCGTGCCGCGATCGGGATCCTCGATGCTCCCTGAACAGTTGGAGATCGATCGCGCCGTGGCCCTGCTGCAGGCCGGCGAACTGGTCGCCTTCCCGACCGAGACAGTCTATGGCCTGGGTGCGGACGCCGCCAACCGGCTGGCAGTCGGCAAGATTTTTGCCGCCAAGGGACGGCCTGCCGACCACCCGCTGATTGTTCATCTGCCGGGTGCCGGCCACCTCGACCGTTGGGCACGCGGCATTCCGGCGCGCGCCTGGGAGCTGGCCGAGGCCTTCTGGCCGGGCCCGCTGACCCTGATCCTCAAGCGTGCCCCGGCTGTACCGACCGCCGTCACCGGCGGCCAGGAAACCGTCGGCTTACGCGTACCGGCGCATCCGCTGGCGCTGGACCTGCTGCGCGCCTACGCGCAGGCCGGCGGTGGCGTTGACGGCATGTGCGGCCTGGCAGCACCGTCGGCCAACCGCTTTGGCCGAATCAGCCCGACCGACGCTGCGCACGTGCGTGAGGAGCTGGGCGATGCCGTGCCGCTGATCCTCGACGGCGGCCGTTGTCAGGTCGGTATCGAGTCGACGATTCTCGATCTGACGCGCGACGACGCTCTGCGACCGCGCCTGCTGCGCCCGGGGCGAGTCACCCCCGAGCAGATCGCCATGGTTATCGGGGTCTTGCCCGAGCTCGTCACAGAGCAGGCGAGCGAAGGCAAACCGCGCGTATCAGGCGCGCTCGAAGCGCACTATGCGCCGACCACACCGATGCGCCTGGTAGCGTCGGCGCGTCTTGCCGAAGCCATCGACATCCTGCGCGCTACCGACCGTCGCTGCGCCGTCCTCTGTCACCACCAAGTGCCCGACGCCGCCGCGCCACATGCCCTGGTCAGGCTGCCGGCTGATCCGCGCGGCTACGCCCGCTCGCTCTACGCCGCGCTGCGCGAGCTCGATCACGCGGCTGCCGACCTGATCGTCGTCGAGGAAATTCCGGCAACGCCGGAATGGGC
>NZ_JAVTWB010000064.1:0-2861 GCF_032229525.1 Accumulibacter sp. | reverse complement strand
GTTTCAATCCTCGCTCCC
This sequence comes from Accumulibacter sp., assembly GCF_032229525.1. Taxonomy (GTDB): domain Bacteria; phylum Pseudomonadota; class Gammaproteobacteria; order Burkholderiales; family Rhodocyclaceae; genus Accumulibacter. The sequence goes on along the minus strand of NZ_JAVTWB010000064.1, from coordinate 2,843 downwards.
CGTTGCCGGGGAGCGTGTCCGTTCGCGTCCAAGTGCTTGTACAAGCAGCGGTTCTGGATCGCTTTGCGCGAACCTCGACGCGAACGAGATGCTGCTTGCAGGATGGGCGTGTTGCGCGCCCAATTTTCCACGCAAAAACAATGACGTGCAAGGCGCGCGAACCTGCCGCCTATCCTTGGGCGCTCCTGGTTCGCGCATCGCCACCGGCAGATCTACACGACCAGTGGCGCGGCGTAGTCGAGCGCACGAAAGCGCCCGAACTCCCGGACTTCGCAACCACGTGTTTCGGCAAGCCGGTAAAGGCGCAGGCAGTCCTGATCGAGCTGGATTTCAGCCAACAATCGGCGCTCCAGATCTTCCAGTTGCATGCGGTCGACCTTGCACTCGAAGACCGACTTTTGTACCCGCTGGCCGGTGCTCTCGCAAACCCTGGCCACTCGTCGCAAGCGGCGGCGCCCTTCCCGGGTTTCCGTACTTACGTCGTAGCAAACGATCACCAACATGCGGCTCACCTCGTTGTGAAGGGAAGATAGCTTTCCATCTCGCCACGCAGCGTCCGCGCGAGGAAGCGCGCCTGCAGCAGCGGCAACAGACCGATCGCTACCGTTTTTTGGAGTAATGGGTGCGAAAGCTCCTCCTGCTTCTTTTCTTGCCAGGCAACGATCACCGTCTTGCGACCAGTCTCGCCCAGCGTTACCGCACCGCCGTCATGCTCGACGAAATCGCCGCCCTGAACCTGGGCGCGGTTGACCAGGGTCAACGCCAGGCGATCCGCCACCGCCCTGAATTCCTCCATCAGATCAAGCGCCAAAGCTGCGCGACCCGGACGGACAGCATGCAGGAAACCAAGTTGCGGATCGAGACCGACCGCCTCCACGGCGGAGCGGCAGTCGTTCATCAACATCGCGTAAAGGAAGGACAGCAAGGCATTCATTCGGTCGCGCGGTGGCCGGCGGCTGCGACCATCCATGGTAAAAGTGGCACGCGACTCGGGACGAAGTACAAGGTTCAGCCCGGCGAAATACTGCCGGGCCGCCTCACCCTCGACGCCGCGAACCGAATCGAGATCGCCTGCCGCCGGTAAAGCCCGCAGCGACGCAGCGAGGTCGTCGGCACGCCGTGTCAGCTGCGCGCTGTCATCACCGTTCTTGGCCTCGCGCCCGCCGCGCAAAAGCACCTGCCGCGTATTCTTGATCTTGCCCGCAACAAAGGCGCGAGCGATCGCCAGGGCGAAGCTCGGATCTGCCGCGCGGGCATGCTGCGCCTGGCGCAGCAGGATGTTCCCCGATGTCGGCCCTTCCATCCGCGCCTTGAATCGCCCGTGCTCGCTGAGCAATACCAGGCTCTTGCCTTCGTCAGCCAGGCGATGAATGAGCGCCGGCGAGACCAGCACGTTGCCGAAGAGCACAACGCCGCCCAGATGGTGAAGGGGCACGCGCAGCCTTGTTTCCCGCTCGATCTCGACGCGCACGGTATCGTTGTCGAGATGCAGGTAGGACATCGGCGTGCTGACGTACAGCGTGTTGAGTAGCGTCTGCATTTTCAGTCATCCGCCAGAAAGAGCTGGGCCGCCAGTTCCTTTTGGCGCGCATGCGCGGCCAGCGGCGCTGGTTGGCAAAGATCGATCAGCGAGCATTCACGGCAGCGCTCGTCATTGACCGGCGGTGGCAGCGTGCCGGAGGCCAGGGCCTGCCGGATAGCCGCCACCGTCTCTTCCACCTGCGCACGAAGCACGTCGGTAATGGCTACCTCTCGGCGACGATGCGAGGTGGCGTGATAGATGGCGCCGACGGCAACCGCCTTGCCGGTCATCTCTTCAAGGCAGAGTGCTTGCGCCGCGAGCTGCAGATGGTCATGAACACCCTTGGCCGCCTTGCCCTTGCGGCCGTGCTTGTACTCCACCGGATACGGCGTCCCGTCGGCGAGGAATTCGACGACATCGGCCTTGCCGACCAGCCCCAGCCGGTCGCACCACAACGGCACCGCGCGCGCGGTGCGAACCCCCGCCCGGCTCTCCACGCCAGCCTCATCGACACGCTCATGCACCGCCTGCCCACGCATGGTATGCACGTTCTCGGCGAAAGCCTGTTCGGCGTGGATCAGCAGACACTGGCGCGGGCAGTAGCACCAGTGCTGGATGGCCGAGACTGGAATCGGGTCGGTGTTCTCAGCCATCTGAGCGTACCGCCGAGAGTGGCCGCAAGCGGATTTCATTGCGGGTAATGACGGCAAGGCAGCCATCGGGCACCTCGGTCAGCGCGCGCAAGGTCGCGGCCAGGACCTCTTCGATGACGATCGGTTGAAGTCGAAAGTAGAGGATGGCCGGCGGCGGGGGCATCCCTTGAAAGAACACCAGGTCGCCGAAATCGGCGTCGAAAGTCAGCAGGCAACGACCTTGCTCTCGCGCCAGTTCGAGTACCGCCCGATCACTCAGCCCTGGGCCGATGCTAGCCACCGCGAGCACCTCGTAGCCAGCCGCGACAAGGCCCTTGACCACCAACAAGGGGAAGTTCTCGTCGGCCAGCAGCACTCGCTTCACACGACGATTCCGGGCGGGTGAAGCGTCCCTTGCATGATGTAGGTCTCGTCTTTCAGGCAGTCTCGGACGAAGGCGAAAACGGCCTGCAGATCTTCCAGCTTCAAGTGCGGATAGCTTTCGAGTATCTGCGCTTCGCTCCAGCCCGAGGCCATCAGATCCAGAACCAGTTCCACCCCGATCCGCGTCCCCTTGATGCGCGGCTTGCCGAACAGGGTGTCCGGATCGGAAACAATGCGCTCATGCCAGTCCATTGTCAGACTCCTTGTCAAAAACCCGGAATGATCTCCGGATTGAGGCCGTCGAT
>NZ_JAVTWB010000063.1:0-2870 GCF_032229525.1 Accumulibacter sp. | reverse complement strand
TTGCCGCGATCGTCGCGTCGCTCGAACCCGAAGCAGCCTGTCAGCGGCTGATCGCGCTGGCGCGCGAGCGTGACGGCAGCGACAATATCTCGGTCGGCGTCATCGCCATCCGTGCCGCTGACCGCTGATCAGTAACGCAAGGCGATCGTCAGCCATACCGGTAGCGTGAGCATCGCCAGCAGCGTATTCGCCGACACCAGCCAGGCAACCCCTGGGCCGTCGCCACCCATGCGAACGGCCAGGATGTAGGCCGATGTGGCTGTCGGCAGGGCGGCGAAAACGATCACCGTATCGAAATACACGCCGGTCAGGCCGAGGCTGGATGCCGCAAACAAGCCCGCAGCCGGCACGGCCAGCAGCTTGACCGCCAGCAGGTAGCATGAGGCGGCATGCGACCCTGAACTGCCGCGCAGCTTGAGTGCTGCACCGACCGCCAGCAGCCCGAGCGCGACCGCCGCTTCGCTTAGTCTGCCGAGCACCTGGGCGGCGACCGCCGGCAGCGTCAGTCCGCTGGCGCTGAACAGGAAACCGGCCAGCGTGGCAAGGACCAGTGGATTGCGCGCCATTTCGCGCAACACCCCAAGCTTGCCGTGCCGGGCCAGCATCCATACCGAGGCGGTGTTCGCCAGCGGCACCATGGCGCCGATCAGGATGCCCATCGCCGCAATGCCCTCGGCGCCGTGCAGCTTGCCGATGACCGCCAGGCCGATATAGGAGTTGTAGCGGAAGGCGCACTGGAAGCGCGAGGCGAAGGCGCCCTTGTTCTGCCCGAACAGCGGCGCTGCCAGCAGGCCGAGAACGACACCGCAGAGGAGCGCCGCGGCGCCGCTGGCAAACAACGGTGCGGCGGTGGCAAAGTCGATTCGTGCGCTGGCCAGAGACTTGAACAGCAGCGCTGGGAACAGCACGAAGTAGACCAGTTTCTCGAGTCCGCTCCAGAAGCTGTCGCCGAAATCCACCAGCCGATAAAGGGCCCAGCCGAGCAGGATCAGGCCGAAATCGGGAAGCAGGAGCAGGATGCCTTGCATGGTGATGGCCGCTGCCGGAGCAGCTCAGATCACTCTCTGCGTGCGCAGGCTGGCGATTTCGTCGGCGCTGAAACCCGCCTCGCGGAGGATCTCCTCGCTGTGCTCGCCGGCCGTCGGTGGGTCCAGGCGGGCCCTGAAAGGCATCTCGCTGATCTTGAACGGCGGCGCGAACTGCTTGACGCCAGCGACCTCGACGATCATTTCGCGCGCCCGCAATTGCTCGTTCTCGAGGCTCTCCTCAAAACGCAGTACTGGCGCGACGCAGCAGTCGACGCGCTCGAAAATGGCAGTCCATTCGGCGAACGTCCGCGTGGCGAAGACCGCTTCCAGTTCGCCACGGATGCGCTGCCCGTCGCTGCCGGTGGCGAAAACGAAGGGCGCGAGGTCCGGACGGTCGATGGTCGCACACAGCGTCTGCCAGAATTTTGGCTCCATCGCGCTGACCGCGAGGTGACGACCGTCGCTGGTCGCATAGACGCCGTAGCTGGGCATGCCGCCGGAGAGCACGTCTTCGCCACGTGGCAGTGCCTGACCGAGGCCCAGCACCGCCAGCAAGGGGAAGAGGGTGTGCGCGAAAACGGCGTCGGTCATCGATACATCGACGTAGCGCCCGCGGCCACTGCTGCGGGCATCGACGACGCCGGCGAGGAGGCCGACCAGGGCACTCAAGGAGCCGCCGAGCAGGTCGCCGATCTGGAAGTTGGGTATCACCGGCGCTCCGCCGGGAGCTCCGATCTGGTCGAGCAGGCCGCTGTAGGCGAGGTAATTGAGGTCGTGGCCGGCGCGGTCGCGGTACGGGCCGTCCTGGCCGTAGCCGGTGATCGCGCAGTACACAATGCGTGGATTGATCGCTGATACCGCCTGGTAGCCAATGCCCAGCTTGTCCACCACGCCCGGGCGAAAACCCTCGACGATCACATCCGCTCTCCTGGCGAGGCGCATGAAGGCTTCGACGCCGGCCGCCTGTTTGAGGTCCAGCGTCAGACTGCGCTTGTTGCGATTGACCAGCTGGAAGTAGCTGGTGTCGCCGTGCACCGCACCCGCGGTGCGCGCGTAATCGCCACCACCGGTGTCTTCGATCTTGATCACCTCGGCGCCGAGGTCGCCGAGGTGCATGGTGGCCAGCGGTCCTGGCAACAGTCGCGTGAGGTCGAGGACGCGGAGGCCGGCGAGAGGAGGTGAGCGCATGGGGCAGGGCTTTCGGCAGGGGGTCGGCGCGGCTCGATGGCCAAGCGGCGAGCCGACGATGAGATGGGGTGCGAGGCGCGGTCAAGCGTGGCAAACGACTATTGTAAGCCTTGGACAAGGATCGACGCGTGAGTCGCGCCGGCTCGGCGGCCATGGCTCGCGGGCGCGGTGGTTATGCTCCACGGCTACAACGCGCTATCATCGAGCAAGATTGATGCGCCGTACCGGGTCAGTCGCCACGAGGACGCTGGCCTCCGGAACAAGCGTCCGGGTGGCGTTGTCGGAACGGACGCGCTGGCCATCGGCGAGTACGCTTCTCGCGGTCTTGCCCGTTGTCGGGTACCGCCACAGCGCGTCCCCAGGCGGCCGCAAAATCGCGCTGATCGCGCTTACTAATTAGGCACAGTTGGTCTGTGCAGTGAAAGCCCCAACCATGCTCAACAGGCTGCGAACCCTCGTTACCAGAAAACCGGTGATCATCGGCGTGGGTCTGCTGGTGCTGTATCTGCTCGGCGGATTCCTCGCCTTGCCGGCGATCATCAAGTGGCAGGTCGAGAAACAGGTGCCAGAGCAACTCGGCCACGCGATCAGCGTTGGCCAGGTGCGCTTCAATCCGCTGTTGTTCAGGTTTGAAGTCGACGATCTCGCCCTTTC
>NZ_JAVTWB010000062.1:0-2871 GCF_032229525.1 Accumulibacter sp. | reverse complement strand
CCGAAGTCGCACAGCTTTTGCCCGTTGGACAAGGTTTTCCAGCGCGCTTCCGATTTGTCGTCAGGCTGGTACATGCCAGATGCCGGAGACAAAATGCTGCGCTTCCGGAGCCCTTGCTTGAGCTTGCCGAGCCCAACCTTGCCGCCAGTCCAATTGCAATTCTGGCCTGCCGCATCGTGAGCGATCGCCAGCCATTGCCGCTCAGTGATCAGCGACCAGCCTGCAGCCCGGCAGGCGGCCAGGGCGCCGAAGTACGAAACGCGAACCCAAGGCGCGCCGCCGACGTGCGAGCCAGCGCGAGGAACGCGCGACTCCGGATCCTGGCAGCAAAGGAAGCGCGAAACCTCGAACGATTGAACGACGAAGCCGCCAGGCAGGTGCGTGGTTGGCACGCGGGTAAAAGCATGATCCATTCGTTTTTTCCCTTCGCAGTTTGTAAGTTGCCGGTCTCTCCCCGGAAGTCACGGTCGCGTGGTCCATCTTCCACCGTTCGCCTTGCTCTCACCACGCCTTGCGCCGTCTTGCGACCACTGCTCACCGGCGATGCGTCCTAGGTGGTCTCGCAAAGTCATTGCCGGTACTCTCCCGGCTTGTCGCGGGGCTTTCGTTTTCCCGTTACGCCAGCCGTCTGCAAAAGTCGCTGGTCACTCCTGCGGCATCCGCCCCGTGCTTTGGGCTTCCTCGCGCATGTTTTCCGGCCGCGTCAGTTTTCCCGCTGACCGATAACCCTTAAAAAGACGACCGAAAACCCGCGTCGTGCCGGGTGCAGCCGGAAAGGTTTCACGACAAGCCGCTTTCGCGGCTGGCGCGCTGCTCGCGTTGCGCAATGTGCTTGCCTTCGCCGATCCCGGCATAGAAGGCGTCCCGACGCGGATCGCCGGGCTTGTACTCGTGCCGGATCGGGTGCGACGCAAACACGTACAGCAAAAACGCTTTGACTCCTGCCTTGTACTGATCCGACCGCGCTTCACGGCCGCTCGGGAACGCTTCGGCGGCAAGCCGCTCGGCAAGAAGAACGCCGCCGGGTTGATCGATGTGGGGCATGTGGTGGCTCCGTGTTTGGTTGGTGAGTGACACTTTAGCCATTCAAGGCTATCGTGTCAAGCCATAAAAGGCTATCCCGAGCGAAAAAAAAGCCGCCTCATAGACGGGCACCTTCCAACGGCCTGGCGATCGCTACCGGACAAGGCTGCTCAACCGTTCGGCAACCGCAATGGTGATGAGCACAAACACGGTGATGATGACCGCCGCGGGAATGATGGCGAACGCCAGCTTGACAAGCAGCGAGACCATCGACCAGAAGGCCATGTGAACGTCGGTGACGATGACGCGCTGCGGGCGGTCGTCTGGCTGCCCAGAAGCCGGCAACCCCGGCGCCGCCTCGATTCGCCCGAGCGTCTCCGCAGCCCTGCCGTCCGCGGTCCGGACGTCGACGGCTGGCGCCTCTTCCTGAGCCGGGAAATTGCCCGCCGGGAAGCCCTGATCAGGAGCAAGCCGGGAGCGCCTTGGGGGGGTTGTCTGGCTATCCATGGCAGAACGATATCACTCTTCGTGACATTTGCAGCCCTTGATCGCGCGCAGTCGAGTCCGGGTTAGTCGTTTCTCTCGCTGCGCGGCCCGAAATCCTTCTTGCGCGACTCCTTTCGGGCCAAGTCGAGCAGTATCTCTCGCACCTCCTGCGAGGCGTCTCGATAGCCTTGCAGTAGCTCCCGCTCATCAAGCGGAGGCTCATGCACCGCCAGGACCGTTACCGGGGCCGCTGGCCCATACGCCTCATCCGGATCAACGAGCAAGTCCTTGGCCGAGCGCCGAAAGGCCTTGGCAATCAGATCGAGATTCTGGACGGTCAGATTGCCATCCGCATTGCGCGCGCGCTGAACGGTGCCAAACCCGACGCCGGCAGCTTTGGCCACTTTCCCGAGCGTGTCGCGGCCTGGATAGGATGCCATCAGCCTGATCAAGTTGCCGCTGATGATTTGCGCAATAGCCATTTGCGGATAGTCGCAAATGCGCAAATCAATGTGTGGGTATTGCGCTGACCCACATATGGGTATAGGATGCGCGACCATGATCACCTCTCCACCAATCTACGAATTCGTGATGGCCAAACTACGGGCCAAGACCATACCCCAGCGCACGGTTGCTGCCGGCAGTGGCGTCCCCTACTCGACCCTGACAAAGATCGCGCAGGGCAGCATCAAAGACCCGAGCGTGCACCACGTGCAGCGCCTCGCCGACTACTTCGCCAAGCAGGCGCCGGCCAGCCAGGCCGACCACATCGAGCAACAGCAGTCCGCCGCATGACGCCCACAACCCATCTCCTCCCACCGCCAGGCGAACTCTCCGCGCCTGTGCGGCTTCTGTCCCTCTCCGCGTCCTGACAGACGCGGGGAGGGCTTTTTTTCACCAAGGACACGTCGCGTGCTCAACGACTCGAGAAGGCCAGGCACCGATCTGGCCGATCTGTCCGGCACGGATAAACGATAGCCCGCCACCTGTACGAAGGCTGTCCGGATTTTTCGTACAGCCACGTACAAGCCACGAAAGGACCGACCATGCAACAGGCCTTGTTCCACGAATCAATCCATGACGCTTTGCGCGAAGTCATCCGCGCCGCCGGCGGCTCCAAGGTGGTCGGCTGCAAGCTCTGGCCATCGCTCCCCGTTGATCAGGCCGCGAGCAAGATCAGCGACTGCCTCAACCCAGACCGCCGCCAGCACTTCAACGAGACGGAACTGCTGCACCTGCTGCGCATCGGCCGCGAGATCGACTGCCATGCCGCAATGCACTACGTCGCGGCGATCTGTGGCTACTCACAGCCGGACCCCGTAACGCCAGCCGACGAGGTGCAAGCCCTGCAGCAGCAGTTCA
>NZ_JAVTWB010000061.1:0-16435 GCF_032229525.1 Accumulibacter sp. | reverse complement strand
CATTATCCTGTGCCAAGGCGTTGCCCAATGCCAATGGCAAAACCGCGGCAAGCAAAATTCCGGCACCGCGCAGTCTGCGATGATTCGTCATTCGTTATGACCCTCCGTTGTCGTTGTGCAGCCGGCAAAACGCCAGACCGTGGTGACGGTTTACGCCCGGCCAAACGAATAGTCGTTGATTCTGGTCAACTATGCGCAATTATTGCTGCGCGAAAGCTCGACCCTTGATCTGTCGGGGCACGGATTGAGCACAGCGCTGGCTGCCTGCTACGCTCCGGAACGTGCACGAGCGTCGTGATACCAAACCCTATTTCCGGTTCAAAAACAGGGTGACAAGAAGGGTAGCCTCCTGCCTGCAATACAAGGCATGCGGCGCGGCATTGTTCAGGTAGATGAGGCCGCCCGACAACAACGTCTGGGTTCTATCGTGACAGCTGAAGTCCACTTCACCGCTCAGGCACTGCACCGTCATGGCCCCGGCCGCGCTGTGTTCCTGCATGTCGGTACCGGCGCTGAGGACCAGGCGGAAGATCTCGATATGTTCGTCGCGCACCAGGGTGGCCGACGTGTCGCTGGCGAGCGCGGCGGTAGCATCGTTGATATTCACCAGATCGCCCGACTTGGCGTGTGATAGTGCCATGACAAAACCCTCCTCGACGAAATGAGCGTCCCCCGGCAGCACGATGTCATCCGGCTTTCTGTAGATCAAGATCCGATCCGGCTTGACGTCGTAATCGGCAGCTCACGATTCGAAGGCACGGTGCTCGTAGGGAGCTTTACCGGCTGGAAAGCTCAACCCGTAAAATGACAAAGGCCTACCCAGGTTTCCCTCCTCTGCGTCTCAAGCTTCAGGTTCGCGAAATCACCCCAGCACCATCGCGCGGATCAGTTGCTGAAATTTTCGGACGATCAATTGGCGGTCTGCCGCCGGATTGCGAATGGCGCGCACCATCAGACCTTCAAACATTGCCGCAATCACTTCGGCAAGGGTCGCAATCGTCGCAGCATCGTTCGCCAGGCCGTGTGCCTGTCGCAAGGCCTTGAGGGTTTCTTCGAGACCGGCGCTGCGCCGGCTGTCCGCGGCACGGACGATCTCGGCGATTGCCGGGTTGCGCGACGCCTCGGCAACGATTTCCAGCTTGAGCCCTGCGGCGTGTGAATCCAGGTTTCCCAGGACACCGCTTTCCGTACGAAGTACCAGTTCCTCAAGCATGTTCTCTGCTGCCTGCACCTCTGCGGTGAGCGTCAGCAAGCGTTCGACTTCGCGGGCGACGATGGCGGCGATGATGGCCTCCTTGTTCGCGAAATAGTGGTAAATGTGGCCTGCACCCATGCCTGAAGCTTTCGATATTTTCGAAATGCTGGCTCGGTGGAAGCCGTATTCGCGAACACAGTTCTCTGCAGCATCAAGGATCTGGGCGCGGCGCGCTTCAGTGCGGGGGCAATCTGCGGGGCTGGGCGTCTCTTTGGTCATCGGCGGTCTGCGGTAGTTGCGGAACAAGCTTCGGCATCAGCCTGCAATGCTCTGCGAAGGATAAACTAGAATGAACGTTCATTCTAGTTTATCCTTCGCTACCCTTCCGAGATTTCCTGCCCAAGGGTCAACAACACCACCGAGACACAACATGAAGCTTCCATCACGGCTGACTTTCCCAATCCTGGGAATCCCTTTCCCGATTCTGGGGGTCGCGCTCGCCAGCGCCCTGACGCTCGCCGCATGCAGTGATGGCGGCCCCAAGGGACCGGCATCGGGCGCTGCTACCGCCGCGAACCCGGTCGGCGTCATCGTGGCACGCACCGAGCCGGTCAAGCTGACGACCGAGCTTCCGGGACGCACCGTGGCGTACAGGGTGGCCGAGGTACGGCCGCAGGTGAGCGGCATCATCCAGCAGCGGCTGTTCACCGAAGGCAGCGAGGTCAAGGAAGGTCAGACGCTCTACCAGATCGACCCGGCAACGTATCGCGCGGCGTTTGCAAGTGCCAAAGCTGGTCTGAGCCGCGCCGAAGCCAACCACTACGCTGTCCGGCTGAAGGCCGAGCGCTACGCCGAACTGGGGAAGAAAGGGATGATCAGCAAGCAGGCCGACGACGACACCACGGCGGCATTCAAGCAGGCCGAAGCGGATGTCGCCTCGGCACGCGCAGCACTCGAAAAGGCCCGCATCGACCTCGCGTACACCCGTGTGCCCTCGCCCATCGCAGGCCGAAGCGGACGTTCGACCGTCACCGCCGGCGCCCTGGTTACGGCCAACCAGCCTGCCGCACTGACGACCGTGCAGCAACTCGACCCGATCTACGTTGACCTCACGCAGTCGAGCGTTGACCTCCTCCGTCTCAAGCGCGATCTCGCCGAGGGCAAACTGCAGGACCTTGCCGAACACGTGGTTCCGGTGCGACTGCTGCTTGAGGATGGTAGCGAGTACGCGGCAAGCGGCAAGCTGGCTTTCTCAGGTGTTTCGGTCGACACGGATACTGGCAGCGTGACCCTGCGTGCAGTTTTTCCGAATCCGCAGGCCGATCTGCTGCCAGGCATGTACGTCCGCGCTCGCCTCGCACAGGGCGAGATCGAAAAGGCCATCCTGGTACCGCATGCCGCAGTGACTCACGATCGGCGCGGCAATGCCGTGGTGATGGTGGTGGGCGCGGAGGACAAGGTCGAAGCGCGCCCGGTGACCACGACCCGTTCGATCGGCGACAAGTGGTTGGTAAGCGAAGGGCTGGCTGCGGGCGACCGGATCATCGTCGACGGACTACAGAAAATCAGGCCCGGCGCGACGGTGACGGTGCAGGTAGCCGGTGCCGAGGCAACGGCGTCTGCGGCGGTGTCCGCTGCGGCCACGAAGTGAGGAGCTGAAGCGTGGTCAACTTCTTCATCGACCGGCCGATCTTCGCCTGGGTCATCGCCATCGTCATCATGCTGGCGGGTGCGCTTGCCATTCTGCAATTGCCGGTATCGCAGTATCCGTCGATCGCCCCACCCGCCGTGGTGATCAACACCAGCTATCCGGGCGCCTCGGCGAAGGCGGTTGAGGAGTCCGTCACCCAGATTATTGAGCAGAAGCTGACCGGCCTCGACGGCCTGCTTTACATCAACTCGTCGAGCGACTCCTTCGGTCGCGCCGCGATCACCCTTACCTTCGATGCCGCTACCGATCCGGACATTGCCCAGGTGCAGGTGCAGAACAAGCTGCAACTCGCCCTGCCGCTATTGCCGCAGGCAGTACAGCAGCAGGGCGTGCAGGTCGCCAAGTCGGCCCGCAACTTCCTGATGGTGATCGGCTTCGTGTCGAAACAGGGCACGCTCGACAACGTCGACCTGGCGGACTTCATTGTCTCCTCGGTGCAGGATCCGCTGTCGCGCGTCACCGGTGTCGGCGAGGTGCAAATTTTCGGATCACAGTATGCAATGCGGGTCTGGATCGATCCCACCAAGTTGAACAACTTCCGGCTGACGCCGGCTGACATCCGAACGGCGATCGAGGCACAGAACACGCAGGTCTCGGCCGGCCAGCTCGGCGGAACGCCGTCGCTGCCTGGCCAGGGTTTCACCGCCTCGATTACTGCCCAGAGCCGCCTGCAGACCGTCGGGGAGTTCGAAAACATCCTGCTGCGCAGTTCCAGCCAGGGCGGCGAAGTACGACTCGGGGATGTGGCGCGGATCGAAATCGGCGCCCAGGACTACAGTACCGTTGCGCGCTATAACGGCCAGCCAGCGGCGGGTATCGGCGTGAAGTTGGCCGCCGGCGCCAATGCCCTGAAGACCGCCACCGCGGTGCGCGCCACGCTGGCAGAGATGAAGCGCTATTTCCCGGCCGGCGTCGACGTGGTCATCCCTTACGACACCACGCCCTTCGTGAAGATCTCCATCGAGGAAGTGGTCAAGACCCTGCTCGAGGCCATCGTGCTGGTGTTCCTGGTGATGTTCCTGTTCCTGCAGAACTTTCGCGCCACCCTGATTCCAACCATCGCCGTACCGGTGGTGCTGCTCGGCACCTTCGGGGTGATGGCGGCCTTCGGTTTTTCGATCAACACCCTGACCATGTTCGGCACCGTGTTGGCCATCGGTCTGCTGGTGGACGACGCCATCGTGGTGGTCGAGAACGTCGAGCGAGTGATGAGCGAGGAAGGCCTGTCAGCGCGCGATGCAACGCGCAAGTCCATGGACCAGATTACCGGGGCGCTGGTCGGCATCGGCCTGGTGCTGTCAGCGGTATTCGTACCGATGGCCTTCTTCGGCGGCTCAACCGGTGTTATCTACCGCCAGTTCTCGATCACCATCGTCGCCGCGATGGCCCTGTCGGTGCTCATCGCCCTGGTGTTCACCCCGGCGCTGTGCGTCACCATGCTGAAACCGGTGGCCAAGGGCCACGGTCACAGCGAGGGCGGCTGGTTCAGCGGCTTCTTCGGCTGGTTCAACGGCATGTTCGAACGTAACACCGGGCGTTACGAATCAGCGGTCGGACGCATCCTTCGGGGCAGCGGGCGCTATCTGGTGATCTACGCGCTTATCGTGGTGGCGCTCGGCTTCCTCTTCGTGCGCATGCCGACCTCCTTCCTGCCGGAAGAGGATCAGGGCGTGATGTTCACCCAGGTCATGCTGCCTGCAGGCGCCACTCAGGAGCGCACCATCGAGGTCCTCAAGAAAGTCGAGCGCCACTTCCTCGACAGCGAACAGAACACCGCCGCTTCCATCTTCACCGTCGCCGGCTTCAGCTTCGGTGGCCGTGGCCAAAACATGGGCATTGGCTTCATCAATATGCGCAACTGGAGCGAACGGCAGGGACCGGGCATGAGCGTCAAGGCGATCGCCGGACGTGCAATGGCCGCATTCTCGAAGATCCGTGAGGCGATGGTCTTCGCTTTCGTTCCACCGGCGGTCATCGAGTTGGGTACCTCCAACGGCTTCAGCGTCCAGCTACAGGACCGCAGCGGCCTCGGCCACGATGCCCTGGTGGCTGCACGCAACCAGTTTCTGGGTATGGCGAGAGAGGACAAGCGGCTGGTCGGCGTGCGCCCGAATGGTCAGGAAGACATGCCCGAGTACCAGCTCGAAATCGACCATGCCAAGGCCGGCGCCCTCGGGGTAAGCGTGGCGAACATTAACGACACACTGTCCACGGCCTGGGGTGGCAGTTACGTCAACGACTTCATGGACCGTGGGCGAATCAAGAAGGTCTATCTTCAGGCCGAGGCCGCTGCCCGCATGACCCCGGATGACCTCAAGAAATGGTACGTGCGCAACGTGAAAGGCGAAATGGTGCCTTTCTCGGCCTTTACCACGGCCAGATGGGGTTTTGGCTCGCCGCTTCTCGAACGTTTCAACGGGCAGCCCTCTGTCGAACTGCTCGGCCAGGCAGCGCCCGGGCTCTCGTCTGGTGACGCGATGAATGCCGTTCAGGAGCTCATCGCCAAACTGCCACCCGGCATTGGCTATGAATGGTCAGGCACCTCCTACGAGGAACGCCGCTCAGGGGCGCAGGCACCGGCGCTGTATGCCTTGTCGCTGCTGGTCGTGTTTCTCTGCCTGGCAGCACTTTACGAGAGCTGGTCGGTACCTTTTGCGGTGATGCTGGTGGTACCGCTGGGCGTGCTCGGTGCGCTGCTGGCCGCAAGCGGTCGCGGCCTGTCCAACGACGTGTACTTCCAGGTCGGCCTGCTGGCAACCATCGGCCTGTCGTCGAAGAACGCGATCCTGATTGTCGAATTCGCCAAGGCACAGGTCGACGCCGGCCACGATCTGGTCAGCGCCACGCTGAGCGCGGTGCGCATGCGCCTGCGCCCGATCCTGATGACCTCGCTGGCCTTCGGGCTGGGCGTGTTGCCGCTGGCCATCAGCACTGGCGCCGGCTCTGGCAGCCAGAACGCGATCGGTACCGGCGTACTCGGCGGCACGATCTCGGCCACCGCACTCGGTATCTTTTTCGTCCCGATGTTCTATGTGCTCATCAAACGCATTTTCAAGGACAAGACGGCAGCGCCTGAGCTTGTGGTCGCGGCCTCCACGGAAGTCAAGAAATAACGCCAATTTCTGCTTTGACACTTACCGCGGAGGCAAGGAATTCGCGGCCTTTCTGAGACAGGCGCCGTGTGGCAGCAGATCAATGATCCGCTTGCCCAAGAAGCCGCCGACCGAGTCCGCGACCACACTTGCCTGGAAGAACGGGCGAAGCAGGTCAGCCAGAGGGAAGCAGAGGCGCTTGCCGGTGACGCTACCGAACGCCATCGCCTGCGGGTTGCGCACAAGCAACTCTGCGCTACGCACTCTAATTGTTTGCGCCGCTCTTTCCGGGTGAACTGCTACGATAGATTGACCTGGTCTTGGCGAACGCAGCCCACCTCTACCGTCAGCCCGGGGTTGAACGCCGAGTTCTCAGCCTTGCCGTTTTTCACGTAACCGCGCGGGTTGGCGAGCACCCGTGAGCGCTTGATGTGGTAATCGCAGCTGTCGTGGGTGTGGCCATGCACCCACAGCGCGGCGCGGCGCCGCTCCTCCCGACCAGCGCATCCAGGTTCGAGACAAAACAGGCGTTCAGGAGCGATCCGGCAAAACGCGGAGCGATACTGCCGGCCGAAGGCGCAAAGTGGGTCACGACGACCGTTTCGCCATCGAAGGGTTCAGCGAGTCGCGCCTCCAGCCAGTTGGCGTGCTGCATAAAGAGCGTTGCACAGTGCACCGGCGAAAGTGTTGCGAGCCCTTCTTCATCCACAGTGATGCGGCTGAAATCCCGGCTGAAACGCCTGGCCTCGTCCATCGCCTTTTCACGTTCCGGACCATCCCCATAAAGGAGAAAATCAGTCCACAACGTTGCTCCGAGCACACGCACTTCGCCGATGCGCTTTTCAGCGCCATCGAGCAGAGTCACGTTGCTGTCTTGAACGACTTCCCTGAGCAGGCGGTCCGTCGCCGGCAAGCTGGAGCCGTAGTATTCGTGATTGCCGGGTACATAAATGATCGGGATTGGCAACTCTCTTGCCCAGCGCAATGCTTCGACCGGACGGTGAATATCCCCGGCGAGAATCAGCAGGTCTGCACCGACGTTCGGAAGGGCGCATGGTGCGAGGCCGAGGTGGATGTCCGAAACGATCTGGATTTTCATGGTTTGGCCCGGAAGCGCGGATGAAGACGGCAGGGGCAGTCGCGAAACGTTTCGCCTTGGCAGTGCTCAGCGCAAATCAGTTCTCCCGCTGAAAACGGGAAATCTTGTTCGAGCTTGGGCGCCACGACGGGCACCCAAAGGTTTCCATGGTCAACCGCGAAGAAAGAACAGCGTGGTCATGAGCAAACCGATGGCAACAATACCGGCACGCAGCATGGGCGCGGGAATCCGCCGCGCCAGCCGGGCACCCAGATACCCGCCCGCAGTCGCTGCAACCATCATCGCCAGCGCCTGCGGCCAGGCCACGACGCCACCCCAGGCGTAGATGGCGACGGCGATCGCGGTCAGCAATGCCGAAACCACGTTCTTCATGCCATTCATGGCATTCAGGTTGTCTTGACCAAGCAAGCCGAACAGCGCCAGCAGCAGGATGCCGAGGCCCCCGTTAAAGTATCCGCCATAGATGGAGACGGCCAGCATGCCCGCAGCAGCCCTCCCCACTGAGGCATGGCCGGTCTTGCTGCCCTTGAGTCTGCGGAGCAGTATCGGACCGACGGCAAAAAGTATCGTTGCAAGCAGCAATAGCCAGGGCACGATTCTGCTGAAGGTTCGGTCGTCGGTAACCAGCAGCAGGGCGGCGCCGGTTGCGCCGCCGACCAGACTGAGGACAGTCAGACTGCGCAACGACAGACCGGGTGGCGCCTCCATGTCTTCACGAAATCCCAAGGCGCCCGAAACATAGCCGGGTAACAGGGCAACGGTGCCCGTGGCATTCGCGATAACCGGTGGCATGCCGGTGAAAACCAGTGCCGGGAGCGTCAGAAAACTGCCGCCACCGGCGATGGCATTCAATGCGCCCGCAATGAAGGCTGCAGCGAGCAACAGGATGACGTTAAGCGGGTCGTTTAGCATTAAACGGGACGATCTGAAAAGGTATCGAGAAAAACAGCAAATCGCAAATAGGGCTAGACCCAACACTCGTGTCACCGGCCGCCATTAAACTCTCGCCCGCTACCGAGTCGCAGCCGCTTGGCATGCCCTCGTCAAGTCAAAATTCTTGCGGCACCAAAGCTCTATTTTCGACCTGCCGAGGCACGGATTGGGCACAGCGCTGGCTGTCTGCCACCCTCCGGAACGTGCACGAACGTGGTGATACCAAGCCCTATTTCCGGTTCAAGAACAGGGTGACAAGAAGGGTAGCCTCCTGCCTGCAATACAGCGCATGCGGCGCGGCATTGTTCAGGTAGATGAGGCCGCCCGGCGACAAGGTCTGGGTTCTATCGTGACAGCTGAAGTCCACTTCACCGCTCAGGCACTGCACCGTCATGGCCCCGGCCGCGCTGTGTTCCTGCATGTCGGTACCGGCGCTGAGGACCAGGCGGAAGATCTCGATATGTTCGTCGCGCACCAGGGTGGCCGACGTGTCGCTGGCGAGCGCGGCGGTAGCCGCGTTGATGTTCACCAGATCGCCCGACTTGGCGTGTGATAGTGCCATGACAAATCTCTCCTCGACGAAATGAGCACCCCCGGCCGAGCCGGGGGTCTTCAGTAGATGATCCGCTCCTGGCGGCCATCCGGAGGCGCCGACACCGCCTCCCCAAGTTCATGGCCTCACCTGCAGCGGTGGCGCGCCGTCACACCCGGTCGAACGGATCCATTCGCATCCCCGCTCGATCACCAATAACGAATAGCTGAGAACAGCGCAGCACAGCCACCCCGCATACGCGATGCCAAATAGCTGCTCTGCCGCCCAGTCAAATTCCTGTCTGAGCGATTGCGAAACCAGGGTCTTGCGCCACGATGCGACGCACCATTACCCCTCCTCTTCGGGGTTGTGAAAACAGTCACAGACTGCTTCTGCGGCGATCACTCGGCGAAGTTCGGCGAAGCGCTGCTCGGTCTGCGAAACAAAAAGCGGATCGGCCGGCGCCGGCCTGGGCAATGCTGTGACCATGGCAGCCCAATCCTCATCATCAAAAACCTCCTCGGCCAACGGGAAAAGGGCCAATTCCTCTACCGCCATGTTGTGGCGAAGGCGTTCAGCGTATAGCCGGGCGTTGCCCGCAACAGCTGGCCAGGACGTCGTTTCCTCGCGGGCAGCCGACTCCAGATCGCGCATCAAGTCAGCGCCCTGCCTGGCCAATACTTGATGCTGCCTACCGATCTCGTCACCAATGTCGGCCAACAGCGCATTTCTGGTGCGCAGACTGGCCACAATACAGTCCTCGACCGGGTGATGACGAAGGTCTGGAAAGCTTGTCAGGTAAGAAAAAACGTCAGCCAGAAGCGTTATCTCGGCGAGCGTTGGATGGATCCGATTGGCAGGAAAACGATCAAGCAGGCCGACCAGCTTGCCAAGGTTGCGATGCTCTAGCAACAGCCTGGAAATTACCTCGTGCACTTGATTCTCCCTTCAGTGGTGCTGCGCACCGACATCCCGGGGGATACGCAACCGTTGGCAATCTGTCACACCGAGATCATCGATTGTCGTTCGCGCGACTGCCGTTGGAGACTCTCACCTCAGTCCTGATCCTCTTCGTGCAGGTCGACCAGGTCCGCGAATTCCGGGTGACGCTTGATGAAGCTGGCGACATACGAACAGCGAGGGACGATCTTCCAGCGCCGTTGCCGCGCCTCGTCCAGCGTCCTACGGGCCAAGGCAGCGGCTATGCCGTGTCCGCGCAGTTCGTCGGGGACAAAGGTATGGTCCAGGATGACGCGCTCGCCTTCGATGACGTAGCTCAGGGACGCCAGAGCGGCGCCCGCCGAAGATTCAAAGCGCTGCCTGGCGACGTTGTGGGTGACTGGGCAGGGCTCGGTGCTGGTCGCCGAACGCGACGTCGGGAACTCGGGTGAAGATACCGGTCTGCGCCGTTTCCAGTCGTCTTCCATCTGCGTCCTGATAGCGAACGTCGAGCGCATGGCCAGAACCTGGCCGGCCAGGCTTTCGGCATCCGGCAAAGTGGTCGAGCGAATCGCGTGCTTGACGTCCAGCAGTCGGCCCGGACTGACGCTGAGACGCCGAAATCCCAGGCCGATCAAGAGGTTCGTGTATGCCGGATCGCTGGCGATTTCGCCGCACAGGGAGATCGGTTTGCCCTTGCTCCTGGCCACGCCCACCAGCGTGGCGAGCACCTGGATGACTGCCGGATGCAATGGCTCGTAGGTGGACGCCGCCTGGCCACGAATTCGGTCAGCCGCCAGCAGAAACTGGACGAGGTCGTTGGTGCCAACACTGAAGAAGTCGACCTCGTCGGCCAGGTGCTCGATGACGATCGCCGCAGAGGGCGTTTCGATCATCGCGCCGACGGGAATATCGGGATTGAACGACTGCCCGGTGGCGACGAGTTCCGCTTTTGCCGTTTCGATCGCTGCTTTGGCCGCGCGCAACTCGTCCATGCCATCGATCATCGGCAGGAGAATGGCGACCGGATGCGATGCGCTGAGCCTGAGGATGGCGCGCAGCTGTGCCTGCATGAGGGTCGGATGCCCGAGCAAAAGCCTGATGCCCCGATAGCCCAGGGCGGGATTGTCTTCGCGGGACAGCGGGAAATAGCTCAGCGGTTTGTCGCTGCCGACATCGAGAAGGCGGATCACCGTTTCGCCCGGCTGCAGGTGCTCGGCGGTGGCACGGTAGAACTGGTACTGCTCGTCTTCCGAAGGAAAATGATCCTGGACCAGGAAGCCGAACTCGGTACGATACAGGCCGGCGCCATCGGCTCCCAACTTCGCGGCCGTCACCGCATCGGCGGTCTGACCGATATTGGCAGAGAGTTTGATTTCGATGCCATCCCGAGTGACCGCTGGCAGGCCGATCAAGCCTTTCAAGACACCCTGGTAGACCTGGAGGTCGGCCTCCAGTCGGTCGTATCTGCGCAGCACCTCTGCTGGCGGGTTGATGAAGGCGCGTCCGGCCAGCGCATCGACGATCACCAGATCGCCGGTGCGGATTCTCCGAGAGGCCTCGGGCACGTGCACGAGCGTCGGGATGCCAAGCGAGCGCGCCAAAATCGTCGCATGCGCCGTGAGGCCGCCTTTTTCGACAATCAAGGCACGCACGCCGTGGCCTTCGAGCTGGGCAACGACAGACGCCAGCAGCTCGTCGGTGACAATGACGCAGCCATCGTGAAGAACAGGAACATCCGGCCGCCCATTCTCCTCAAGGTGATCCAGCAGGCGTCTGCCCACGTCGTGCAGGTCGGTGGCCCGCTCGCGGAAGTAGGGATCATCGAGGCGCGCAAACAAGTCCATCAGTCGTTTGATCGCTTCATCGACGGCAGCCTCGACATTCATCCCATTTTCGAGGCAAAGCTCACGCACCGCATCGCGCAGTTGCACGTCGCGCAGGAGGAGGATTTGTGCTTCAAAAATCTCCGCCTCATCCTTCCCGAGGCTGCGCCGGACGCTCTCTTGAACCTCCAGCAGCTTCCTCTCCGCGGCGGAAACCGCGGCATCGAAGCGCTCGATTTCTCCTTGCACTTCCGTTTCGCTCACCTGCCGGCGCGGAATGGCGATCTGTTTTCTGGCGCAATCGCAGTGCAAAGCAGGCCCCCGAGCAAGCCCGGGGGATGCGACCTGGCCAATGATCATCAAAGACGCGGGCCGTGCCTTGTCGGTACTTTCCATCAGCTTGATGGCTCCTGGTGGGTGATCATTCCATGGACAGGGCTGCAGCGAAGTCCGCGAGCAGGTCGTCGGCATCCTCGATGCCGACAGAAACCCGCAACAAGCCATCGCTGATTCCCGCACGCTGTCGCTCGGCCGGCGTCATCGTGCGGTGCGAACTGCGACTCGGCACGCAAATCAGGCTTTCGACACCGCCGAGACTCAATGCCGGCATGACCAGCCGCAGCCGGCTCAGCAGGCGATCCACCTGCTTGGGTTGATGCAGTTCGAAGGACAGCATGCCGCCAAAACCGCGCATCTGGCGCGCGGCGATGGCGTGGTCGGGATGTTCGGGCAAGCCGGGATAGTTGACGCGCGCAACCGCCGGATGCGCGGCGAGGAAGCGCGCCAGCCTGCCGGCATTCTCGTTGTGCCGTTGCACGCGCAGGGCCAATGTCTTCAGGCCGCGCTCGAGCTGGGAACAGGCGTTCGCGTCGAGCATGCCGCCAAAGCTCACGGCACTCGCCAAGACACGGTTGACGGTTTCAGCGGACGCCACGACGACACCCGCATTCACGTCGCTGTGGCCGTTGAGATATTTGGTCGCGCTGTGGATGACGGCGTCGATACCCAGTGCAATCGGATTCTGGTTGATCGGCGTAGCGAAGGTGTTGTCGATGACGGTCAACACGCCGTGGCGTTTGCCGAGCGCGGCCAGCGCAGCCAGATCCACACAGTGCAGCAGGGGGTTCGAA
The DNA here is from genome assembly GCF_032229525.1 of Accumulibacter sp. Lineage (GTDB taxonomy): Bacteria > Pseudomonadota > Gammaproteobacteria > Burkholderiales > Rhodocyclaceae > Accumulibacter. Next base: position 3,978 of record NZ_JAVTWB010000061.1, on the reverse strand, counting down.
GGTGATTCGACATAGATCAGCCGCGTCTCGGGTCTGACGGCTGCGGCGAACTCTGCGACGTTCGCACCCCACGAAACCTGCACGCCGAGTCGCGGCAGTTCCTGACCGATCAACTGCATGCTGCCGCCGTAGAGATCGTTCTGGAAAATCGCGTGTTCACCCGCTTTGAGGTGGGCGAGCAGGAAAGTGGAAATGGCCGCCATACCCGAGCCAAAAACAATCGCCGATTCGCCCCTTTCCAGCGCTGCCAATTTGCGGTTGATGACCTGCTGGTTGGGCGTATTGAAGCAACGCGGATAGAGGTTCTCGTCAGCCGGGTTTGGTACCGCATAGGCCGTTGACGTGAAAATTGGACTGCACGCGCCGCCAGTGGCCTGGTCCCGATAAGTGCCAGCGTGGACACAGAGCGTCGAAAGGCGGTGGGTATGGGAGTCAGTGGTCATCACGTTTCTTCGCTCGACTTTGGCTGTGTGTCTCATCGTGCATTGTGCGTGGGCTCTTCCATCGGCCGGATCACGCCTGAACCACGCGCTTCACTTCCTTGCCTCGGGCATGCCTTGCAGCCTCCGAGGGCAAGCGACTCGCGGCAATGCCGCTTGCCCTTGCGTCCAGCCAACTCTATCATACTGTGATACAAATATCAGGGAAGGCGGTTGGCCAAAAAATGTCTGAGCAGCGAATGTTGAAGGCTGACTTTGAAACGCTGGCCCACTTTCGCTACCAGCTGCGCCGCTATCTGCGCTTCAGCGAAGAGGTGACGCGTGGGAACGGGATAACACCCTTGCAGTACCTGCTGCTGCTGCAGATCAAGGGTTTTCCCGGGCGCGAGTCGGCGACCGTGGGCGAACTCGCCGAACGCTTGCAGGCGAAGCACCACGGGGTCGTGTCGCTGATTTCGCGCTGCGAGCTCGCCGGGCTGGTAAGGCGTAGCGCCAGCTGCGGCGACCGGCGGCAGGTGGACGTGCAACTGACGCAAGAAGGAAACGAATGCCTTGAGCAGCTGGCAGACCTTCATCGCCGTGAGCTGCTGTCGTTGCAGGGTAAATTCACGGTGCCCGATTTGACGACGCTCGGTCACGAATAACCGCCGATGGCTGCGCTCGTCTCTCTGGAAAGGAGTTACAGGATGCAGGGAAATTCCGGGTTTGCAGAGGTGAATGCTGGTCTCTTCGAGGCGATCGTGGCACAGGCGCCGGACGTCATCATCTTCGCCGACTGCAAGGGAGCGATCCGCGTCTGGAACCAGGGCGCTGAAACCGTTTTTGGCTACACCGCTGCCGAAGTTCTCGGCGACAGCCTCGACGTGATCATTCCGGAGCGGCTGCGAAAAGCGCACTGGGACGGCTTTCACAAAGCCATCGACAGCGGCCAGACCAAACACCGAAACAAGGTGCTGACGACCCGGTCGGCGCACAAGGACGGCAGCAAGCTCTACGTGGAGTTGAGCTTCGGCCTGGTGCGGGACGCCAGCGGTGCGGTTGTCGGTTCGCTGGCTATCGGTCGTGACTGCACCGACCGCCACCTCAAGGCGGTCGCGCAATCTTCCAGCCCCAGCGCAAAGCAAGCCGAGTGACTGGATCGTGAAGTGACGACAAACCTCCCGGAGTTTTCCGCGCCGATCGCTGGAACCGAAGCGCCGCTGGAAATGCTTGCCGCTTGCCACCGCAGGATCGAAGCGCAATGCACGGACTTGCGGCGCCTGGTGCCGCACCTGCTTGCCCACGGCGCCGACGACGCGGCGCGTACGGCCACGATCAGGCTGATGCGCTACTTCGACACATCAGCCCTGCTCCATCATGCCGATGAGGAAGACGACCTCTTTCCAGCGTTGATCGAATCGATGGCGGGATCGGACGCGATCTGCCTGCGCGAAATAATCGCTGGGCTGACGGCCGATCACCGCGCACTGGAAGCGTGCTGGCGCCACCTGCGCGCCATCCTCGAGAGGATCGCAGCCGGCGAGTGCGTGCCGCTGCTGGTCGACGATGTCGAGGCGCTGGCGGTGCGCTACGAACAGCATATCGAGCGCGAGGAAAACGAACTCTTGCCAATGGCGGCGCGCTTGTTGAGCGATGCCGAGCTCGCTGGCGTCGGCCGTGCGATGCGCGCGCGCCGGAAAATTGATGATGTTAGTTAGTTGAGCTCAGCGCCGATCCGTGTACGGCGACAGACTGAAGCCCGCTTTCTCGATGGCGGGTAACCGTCCGCCGGAGCCGACTTTATACGCAGGGCGCGGATCTGCAATTGACCCCGGTTGACCGAGCCTCCTATACTTTTTGTTGTTGACACGCGTGCCGCCGCTTGCCACGTGCCAGTTCATGATGACGCCTTCAACCTCGCCAGGAGCGCGCGCGATGAGAGTTTTCCAAATTCAGGACGACTGGGGCATGGACCATCTGCAGCTGGCCAGCCGGCGCGATCCGCAGCCCGGGCCGGGGCAGGTGTTGCTGCGGATGAAGGCGGCTTCGCTGAACTACCGCGACCTGGTCGTACCGAATCGCGGCTACGGGTCGTTTACCGGGACACTGCCGCTGATCCCGATTTCCGACGGTGTCGGCGACGTCGTCGAGGTTGGTGCGGGGGTGAGCGGGGTGCGCGTCGGCGATCGCGCATGCCCCTGCTTCCACCAGGGCTGGCTGGCCGGCGCCCCCGATCTCGAGCGGCTGACACAGACGCTTGGCGGGCCGGTCGACGGGATGATGGCCGATCTCCTGTGCCTGCCCGAAAGCGGCGTCGTCAAGGTGCCCGCTCATCTCGCCGACGAGCAGGCGGCGACGCTGCCCTGCGCGGCGCTTACGGCGTGGAGCGCGGTCGTCACCTACGACACGCTCGGCCCCGGGTCGCGCGTGCTGGTGCAGGGAACCGGCGGTGTGGCGCTGTTCGCGCTGCAGTTCGCGAAGCTGCTCGGCGCGCACGTGACGGTCATTTCGTCGAGCGATGCGAAGCTGACACGCGCGCAAGCCCTCGGCGCGGATGCCGGGATCAATTACCTGACGACGCCGGAATGGGCCAGGCCGGCGCGAGCAATCACCGGCGGGCGCGGCTTCGATCACATCGTCGAACTTGGTGGCGAGAAGACCTTGCCGCAATCCTTGCGCTGCATCAAGCCGGGCGGCACGTTGTCGATGATCGGCGTATTGTCCGGGTCGAGCCTGGCTGCGCCACTCGGGCTGGTGGTAACGCGCCAGGTGCGCCTGCAGGGAATCACCGTCGGCCATCGCGACGGTTTCGAGGCGATGCTGCGGGCGATCGAGCAGCATCGGATGCAGCCGGTGGTCGACCGCGTCTTTACCTTCGAAGAACTCAAGGAAGCGATGGGCTGGCTGAAGAGCGGCGCCCATTTCGGAAAGATCTGCATCCGGCATTGACAGCGCGAGTGGTCGCCGATCCGCCGCGGCTGACCCTGACCTGCGGGATCGGCGATTGTCCAAGGAGAATTTGATGTCCCGCGCTGCTCAGCCACACTCCCTGCATATCTCCTATCCAGAGGAGCTGCACGCCAGGACCGTGCAGCTTCTGGCTACGCTCGAGCATGCCGAAGATCCGACGGTGCACCGCGCGGCGCTGGGCGATCTGGTGGTGGAACTGACCAACAGCGGCATGGACTACTGCTTTCTCAAGCCACTCCTGCTGGCCAAGGTCGGCTTCGTCGTACAGCAGTCGGCCAATCTCGGGGTAGCCGGCGCCACCCGGATCATGGCGCCAATGATCCGCAACATCATTGCGCGGCTGGACAGGCGCCAGTTGTTGGTCGTTGCCGACTATATCCGCCACCTGATGGGTACGCGGCGTCCTCGCTAGCCGCCTTACATGGGGTAGACCCAACACCCGTGTCACCAGCCGTCATCTGGAAGATGTTGTTTTAGCGCAATTGCGCGTATTCCAAGCGGCCTGATCAGGCGTTCCAGTAACGTTCGTACGAAGATCGATGCACATGACCGTCTACTGTCAATAACACTGCATTTCCGGTATCGACCC
>NZ_JAVTWB010000060.1:0-2883 GCF_032229525.1 Accumulibacter sp. | reverse complement strand
TCGAGGTCCAGCGCGTATTCGAGGGTGAAGCTGGCCTTCAAGCCATTGCCCAGATCTTCCGAACCCTTGAAGCCGAGGCGAGAACCACTCTGCATGCCGGACGTGACGCCGCTGAAGGTGTTGCTGCCGCTGTTGCCTGCGCCAGCGTCGCCCGAGCCGTAGAGGTAGCCCATGTCGGCAATACCGTAGAGGGTGACGTTGGACTGGGCAAGGGCAAGGCCAGAAGCGAGGCTGGCGACGGCCAGCGCGATTGTCTTTTGCACGCAATGTCTCCGGTGGCTTCTAAAACTGCAGAAGTGAAGGCGCTGCCAGCGAACTGCTCCACCATGAAGCGAAAGTCCGGTGCACGTGATTGTCTCCATGGGCTTCGCTTACAGCAAGAGAATCGCACACCCCTCTCGATCGCCTTTCAGCACCCTGCGCCTGCTTCTCGCCGAAGACGACGCACCGTTAGCTGAGGTCGGCTGTACTCTCGCATGAACTCGGGCAGCACGCCGTCGAAGGCCTCGACGGCGTGGTGACGAATGGCCGGAACCTGGCCGACGCCGTGCAATGGTCGATTGACGATCCACCCCGCCAGGCGCCATCAACAGCATAGCTGTGACTTTTGACACCAAGTCGATGGTCGAGGCGTGCAAGGATCCGATCCGTGGCCAACTTGGAAAAATGGGGTTTTTCGATGAAGTTGCGGATCATGTTCGTGGTGCTTCTCGGTGTGCAGATCGCCCAACCGGCCATCGCCGGCGCGACCTTCAAATGCGAGATCAATGGCCGGGTCGAGTTCTCGGACCGCCGCTGTCAGCCCGTGAAACAGCCAGCAATCTGCGCGGAAAGGGAGAGCAAGGACCTGCCTCGCGGCTCGCTTCAGACGCGCTGCCCGACATCGGGCTCATTGGACGTCGGCAAGCCGGCAGCCATCGCCTCCGCCCCTCAAGCCGGTTCCGGCGACGGCTGGGATGTATCCGGCCGTCTGGCGCTCAACACAGTTTCCGGCGGAACGGAAAGCAGGCTTCGTACGGCTCATACCCCGCCTAACGACGCAATTTCCAGGGCCAGTAGCGGCGTGCGCTACATGGCCAGGTAGTTGTCGCCTGATCGGAGCGGATTAGGCGGAAAATCCGCCATCGATCAACAGGCTGGCGCCGGTGATGTAGGCAGCCTCCGGACCGGCCAAATAGGCAGCGAAGCTCGCCACTTCCTCCACCGAGCCGTAGCGCGGCAGCGCCATCAGGCCCTTCAAAGTCTGCGCAAAATCCCCACTGTCCGGGTTCATCTCGGTGTCGATCGGGCCGGGTTGAATGTTATTGACCGTAATGCCGAGCGGACCGAGATCGCGCGCCAGGCCCTTGGTCAGACCGACGATGGCGGACTTGCTCATGGCGTACACCGAGCCGCCCGGGAAAGGCATGCGCTCGGAGTTGGTGCTGCCGATGCTGATGATGCGGCCGCCCTCGCCCATGTGCTTGACCACCGCCTGCGAGGCGACGATCACGCTGCGCACATTGATGGCCAGGGTGCGATCAATGTCTTCGAGCGAGATCTCCGCTTCGGCGACATTGCCCAGGGCCAGCACGCCGGCGTTGTTCACCAGGATATCGATCTTGCCGTAGGTGTCGGCGGCACCCTGAACGGCGGCCCTGATCTGCATGGCATCGGCGCTGTCAGCCTTGATCGCCATGGCGCGACCGCCGGCGGCTTCGATCTCCTGGACCACTTCCTGCGCCTTGTCGGCCGAGCTGGCGTAGGTCAGCGCCACGGCGGCGCCGTCACGAGCCAGCCGCTTGGCAATGGCAGCGCCAATGCCGCGCGAACCGCCCTGAACGAAGGCGACCTTGCCGGCCAAATGATTGACTTGAGCTTGCTTCGACATGAGGTTTCTCCTTGGGTGATTTGGCTTGGCAATATCGCTGCGCCATGGAGCGAACTATCCGCCGATCATTGCATTGTGATAAGCCGCAAATACCTTTATTCTTTTTAAACTAATGGTTTTAAATAGGCAGGCTGGATGTGGCCTGGAAAGTGCGTGGAAACATTAGGCAGTATCGAATGCTTCGTCCGCAGCGCTGAAGCCGGCAGCTTCTCCGAAGCAGCGCGGCGCCTGGGTTTGACCTCAGCCGCCGTGGGCAAGAATGTGGCCCGACTGGAGGCCAGCTTGGGTATCCGTCTGTTCCAGCGCAGCACGCGCAGCCTGCACCTGACCGAAGCCGGCACGCGCTTCCTGGCCGAGGTCAGCAGTAGCCTGGCGACCATACAAAGCGCGGTCGCCAACCTGGCCGACGCTGAAGGACAGGCTGCCGGCACGCTCAAGGTCAGTATGGGCAACGCGTTCGGGCGCGACTACATGGTGCCCCTGCTAAGCGACTTTCTCGCCCAGCATCCGGCCATCGTGCCTGACTGGCACTTTGAAAATCGCCAGGTCGACCTGATCGCCGAAGGCTTTGATGCGGCCATCGGCGGCAGCTTCGAACTCCCGCCAGGCCTGGTCGCCCGCGAACTGGCGCCGGCGCACATCGTGCTGCTTGCCTCCCAGGCCTACCTCGCTGAGCGCCCGGCGATTAAGCATCCGCATCAGCTCAGGCAGCACGACGGCATTTTCATTCGCTCGCCGCAAACCGGGCGTGTCCGTCCGTGGGGGCTGATAAACGGCAAGGACGCTAGCGGCAAGGAACAGGTGCCGATAGATATGCGAATCCGCATGACCATGAGCGACCCAGCCGCTTCGCTCGAGGCGGCCGAGCAGGGCCTGGGCATTGCCGTCACCAGCATGCCCAACGCCCACCCCTATCTCGCCAGCAAGCGACTCGTCCGTGTCCTGCCCGACTGGTATGCCGATGCCGGCGCCCTCTCTCTCTACTTCTCGGCGCAAAAGCTGTTGCCGGCAAA
>NZ_JAVTWB010000059.1:0-16597 GCF_032229525.1 Accumulibacter sp. | reverse complement strand
TCCCGCTATGACCACAACTTCAACCTGTTTGGTTCCGGCTTCGCCGGCTTAGGCTTTTAAAATTGGTGATGCGTAGTTCCCTGGAAACAAACTCGCTATCCGAGCGTGTGAGTACTGCTGGAGGTAAGAGTGGCAAGCTGCAGATCATTCCGCGATTCTGTGGGGCCATGGGGGCCTGGCCAGATGACATCGTTACCACCTGCCTTGGCAGGGGCTGTGCCAAGGGTGGAGTCACGAATTGAGTTCACTGCCTATCGGCTTTGAACCAATCGAGGTCTCGGCCGCTGAACCCGCGTAGCGAATCAGCGGCCTTTGTTTTTTCCGGGCCGCTATCAAGGCGTCCCGCCTAGCAGACGAAGGCACGTCGCACGAGACCATACCGGCGATGTCCTGATCTTGCCAATGCTGTTGTCCGCCTGGTAGCAGGCGACAAAGTTGGCCTCCAGGGAACGATCGAGCTTCAGACTCATCGCCACCACAACGACAAAATTATCGTACAGCTCGACCGCGTGGTCGTTCTTGCGCGGATTCCGGGCATAGTCGATCAGTCGATCGAGCGGCCACTGTTCCAGCGTCAAGTCGGATGGAGCCAAGTTTTACCACTGAGAAATGGAAACGGCCCGGGCGGATGAGGTCACGGGCCGTGAGCGGCGCTGAAAGCAAAAACCCGCCAAGGGGGCGGGTCGATGGCGACGTTGATTGGCTTCCTACAGAAAACGCTATGGTCTATACTTTCTGTAGAAAGGAGATCGAGATGCCAGGAACAAGCGTTCAAGCAGCAAGCACCGCACAGCCCGCCGCAGTGCTCACCAAGGCGGTGACTCGTGCGGCTGATCACCTGGATATCCAGCGGTCGATACTTGCCAAGGTGCTGGGTGTCAGTGCGGCAACGGTCACCCGACTGTACGCCGGCGCGTATCAACTGGACCAAAAGCGCAAGGAATGGGAGTTGGCCCTGTTGTTCGTCCGCGCCTTCCGATCGCTGGACTCCATCGTCGGTGAGGAGGGGAGCGCTCGTAAATGGCTCGCCAGCAACAACCGGGCACTCAATGGTCGTCCCGTTGATCTCATCAGCACCACCGAAGGACTCGTTCGTGTCGTCCACTACCTGGACGCCTCTCGCGGTCTCGTCTGAGGCCCGGGACTGGCGCGGTTCGATCTGGCGCATCGTCGAAGCCCAGCACGTGGCTTCCACGATGAAGATCGTCGACAGCGCCGCCGAGCAGGAAGTCCTGGAGTCACTGCTCGAAGCTGGCAAGCCGGCATTGCCTGACGCTACGAGCGGGCTCGATTACCTGCTTGCAACGCCGTTGCGATATCCTCCTGCCGGCCGGGGCTCTCGCTTCCGATCCGTCTTCGACTCGGGCGTTTTCTACGCTGCGGCAACGGTCCGGACCGCTTGCGCCGAACTGGGATACTGGCGCTGGCGGTTTCTTCAGGATGCCGAAGGCCTCGACCGGATCGGACCCGTCGCGCACACAGCCTTCCGCGCGGAGGTGCACACGCCAGCCGTTGATCTCCGCGAGCAGCCCTTCAGCAGAGATGCCGCGTCGTGGACGCACCCCGACGACTACACTACGACGCAGTCGTTTGCTCGTGTAGCCAGGGATGCCGGTGTGGGTGCCATCGTTTATGGCTCCGTGCGCGATCCTCGGCCGAGCTGGTGCCTTGCCGTTCTGACACCCGTTGCGTTTGCCAGCAAGAGGCCGCATCCCGCCAGACAAAACTGGTGGCTCGCTGTGCATTCGGACGGAGTGATCTGGCGGCGCGACCATCAAGCGATCGCATTGGCGATGCCTTGCCCTGCGGCGAACAAGTAGCCGGTAGCGAGCGTAGCCGGCGGGTGTCGCGGGCCGCTTCGCTGCGTGCTTGCTACAACGGCAGCCGGCCGGCGTAGCCGGTCATTTCCAGGTAGCCGCGGCCGCTGAGGCTGCCCTCGACACGAACCAGGCCTTCCCAATAGACCACCGGTGCCGGCCGGCTGGTCGATAGCTCCTGGTCGTCGAGGATCGGCAGTGTTTTCAGGGTGTGTTCACCGAAGCGGATCTCCATCTGCACCGGGTAGCTGGCGCCGCTGCGCGGCGACGACCAGTGGCGCAGAGGCGTGAAGCTGACTTCGGCAGCACCGAACTGGCGCAAGTTGCCGCCGGCATCGCGCCAGGCGGCGTGCGCAAAAAGCGTTGCGCCCTGCGCGTCGCGCATGCGGAAAGCCATCAGCGCGCCACCGTCAGCGAGGTTGATGCCGACCCAGTCCCAGCCGACGGCAGCGCCACCGAGAATCGCCGTTGACCACTCGTGATCGAACCAGGCGCGGCCGCTGGCCGCCTGTCGCTTGCCGTCGAGTACCAGCGATCCCTCGACCAGCAACTGCGGCCAGCTGACGTAATAACTGGCCAGTTCCGGCCCATGTCCCTTGCGTGAAAAGCCGCCGTCGCCCTGCAACAGCAGCGGCTGCGACGGTGTCAGGGTGAAGTCGTACGAGAACTGCGGACTCTGCATTTGCAGCCTGAGTGCTTCGCCGGTACTCAGGTCGCTGCGGAACAGGCGCCAGGCGCCGATATGGACGTCGCAATCGAGTTCGGAATAGCCCGCGCCGAGATTGGCACGCGCAGCGCGTTCGGCGTGTCGCAGACGGTCGCCGGGGACGGTCAGCGCGGCGTGAGCGAAGAGAATTTGGCGCGCGGCGAGTGGCGAGCGCAGTTCCTCGGCGTGGCCCGGCCTGCTGCGGAAAAAAGTCAGTTGAAAGCCGATGTCGGCCTGCGGTGAATCCAGTGCGCCGGTGACGTACCACCACTCGGTGCGAAAGTCCGGGTGCGCGCCATGATCGCGAGGAAAAGCCAGCTTGACGCCCGGCGTGACCGGCGCGTAGGAAACCGCCGTGCTGGCCGGCGCCGCCAGCGCCAGTGTCGGCAGCAGCAGGGGGGTGGACAGGAAAGTGCGGCGGCGCATGGCTGGTGTGCGCTATTGGGCGCTGGCCAGAACCTGCGCCACCGGCAGGCGGGTCGCCTGGCGTGCGGCGTAGCGGCTGGCGAGCACCGCTGCCACAAAAGTGATCGCGGCGCCGGCAAGGACGGTCGGCCAGGGGATGTCCAGCGCCATGCGCCAGTGAAAAGCCTGGGGATTGACGACGTGGGTGAGGATGGCGCCGATGGCGACGCCGCAGGCAAGGCCGATCAGCAGACCGACGCTGGCGATCAATGCGCCTTCGAGCATCACCGCGCGGCTCAGCATGCGGCGGTCGAAGCCCAGGGCGCCGAGCGTCGCCAACTCGCGTGCGCGCAGCCAGACGCTGGCCGCCAGCGTCACCGCCAGGCCGAACAGGCCAATCAGCATCGCTGCCGCTTCGAGCGCGTAGGTGACGGCGAAGCTCTTGTCGAAGATCGACAGGCTCAACTGCCGAATCTCGGCGCTGTCGGCCAGTTCAAGGCCGTACTGGTCGGCCCATGGGGCCAGCCAGCTAGCCGCGACCGCCTCCTGGCCAGCGAGCGGCCACAGGGCCAGATCGGTCGGCTGGAAGTCACCCCCGAGTTGCAGGTAATCGTCGCGGCTGATGGCCACGGCGCCGAACTGCCGGCCGTAGTCGCGCCAGACGCCGCCGACGAAGACCGTCACCTGGCGGCCGAGCAAGGGCAGGCGCAGCGTCTGGCCCGGCGCCAGACGGTAGATTTCAGCCATCGGTTCGCTGATCCAGACCGGAGGCACGCCGACGGGTGGCGCGAGCAGCGGCCCGGTGAAAGGCAAGCGTGCCGCGACGCTGGCGGAGTCGAATTCGCGTACCAGCAGCGCCACCTTGGGCCGCTGCGGGTCGATGGTCAGTGAGGCATTGGCCATCCGCTCGACTCTGGCGAACGGGGCGTCGGGTTGCACCAGCGCGTCGAGCAAGTCTTGCGCTAGCGGCGTCGCCTTGCTGCGCAGGTAGAGCGGCGCCGGCAGCACGTGATCGAGCCAGTGATCCACGGCGACGCGAAAGCTGGAGACCATGATCACCATGCTGGCGGTCAGCGCGAAGCTGACGATCAGCCCGCTGGCGGCCACCTGTGCCATCAACGGCGCCTGGGCGACGTTCTGCAGCGCGATGCGTTGCGGCGCCGGCAGCGGACGCGCACTGAGCCAGCCGAAAAGCCGTTGCGTCAATAGCGGTGCGCTGGCGATACCGATCACCAGCACGACCGCTATCGCCGCATAGCCGGCCAGCGGCAGCTCGAGCACCGGTGGCAGTTGAGTCAGCCCGATCGCCACCAGAACCAGCAGTACCGGCAACAGCGGCAACCGGGTGCGCGCCGCACTTTGGTCAACCGGGCGTTGCGCAAAACCGGTTTTCAGTGCCTGCGCCAGCGGTTGTGTGCGGTTCAGGTACGCCGGGTAGATCGCACCGGCGAGGCTGGCGAGGCAGCCGAGCACCAGAAAGAGCAGCGTCGGCAGTAGGGCGGGAACGATCAGCGGCGCGCTGCTCGCGAAGTAGCCACCGCCGAGGTCGCCGCCGAGCAGCCGGGTGAAGGCGACGGCCAGCGCGTAGCCGAGGGCGACCCCAAGCAGCGAGCCCGGCACGCCGATCGCCAGGCCCTCGAGCAAGACCTGCAGCAGGCGCATGCGTGGCGACAGGCCGAGGACGCCGAGCAGGGCGAACTGCGTCGAGCGCTGGGCGACGGCGGTCAGTTGCGTGGCGAAGACCAGGAAGGCGCCGGTGAGCAGGGCGACCAGTGCCAGGACATTGAGGTTGACGCGGTAGGCGCGCGAGAGGTTGGAGACGCGCGCGCTGTCGTCGTCGCTGGCGCGGATCTGCAGCCCCGCCGGCAGTCGCTGCGCCAGAGCGTTGCGCCAGCTCGCCAGGTCGGTATCCGGCGCCAGGCGTACGCGGCCTTCGCTGACCGCGTCGGCCGGGCCGAAGTGTTCCTGCACCCAGGCGATGTCGGCGACCAGCAGCAGATCGTCCGGGCGCGCTGCCGGCAGGTCGCCGGCAATCGTCGTCCGCCACTGACGGTCGCCGTGTACCAGGGTCAGGGGCGAGCCGGCTTGTAGCCCGAATTTGGTGAGCAGCGCCGACGAGGCGTAGACGCCGCCGGCGAAGATATTCTTCACCGTCGCCCGCTCGTCGTGCCGCGGCAACAAGTCGGGCATGACCGCCGCGGCGCTGAACACGTCGAGCCCGATCAGATTGACCGGCGTGCGGGCATGGTCGATGCGCACCCGGGTTTCGATCACCGCGGCGACGAGCAGCACGGCCGGGTCACGCGCGAGCTCGTTGAGGGTCGCCAGCGGCACGCTGCCGGCGCTGTCGCGCGCCGCGATCACCGCGTCGGGATCGCCCTGGACCGTTTGCATCGCCCGCGAGAAATCGGCCAGCGCGGCGGCGTTGATCAGATGGATCGCATAGCCGAGCGAGACGCCGAGGGCGATCGCCAGCATCGACAGCAGGGTGGCGGCGCGGCGCGCCCTGAACTGGGCATGGATCAGCCACCAGGCGAGCGTTGCCAGGCTGCTCATCCCAGTCCGTCCGGGGTCAGCGTCAGAATGCGGTCACAGCACTGCGCGACGTGCTGTGAATGGGTGACGACCAGCGCGCTGGTGTGCTGCTCACGGACCCTTTCGAGCAGCAGCGACAGGATTTCATCGGCGGTGCGTGGGTCGAGATTGCCGGTTGGCTCGTCGGCGAGAACCAGTGCCGGGCGGTGCACCAGCGCGCGGGCGATCGCTACCCGCTGCAGTTCGCCGCCGGAAAGCGAAGCCGGCCAGCGGGGTCCGAAGTCCGCCAGGCCGACTCGCTCGAGCAGCGCCTGCGTGCGTGCCGCGTGTTCTCCTGCGGGCACCCCGCAGAGCAACAACGGCACACCGATGTTCTGAGCCACGGTCAATGTCGGCAAGACATGAAAGGCCTGAAAGACGAAGCCGATGCTGTGTGCCCGCAGCGCTGCACGAGCCGTTTCGTCGAGGCGGACGATGTCGCTCGCCTCGGGGCCGATGGCTATCGAGCCGCTGTCAGCGGTTTCGAGCCCGGCAATGCAGTTGAGCAGGGTGCTCTTGCCGACCCCCGACTCGCCGACCAGGGCGACGATCTCTCCAGCAGCGACGGTAAAGCCCAGGGCGCTGAACAACGGTCGGCTGGCCCTGGTGTAGCGTTTGGCGAGGTCGGCAACGTGCAGCATCTGTCAGCAGCCGGCGCCCGGATGCGCTGAGCGCTACCTGGCGGCCGAGTCGGCGCGCAAGCGGGTCAGCAGTTTCTGCCCGGGGCGGCCGTCGGCGGTCATGCCGAGGCGCTGCTGTTCGACCTTGATCGCCTCGCGCGACTTGGCGCCGATCATCCCGTCGACTTCGCCGATATCGTGCTCCCTGGCGACCAATAGGGTCTGCAACTCGCGGCGCTCAAGTCGCGACAGGCCCGGGTCGTCGGTCGGCCACGGCGTGGCGAAGGGCTTGCCTCCCTTCAGTCGATCGGCGAGGTGGGCGATCGCCAGGGCATAGCTTTCGGCGGCGTTGTAGCCGTAGATTACGTCGAAGTTGCGGAATACCAGGAAAGCCGGGCCCTGCGGACCGGCCGGCAGAAGCAGTCCGGCAGCGGTGTCGGCAGTGTCGATCGGCTGGCCGTCAGCCCGGCGCACGCCGCGCGTCGTCCAGTACGATAGCGGGCGCTTGTCGCGGCGGCCGGAAACGCTGCTGTCGAAGCCGGCCGGCAGGACGACTTCGTAACCCCAGGGCTGTCCGTCGCGCCAACCGCCCTTGTGCAGGAAGTTGGCGGTCGAGGCGAGCGCGTCGGGGACACTGCCCATCAGGTCGCGCTTGCCATCGCCATTGCCATCGACCGCCAGTTGCAGGAAGGTCGACGGCATGAATTGGGTATGGCCAAAGGCGCCTGCCCACGAGCCGACCAATTGGTCCGGTTCGATGTCGCCAGAGTCGAGAATCTTCAGCGCGCTCAGGAACTCGCCGCTGAAATAGGACTGCCGGCGGCCGAAGCAGGACAGGGTGCCGAGTGAAGTGAGCAGCGGTCGCTTGCCGAAGTTGCGTCCATAGTTGCTCTCGACACCCCAGACGGCAATGATCGTCGCCGGGTCGACCTGATAGCGCTCGCTGGCCGTGGCCAGCGTGTCGGCCCATTTGGCGCGCATCTCGATGCCGTCGGCCACCCGCTCGTCGTCGACCAGTCCGGCCAGGTAGTCCCAGATCGGTGAGCGGAACTCTGGTTGATAGTCGAGGAACTCGAGCACGCTCATATCCGGTACCAAGCCGCTGGTCAGGCGATCGAAGGATGCTGTCGAGATTCCTTTTTTCGACGAGGCGACCGAGCGCAGCGTTTTCATGCACGACGCGAAGCGTTCGTTTGGCACCACTTCCTGGGCGGTGACGGCGCTGCTTAACAGCGCCAGGGAAAAGGCGAGGTTGGTGAGTTTCATGGCTGGCGGCTCATTAATGAGGGCGTGAAGGAGGCTTGCCACGGTGCCGCGGCAGGCCGAGACGGCAGCTGATTTCGCCGCGATGAAAGTTCAGGAATCACCCCGGGCTGGCGGGTGACCAGCGGCGTTACGTGGGTCGTTGCCGGATCGCTGGCCGGGCTCGTCCGGCGCCGTGCTCGCCTGGTATTCCGCGTCGCTGATCACTTCGCCCTCGATCACGCGCCCTCCCGCTGCCGGCGCTGCATGGCCTTGCCGGGCCGCCTGCTCCTGCATCCGCTGGTGCAGGTCGCGAAGGTCTCGCGGCAGGTTGCGCGTTTTCCACTTGAGGTAGGCGAAGATCAGCACGCCGACGACCAGCACCACGCCGAGTGCCAGCAGTGAGAACATGAAGGCGATGACCAGCACCACCACGCCCGCGGCAATGGTCAGCAATTTGCTGAACACACCCGCAGCGGGCGCGTGCAGGCGCGCTTGGTGTGAGCCGAACTGTTCGTCATCGATTTTCATGGGAGTCCTTCTGGTCGCGTTCCGGAAAAAGCGAGCTCGCTGCACATTGTAAGCTGTCGGCTCCCTTGGGGCCAAGGTGGGCGAGGTTGGCACGGGTTACGGCTGACGAAGGGGCTCCCGCGCAGATCGCCAGGCGAAAAAAAGCCCGCCAAGGGGGGGCTGGGCGGGCCGGTACTACTGTCGCCGCGACGTTCCCACGAGGGGAGGGGGAGGAGGAACGCCGCAGCGACAGGACGAATGCTATCGAGGAAAGCGCTCAAGGTATGTATGGGCTCTGTTTCACTCTGTGACAACGTGTAAGAAGTGGCGTTTTTATCTCCTACAATGGATGAAGAAAAGCTTTTAACTATATGAATATAAATAAACATTATTGAACGTCTTTATCGCCAGGCAACGCCGGTTCGGGGTCGTGCCCTAGAGCTGGAAAGGATCCGTGACACCGGCAAACAGCCGCGTCAACAGCTTCTGCTCGCGGCTGTCGATGGTGGCAAGGAATTCGGTCGCCGAACCCATACTTCGAAAGGCGGTGAAGCCGCGTTCCAGGAACTCGTGCAGGTCGCCCAGTCCGGCCAGGTGGGCAGGGCGATGCATCAGCCTGAGGAGGCCGTTCAGCAATGGTTTGCTGGCCAGCTTGTCGAGGGCCTGTCCGGTCTCGTTGATCAGCATGATCTGGCGCTGGCGTTCGGCCTGGAAACCGACCGCCCGGTAGGCCTCGGCATAGTTGGTTTCGGCTATCTGTTCGATGGACCCGTCACGGCAGAGCTCGGCGACCAGCGCCGAATCGAGTTGCTCGGTCAGGGCATCGAGTTCGACGGCCAAGGCGACCGTGCGTAGCGCCGACGCGGGCAGCATTTTGTTCAGCAGGGGCAGAATGCGCTCCACTTCCTGGTCGCGGCTACTGAAGTCCTTGGGGCCGTAGAGGTCGGAGATGAAAAAGCGCGCGGCGGGGCCGAAGCGTGGGCTGGCCAGCAGGTCGGCATGGCTGCGGGCCAGACGCGCCGCCTGCCATTCGCGCAGGCGCAGCCGATGATGCGCCGCTGTCGGGTCGAAATTGGCCTGTTGGCGCAGGCGTTTGGCGGTCTGCAGGTGGCGGCGCAGCGCCTCGGCGCTCTGCTGTTTGTCGACGGAGGTGGTCGAATCGTCCATGGCGACAGATTATGAACTGCCGGGCGGAGGCTGTTTAGAGGCCTTCGCCTAACGAGAAATGAAGGCGCAGCATACACTTGCTCCGGAAGAAGCCCACCAAGGAGGAAGCGATGCCTCATTCTGATTCACTGGCTGCTTGCTTTGCCCGCCTGCAGAACGCCGCGCGCAGTGACCCGAATCCGGACTGGGTGGTGCGCGACCGTCGCTTGCTCGCTCTTGAGCGGCTGCTGCTCGATAACGCCCAGTCGCTTGCCGCTGCGGTACGCGAAGATTTCGGTCATCGCTCAGCCGCCGAGACGCGGCTGCTTGAGCTGTTCCCCAGCCATCAGGCGATTCGCCATGCACGCCGGCACCTGCGGCGATGGATGCGCCCGCAGGCACGATCGGTTTCCTGGTGGTTCCAGCCGGGCAGGGCAGAAGTGCGTTACCAGCCGCTTGGCGCCGTCGGCATCATGGTCCCGTGGAACTACCCGATCTTTCTCGCTGCCGCGCCGCTGGCTGCGGCGCTGGCAGCGGGCAATCGGGTGATGGTCAAGATGTCCGACATGGCGCCCAACACCGCCTTGTTGTTTGCCGATCTGGTGGCCAAAAACTTCGCCGACGACGAGTTGTCGGTGGTCGAAGGCGACGCCAGTGTGGCGCAGGAGTTCTCCAGGCTGCCTTTCGATCACCTGTTGTTTACCGGTTCGACGGCGGTCGGCCATCACGTCATGCGCGCCGCGGCCGACAACCTGACGCCGGTAACGCTTGAGCTCGGCGGCAAATCACCCGCGATCATCGGCCCCGGGCTGGAGTCCACCAGCCACTTTGCGCACGCGGTCGAGCGTATCGTCATCGGCAAGTGCATGAATGCCGGGCAAACCTGCATCGCGCCCGATTACGTGCTGCTGCCCGCTGGCCAGGAAGAGGCCTTCATCGATCGCGCCCGCAGCGTGGTCGCCGCCTGCTATCCCGACATTGCCCATACGGCGGATTACTCGACGATCATCGATCAACGCCACTACGCTCGCCTCTGTGCGCATGTCGAGCAAGCCAGGGCGAGCGGCGCCAGGATCGTCGAGCTGGCGCCGGGCGCCGTCGCCGACCCGGCAACGCGGCGGCTGCCGCCGCTGGTACTGCTCGGGGTCGGTGACGACCAGCGGGTGATGCAGGAGGAGATTTTTGGCCCCTTGCTGCCGATCCGGCCGTACCGGAATCTCGACGAGGCGATCGCCTTCGTCAACCGCCGGCCACGGCCGCTGGCGCTGTACTACTTCGACCGCGATCAGACGCAAATCGACCGCGTGCTCAACGAAACGGTTTCCGGTGGCGTGACGATCAACGACACCATCCTGCACATTGCCCAGGACGATCTGCCGTTCGGCGGCGTCGGCCCGAGCGGCATGGGCTGCTATCACGGTTGCGACGGCTTCCAGACCTTCTCGGCAAGAAAAGGGGTCTTCCGGCAGTCACGCTGGTCCGGCATCGCTCTGTTCAAGCCGCCTTACGGCACCCTGTTCGATCGCTTGACCAGGTTCCTGATGCGATGATCTTCGGGCGGCGGCAATTCATCCAGACGGGACTGGCTGGCAGCCTGTTGCTATCTTGCTCGGGGTGGCTCAACGCTGCCGGACAACGGCGTCTGAGCGATGGCGAAAGGGAAATGCTCGGCGCGGTGGTCAACGCCATGCTCGAGGGGGTGCTGCCACAGCCAAGCGTCCAACGGCGTCAGCTGGTGGCGCTGACCGTCGATGGCGTGGCGACGGCTGTCGCGGGCCTATCGGTTGCCAGTCAGAAGGAGATCGGCGAGCTGTTCGGGCTGCTGGTGATCGCACCGGGGCGCATGCTCATTGCCGGTGTCGGCAAGCCATGGCGCGAGGCCAGCGTCGCCGATGTTGGCGAGTTCCTGCAGTCATGGCGGGTGAGCCGCCTCAGCCTGCTGCAGGGAGCCTATGGCGCGCTGCACGATCTGACCTTTGGCGCCTGGTACGGGCGCCCCGATAGCTGGGAGGCGATTGCCTATCCCGGGCCGCCGAGAGGCTACTTCTGATGGACGATCCGATCAAGGCCGGGCTCGCCGCGGGCTGGAAGCACATCGACGGGTCGACGCTCGCCAGCAGCCAGACCATCGAAACCGACGTCCTCATCGTCGGTACCGGTGCCGGTGGCGGGGTGACTGCCGACCTTCTCAGTGGCGCCGGTTTGCGCGTCGTGCTCATCGAAGAGGGGCCGTTGCGCTCATCGAGCGACTTCAAGATGCGCGAGAGCGACGCCTACCCGGAGCTGTATCAGGAATCGGCGGCGCGCAAGACCGCCGACAAGGCGATCAATATCCTGCAGGGGCGTTGCGTCGGCGGCTCGACAACGGTTAACTGGACCAGCAGCTTCCGCACCCCGCCGGCGGTTTTCGACTTTTGGCAAAGTCGCTTCGGCTTGCGGCAACTGAGCGCCGCCTCCATGAGTTCCTGGTTTGCGGTAATGGAGCACAAGCTGTGGGTGCGCCCCTGGGACACTCCGCCGAACGCCAACAACCGGGTCCTCGCCGCCGGTGCGGAAAAGTTGGGCTTCGAGGTCGGCAGCATCAAGCGCAACGTCAAGGGCTGCTGGAATCTTGGCTACTGCGGTATGGGCTGCCCGACCAACGCCAAACAGTCGATGCTGGTGACCACCATTCCGGCAGCGCTAGATCGTGGTGCGACGCTGTACACGCGGCTGCGCGCCGAGCGTTTGCGGGTCGATGGCAACCGGGTTTCTGCCCTCGACTGCGTTGCCTTGCAGTCCGACGGTATTCATCCCTCGGGTCGGCGCTTGCACTTTCGTGCCCGCCACTTCGTCATTGCCGGCGGCGCCATCGGCAGCCCGGCGCTGCTGATGCGCAGCAGCGTTCCCGACCCCTACCGCCTACTCGGCAAACGCACTTTCCTGCACCCGGTGGTGATTTCGTCGGCGCTGATGGACGATCGGGTCGACGCCTACGCCGGCGCACCGCAGTCGATCTACTCGGATCATTTTCTGCAGCAGGCGCCGATCGATGGTCCGCTCGGCTTCAAGCTCGAAACACCACCACTGCATCCGGTGCTCTACGCCACCACGCTGCAGGGCTACGGTGAGGCCCACGCTCGACTGATGCGTGAATTCACGCGGGTCAACGTAATTCTGGCGCTGCTGCGCGATGGCTTCAATCCGGAAAGTCGCGGTGGTCAGGTGCGTCTGGGCAGCGGTGGCCTGCCGGTCCTCGACTACCCGCTCGGCGACGTGATCTGGGAGGCTGCTCGCCGGGCGCTGCTGGCGATGGCCGAAATCCAGTTTGCTGCCGGTGCGCGCTGGGTCACCCCGGTGCATGAAATGGCGCCGGGCTATGCGAGCTGGGGCGAGGCGAAGAAAGGGATCGCCGAGCTGCCACTCAAGCCGCTGCTGTGCCGGGTCGTCAGCGCGCACGTGATGGGCGGTTGCGGGATGGCCGATGCGCCGCATCGTGGCGTCGTCGATCACCGCGGACGGCATTTTTGGCTTGATAATCTGTCTGTGCATGATGGTTCGGTTTTCCCGACCAGCCTGGGCGCCAATCCGCAGCTTTCGATCTACGGCCTGGTCGCCCGCAATGCCAGCCTGCTGGCTGCCGAGCTCACCGGCAAGCCAGTTCCTGCCATTCCCTGACCGGGAGTACCGCTAGCCATGTTGTCACGAGCTCTACGCCTGTCGCTGGCGCTGGAAGTCACCTTCTACCTCGCGCTGGCGATCTTCTGCTTCGATGCCTCGCTGGTCGGCGCATTGCTGATCACGCTGCTGGCCATGCTCTCCTTTCGTGCGCTGCTGATGGTCTTCACCTACGTTTTTTCCTGGGCCTGTCGTTCTTCCTGGCCACCTCTGTCGCCGGGGAAGGCCCTGCTGATGGTACTTGGCGAGTACGCCGCCTTTGTCCTCTATTTTGTCGTCATCTTTCCGTTCGAACGCTGGTGGATGGGCGAAGATCGACTGTCGTCGGTGGTCGGGCAGGGCGCTGCACCGAGCGGCGAGGAGCCGCGCGTGCGCCCGCCGGTGCTGCTCATTCACGGTTACGGTTGTTCACGTGCGGCCTGGTGGTGGCTGCGTCCGCGCCTGGAAATGGCGGGTTGGCCGGTGGCCACCATCAGCCTCGAACCGCTCTACACCAGCATCGACAACTACGTCGATCCGCTGGCTCGCCGTATCGACGCGCTGCTCGCCGAGAGCGCTGCCGAACGGGTGATTGTGGTCGGCCATAGCATGGGCGGGCTGGTGGCACGCGCCTACCTGCAGCGTTACGGCGACTCGCGGGTGGCCCGGCTGATCACCCTCGGCACGCCGCATCGGGGCAGTCAGTTGGCACTCCTCGGTTTCGGCGAGAACGCTCGCCAGATGCGGCCGGACAGTGCCTGGCTGCAAGCCCTGGCAGCACCGGCGCCGGCGCTCGAAGCGCTCGCCATTTATAGTCCGCACGACAATTTCGTGATGCCGCCGTTTCGCCTCGAAATGCCGGGCGGTGCAAACCAGGCGATTGGCGGCATCGGCCACCTGGCGATGCTCTGTTCCCCCCGCGTTGCCGAGGCCTTGCTCGCCGCCCTGGAGCGGAACGCGGTGGAGCCCGCGCGGCGCGGCGATGTTGGTGGCAGCTAGGCCAAATGTAGCAGCCCGGCGATGAAGTCGAAGAACAGGCAATAGAGGGCGATCGGCAGCGGCAGGCCGAGCAGGGTAGCGATCATGTACTGGCGGAAGCCGACGCCCGACATCGCCAGCGCATAGTTGAGCGCCGGCACCGTCTGGAAAAGCATGCGCAGGACGACGATGCTGCGGATCGGGCGTGCATCGAGCTGTGCCAGTAGGCGTATCGCGATCCGGCTCTTCAACTGCCGCAGCGCATCGCCACCGACCAGGCGGATGCTCAGGAAGGTCAGCGCACACGACACGCTTGCGGCGAAGTAGGTGACCACCCCGCCCGAGACCCGGCCGAGTGCCAGCACGGCGGCGGCGAGGAAAATCCAGCCCGGAATCTGAATCAGGTTGCCCAGCGAGAACAGCAGAACAAAGATCAGCAGCCCGCTGAGCTTGTTCTCCAGGAAGCTGTCGTGCAGGTACGCCAGGCTGAAATGATCGCGCAGTCCCGATAGCTCGAAGGTCGCAAACAGGACGCCGAGAAACAGCGCCACGGCGAGCAGTCTGGCGTACGGCAGTGTGGTGACATGCCTCAGCATGCGGCAGAGAGGGGCGTGGTTTTCATCGGCAGGCCAGGGGCCGGGCTCATCGACGTCGGCGCTGAGCGAAAAAAACGCTGTCGTTCAGGTGTAAGCGATTGCCGGGTGTTGACGACCATATCAGCGTCATCTCCAGAAAACATCAGGTATACGGGAATCCATCGATGCACGCCACGTTTTCTCCACTCGCGCACGTCGACCTCCCGCAAATCGGCCAGCGTGCCGTCAGCGCTCCGTGGCAAGCGCTCCGCTTCATTGGCCAGCACTGTGGCCAGCACCGCCATCGTACCGTGGCGATCAGCGATGGCGGGGAAATGATGCCGGTGATGATGGGCGCTGCGACGCCATTTCCTGCTGCCGGTGTGGACCGCCCGCATGCGGAGCGGGTTGCCCGTGCAAGACTGGACGAAGCCGTCGCCGCGGAGATCGGCACCCGATGAATACCGACAAGACGAGAGAAGCGAGATGAACGAACTGCACGGGCTGTTTTTCTGGGGCTTCCTGCTGGCCTTCGGTGGCGTGATGTACCTGATCTCGCCACGCACCAGCGATGAAGGCGGTTTCTTCCGCGGACACGACGAGCAGGGCCGACCACCTTCCGAGTGGGCGCTGATGATGAGTGTCTTCATCAGCTGGATCTTCGCCAAATCGGTGACCAATGCCGCCAACCTGGGTGCCGCCTACGGCATCGTTGGCGGCCTGGCCTACGCCACCTACTGGCTGTCGATCCCGGTCGCTGGCCTGGTCATCTACCGCTTGCGTACCCGCGAAGGGGCGACCGGAATGGTCCCCTTCCTGATCGGGAAATACGGACGCGGCGCTGCCCTCGCGTTTTCGGTGGCCATTCTCGTGCGCCTGTTCAACGAGGTCTGGAGCAATACCGCCGTTGTCGGCGGCTATTACGGTGCGTCGGGGTCGGCGGCTTTCATCGGCGCTGCCCTGCTGTTCACCGCCGTCGTGCTGTTCTACAGTCTCAAAGGGGGCCTGCGCAGTTCGATCTTCACCGATGTCGTTCAGGCGGTCGTCTTCCTGCTTTTCCTGGCCGTCGTCGTCAGCCTGGTGCTGCCGGCGCATACGCCGGCGCAACTGCTGGGCGAGGGTACATTCACCCTCGGCGGCGGTGTCGATCTGTTGCTGGTGGCCTTGCTGCAGGCCTTCTCCTACCCCTTTCACGACCCGGTGCTCACCGATCGCGGCTTCATCTCGCGCGAGAAGAGCATGCTCCGCGCGTTCATCGTTGCCGGCATTCTGGGCTTTCTGGCAATCCTCGCTTTCAGCCTGGTCGGCGTGCATGCGCGTCTCGAAGGCATCACCGCGGGCAGCAACATCCCCGCCGAAGTCGCCCGCGGAATGGGCTTCGCCGGCTTCTTCGCGATGATCGCGGTGATGATCTCGTCCGCCGCGTCGACCCTCGACTCAACCTTCTCGTCGCTTTCGAAGTCCGTCGCGCAGGAGTTGCCGCTGCTCGCCGGCCGCGCGCCCTTGCCGCGCGCGGTGCGTATCGGCGCACTGACCATGATCGTATTCGCCTTGCTCGGCAACCTGCCGATGCTGGCCGGAACCGACATTCTCAAGGCGACGACGATCAGCGGCACGATGGTCATCGGCCTGGCGCCGATCTTCCTCTTCTCGCGCCTGGTCGGCTATTCGCCGCTGTCGTTCCACCTCGCTTTCTGGACCGGGATGTTGCTCGGCGTCCTGCAGGCGATCAGCCTGATACCGGCGAGTTGGGCGATCGGCGACGGCAAGTATTCCATCCTGCTCGGCACCAATCTCTACGGCCTGCTGCTCTGCTCGGCAGGCTTCTTCCTGCCCCTGCTGCTGCCACGCTATCGCCTGCGTAGCTGCGCGAACGCGGCGTGAAGCTGGGACCAGGGGCGCCGCTTCGGACAGAGCTGCAGCCTGGCGCGAGCTTGCGCCGCCCGACATGAGCTGCCGAGGAGGCGGTTGACGCCCTCGCCTAGGCCGGACTGCGACCGAGCTGCAGGCGCTCGATCTGGCGATCATGGAAGCGCGACAGCAGCAACAATGCCGTGATCGCACCGAGCAGGGCGCAGAGCATGTCGGACTGCGTGTCCCACACGTCGCCCTGCGTGCCCAGGAACTCGTCTGCGCCCTGGCCGATGGCCAGCGCCACACCCCATTCGACGAGCTCGTAGCTGGCGCTGACTGCCAGAACGATGCAGGTCACGACGAATGCCAGCATCTTCGGCCCACGGACATGCTTGCCGCGGATGAGGATCTCGCGGGCGACCAGCGCCGGGACAAAGCCCTGAAAGAAATGACCGATCTTGTCGTACGGGTTTCGCTGTAGGTCGAGAAGCTCGGCGATCTGGAAACCGAGCGGCACCCGGGCATAGGTATAGG
>NZ_JAVTWB010000058.1:0-2897 GCF_032229525.1 Accumulibacter sp. | reverse complement strand
CTTGCTCGCGCTCGGCATCCTCGATGCGTTGGCAAACGTCGGCGAGGGAAATCTCCGTCAGCGTGATGTCCGCGGTCAGCGAGGCCAGCATCCCGAGATCGAACTGATCGGTCACCAAATAGCGAGGGGGTTTGTTCATGACGCCTACTCCTTCCGCTCGCCCTGCGACTGCGTCGGCACCTTCGCAAACCGCTCCAGGCGCCCCAGCGTCACGAGCATGTCGGCAAGGTAATGCGCCTGACGACGATACTCGCTGGCCTCGCTCTCTACGGCAGTGACCAGGTCATCGTCCCACCCCGAGGTGTGTCGAAGCAGGTCCTCCATGCGGTAGCCGAACACTTGTGCATCCCGGCGCCGACTGTTGTTGCGCTTCGGAATGTACGTTCGGCGCGCCTCGCGACCTTGAGCCTTCCTGCCGTACCAATTGACCAGGTACCACTCGAGGGAGAGCGCATTGCCCCGCTGCCGAACCCGAAACTGCAACGTGTTCTTCTGACTCCAGTCCTTGCCGGTGTTCGCCTCCACGACTTCCTGCAGGTAGCGATTACCCAGGTCTTTGGCCTGCTCGAACACGTCTTTCAGCTGAGCTTGCAGCAGTGCTCGTACGTCCCTGATCCGGTCTTCCATCGGTAGTCCGTGCCCCCTTTTAAAGATAAGGATTCGCCACCCCACCAATCCTTATGAAAAATCGGCCAAAACGCCGACACCCGGATAGCGCAAAACCCTCGTTGTGACCGAAGCCAAGCGCCCTTCCCGGTTACCAAGGACGGCCATTTCGCCTATTTGGCCGGCTTCCGGGCCTCGCAGGACGTCGCCCAGGGGGTAATTCCAGGCCAATGAGCAGGCTTTTTCTTCCATAAGGCTGCAGCCCAACCAATCCTTATGTAATAGGGCATGGTGGGTGCAATCGTAGGCACCAGCCGCCTCCCCTTGCGGCCGAGATGCGTCCTTCCCGGTCGCATTTCGAACCTGATACCGAGCACGCTCGCTTCGCATGCGCTCAGGTGCTCTGGCGGTGCACAGATCGTGGTCAAAAATGCTCAAAACCCCAGAGGTATCGCTGCAGGGTTCCTGCGGTACCACTGCCCCGTTTCGCTGCCCCATCCCGAACGCGCTGATCAACGATAGAGGCCATCTGCCGGCCCGAGAGACGGCAACGGCCGGCGTTGCCGGGATATGAAGCGGGATGATGACGAGGTTCCTCAGACGATCCGACATGGTGGCTCCCTTCCCTGTCATGCGTTTCCGTGGCGTGGGTTCTTGACCCTCTTTCGGCGCCATGATCCAGCTGCCCGCCGTTTGCTCATGACCACCATGGTGCCGGACATGCGGTGGAGGATTCCATGCCGCCACCGGGCGACTTCGGTAGTCAGCCCAACCCGTTTCTTCCGCAACATTCGCGCTTCTTCCGACGCGTGAACAAACCGTCACACGTGTGAAGAAACCTTCACACGACGGCGGTGCTTTCTCCGTCAAAAATAGCGATACTTCTGGAAAAGAGGATCGGAGCGCCCCATGTTCAAAGTGGCCGTCATCGAAGACGACATTCCCACCAGCAATCAACTCAAGGAATGGATTCTTTCCGCGCACCCGGGCATCACCGTGGAGCAGTGGTTCACCCGCGACGATGCGGAAGCCGCCCTGGCTCGCGTGCAATACGACCTGGTGGTGCTGGATATCGAACTGGGGCGGGAGCGTCACGCGGGTGTTGCGATCATCAACGCCATCAACAAGCGCACCAGCGGTACACCGGTGCTGGTGGTCTCGGCGATGCCCGCCACCATCTACCGCGGCATCATGAAGGCACTGGATGCCTGGGATTACTTGCAGAAGGCCACCTTCGAGGAAGCCGAGTTCATCGATACCTTCCTGGAAATCCTGCGCGCCGTCCGACAGCGTGCAAGCGTCAAGCCGCCCTTGGCTGCCAGCGACGAACTCTCCATTGACCCCCTGCGGCAGAGCACACCCCTGTGGCGGGGACAACGAATCAACCTGCCACTGACCGCCCAGCGCATCCTCGCCGCGCTCTACGAGAAACGGGGCGAAGTGGTCTCTTACGAAGAACTGTCCCAGGTGGTCAAGAGCGGCCGGAGTCGGGACAACATCCGTAAACACATCAGCAGCATCCGTGAGGCTTTCCGCGAACTGGACGAGGCGTTCGACCGTATCGAGAACATCCCCATGCGCGGCTTCCGATGGTCCGACCCGATCTCCACCGGCGCAAGCGATCGGTAAGCGGGCGATGGACAGCAGCGTGTTCCTCCGCGGCGCTCCGGTGCATCGCTACGCCTCTTCGGTGAGGTCGCCGGAATGAAACCGCTGGCCTGGCTGGCGTCGTTCCGGCTGCGCATTCTCTTTCGGACGTCCTTCCTGCTGCTCGCGCTGGCCGTCGTGGCCATGGCAGTCGCAGTGCTGCAGGAGGAAAAGCAGCGCAGTTACGACAACTATCAGGCGAGCTTCGCCAAGACCAAGGAACAGATCGTCGCCCGCCTGCGCCACCCGGCTGGCCAGTTGGCACTTCTCAACCCGCCGCGCGGCGACGGTCCCGTGACACCGCTACGCCCGGTGATGCTGCCCTTCTCGGCCATCGATTTCGACGACCAGGGCAAGGTCCGCCATGCCGTGGAAATGGCTGGTTGCCTGGTCCAGTACAAGAACTACGGCAGCCTGTGCGTGGCGATTGCCAACAACCCCTGGGCCGGCGGCTTCATCTATGCGGCGGGCACTTTTGTCAGCAGCACGCTGCTGCCTCACCGCATCGGTAACGAGTTCCTCGATGGCGCTCACCGCCTGCGGGTAATGGTCAGCCTGCGTGGACAGACGTACCGCTGGCTCGCACCCTTCGAAGTCCCGAGCCGTGACGAGCGTCGACGAGCGTCGGGGATGCGGGGTCGTTT
>NZ_JAVTWB010000057.1:0-2918 GCF_032229525.1 Accumulibacter sp. | reverse complement strand
TTGATGCGGTTGGCCACGGCATCGATGTCTGCCAGCAGACGCGCACCCTCGCGCAGTAGCTCTTCCCCGGCTTCAGTCAAGCGCGCCTGCCGAGAACTGCGATCAAACAGCAGCACATCCAGCGCGTCTTCGATCTGCCGCACACGGTAGGTCAGTGCACTCGGCACCATATGGCTGGCACGGGCGGCCGCAGCAAAGCTGCCGGCCTTGGCAATGGTCTGCAGCATGGCCAGGGCATCAGGCGTCAATACATCGCGGGCAGTCGGCATCTGGGGGTCGATTAGTTCAATAATTTTGAATGTTGTCATCAAAATGGCAGCGCCTGCAAGCCCACGAGCCAACGCACAATGCAGCTCATCGACAAGGAGGTTCACATGCTCACAATTCGCAAATCCCGGGATCGCGGTTACGCCAACCACGGTTGGCTTGAGAGCTACCACTCGTTTTCATTCGCCGGCTATCACGACCCGGCGCACATGAGCTGGGGCAACTTGCGGGTGATCAACGAGGACCGGGTGGCCCCCGGCACCGGCTTTGGCAAACACGGTCACCGCGACATGGAAATCATCAGCTACGTCCTGTCGGGAAACCTTGCGCATCAGGACAGCATCGGCAATATCAAGGGCATTCCGCCCGGCGACATCCAGCGCATGAGTGCCGGCAGCGGCGTGACGCACAGCGAGTTCAATCACGCCGAGGGCCAGACCACCCACTTTTTGCAGATCTGGATTACGCCCAACGTCACCGGCATTGCGCCGAGTTATGAGCAGAAGACGATTCCCGATCAAGAGAAGCGCGGAACACTGCGGCTGGTAGCCTCGCCCGATGGCGCGGAAGGGTCGGTCACCATACACGCGGACGCTCTGGTCTATGCCGGTTTGTTCGATGGCAAGGAGTCGGCGGAACTGGTGCTCGACCCCGAACGGAAAGCCTATGTGCATCTGGTGCGCGGCGTGCTCGAAGTCAATGGTCTGCGCATCGACTCGGGCGATGCGCTCCTGCTCCACGCGGAAAGCCGGATCACGATCAGTCACGGCAACGATGCCGAAGTGTTGGTGTTTGATCTCGCTGCCTGAGTGCCGTTTTTCACCGCAGTCCCCGCTGCAAGGACTCGAGGCTGTCTCACCCCCGAACACCAAACGGGTCAGAGCGATTTGCTTTTTCGCTCCCGGAAAACTATCTACTCTGACCCCGTTGGCTCCGTTGGCTTACAAGCAGGCATAAGAACGCCCGCGGCAGCGGGGTCGTGGTCACCTTAGGCTGAGGAACTCGGAGCCGAATTCGATGTAAGCTACTCTGGCCGCGGTCGCGTGGGCGGTGATCGGTGTGTGCAGTGGCATGGCGATTGACATCCGGCGCGGCGCCGGCCGCGTGACTGTAGCTTGATGGCCAGATCGACTATATTCCCGAGTCCAACCGCAGCATAACCCGAGACTGATACATGGTAACGAACAGGTGGCAGAACGTGGACGGCGCCTTCGCCGCGGCGCCGGACGAGGCGGCTTTCTGGACCGGCAGGACCTTCGACGATTTCCTGTTCCGGCCGCAGAAGACGGATTCGCAGACTCGCCGCAATATCAGCGTGAACTCGTTGCTGACGGCGGGCGTGGCCTTGGATCTGCCGATCGTTTCGTCGAACATGGACAGCGTGACCGGCGCCCACATGGCGCGGGCCATGGCCATGCACGGCGGCATTGGGGTCGTGCATCGCGCCATGAGCATCGAGCGCCAGGCGTCCGAAGTCGGCGTGGTGAAACGTAGCCAGAGCGCTGTCATCGTCAGTCCGCTGTGCCTGCCGGCGGGCACCACGATCCGCCAGGCCAGGCGTTTCGCGCGGCAGAACGGCATCACCGGCATCCTGATCGAGACGGCCAGCGGCTCCAACCTGCTCGCCGGGCTGCTCTCGAACCGCGACACGCCGGTGCACGGCGCTGACGAAGATCGACCGGTCGACGATTTCATGACCCCGCTGTCCCGCCTGGTGACCGGCGCGCCGGACATCTCCACTGATGAGGCCGAACGGCTGATGTTCGAACACCGCATCGAGCGCCTGCCGCTGATCGATGGCGAGAATCGCATCCATGGGCTGATCACGCGTCGCGACATCAATCTCAAGCGCGAACAGCCCGGCGCCAGCAAGGACAGCGCCGGCCACCTACGCTGCGCCGCGGCGGTCGGCGCGCGCGGCGATTACCTGGAGCGGGCCGCCGCGCTGCTCGAGGCCGGCGCCGATCTGCTATTCATCGACATCGCCCACGGCCACTCGGTCATCATGGAGCAGGCGGTCGCCGGGCTGCGGGGCAAGTTTGGCAGCGTGCCGCTGGTTTGCGGTAACGTCGCCACCGGCGCCGGCGCGCGCTTCATGCGCGATATCGGCGCCGATGCCGTCAAGGTCGGGGTCGGGCCGGGCCGCGGCTGCCGCACGCGGCTGGAAACGGCGGCCGGTGTGCCGCAGCTGCAGGCCATCCGCGAGGCCTATCTCGCCGTCGGTGACAGCGTGCCGATCATGGCCGATGGCGGCGTAAAAACCGACAAGGATATCTTTCTCGCCCTGATCTGCGGGGCGTCGACGGTAATGCTCGGCAGCGCGCTATCCGGCACCGACGAAGCGCCGGGCCGCGTGATAGAGGATCCGGCGACGCACATGAAGAAAAAGATCTACCGCGGCATGACCTCGCCCGAGGCGGTGCTGGAAACGCTGTACGACAACGGCAGCAGCGAAGAGCTCGACGCGGCGCTCGAAACCCCGCCCGAAGGCCAGGAAATCCAGGTGCCTTACCGCGGCAGCGTCAGCAGCATCCTGCAGCGCATCCGCGGCCACCTGCAGTCATCGGTGAGCTACGGTGGCGAGATCACGCTGGCGGCGGTGCGGGAGAAAGTGCTGCCTGATCCGACCGCGTTCCTGGTGCCGCTGAGCG
>NZ_JAVTWB010000056.1:13767-16772 GCF_032229525.1 Accumulibacter sp. | reverse complement strand
AGGTGCGCTTCAATCCGCTGTTGTTCAGGTTTGAAGTCGACGATCTCGCCCTTTCGGATCCCGCCGGCCAGCCCCTGCTGGGGTTCAAGCGCTTGCTGGTCGATTTCGAACTGCGCAGCGTCATCGATGGCGCGTGGACCTTTTCCGAGGCCACGCTCGAGGCGCCGGTTGTGCACTTCTCACTCGACAAGGATGGTCGGCACAACTTCGCGTCATTGCTCGAACGCCTGCCGAAAAGCGAACCCGATCAACAAGATCAGGGCCTGCCGCGTTTCATCGTGCAGCGCGTCGCCTTGACCGATGGTCGCATCGAGTTCTCCGACCAGCTGCTCGACGATCCACTGGTGGCGCGGATCGAGCCGCTGCTGGTCGAGATCGACAATCTGTCAAGCCTGCCTGGGCACGCGGCCAGCTACCGGCTGTCGGCGCGTAGCGCTGCCGATGAGGCCGTTGAGAGCAGTGGCGAACTGGCGCTGAATCCGATCGTCTCGAAGGGGAAGCTGACGTTGAGCGGTCTGCAGGTGGCAACGCTGGTTCGGAGTTTGCCGCGCCTGCTGGCCGTCGATTCGCCGGCGGGGAAGCTTGCGCTCGGCGCCAGCTTCGATCTGGCGGTCGACGCAGGCGGCACGCTATCGGGGCTGGTGCAGGATCTCGATTTCGCCGTGGCCGAATTGTCGCTCAGTGCTGCCGGCGCCGCTTCGCCGCTACTGGCGATCGGCAGGCTGTCGCTGCAGCAGGGACGCGTCGATCTCACTACGCGACAAGCAAGCCTTGCTGATTTCCGGCTGGCCAAAGGCCGCATTGCCTTGGCTTTTGACAAAAACGGCAAGCTCAATTGGGAAGGCCTCGTGCGCCCCACAGTGACGGCCAAGGGGCCCCAGGCGGAAGCGGCAGCTGTCGCTTCCTCCGGAGAAGGGGCTGCGCCCGTCAACGATGCGCGGGAAGCGATGGCGCCCGGAGCGTGGCGAGTGGTGGTCAACCGCGCCGAAATATCGGCGGTCGAGGTCGCCTATTCCGACCCGGCGCAGGCGTTGGTGATTGACGTTGCCGCGCTTGGCTTCGAGACCTCTCCATCCATCGAGTTCGCTGCAGCCGGAATGCAGGTCGCGCTGGTGCAGCCGAAGCTGTCACTTTCCGGCACGCGGCTACAGAGCGGCGCGGATAAGCTCGCTGTCCCCGACGGGGTTATCGCGGCCGGGAAGATTTCCATGGTCATTGCCGACGCTGGTTTCGACCTCGCCGTTGACCAGGTACAAACCAGTTTTGACGGCGTGAAGGCGCAGAACGGGGCGAACAGCGTCGATCTGCGCAGGCTCGTGATCGCCAGCGACAAGCTGTCGCTGGCTCAGACAGAGGCAGGAACCCGGATCGGCGCCGGTGCTGCGCAGGCATCGCTGACAGGTGTCGTTGCACGACAGGGCGCCGATCGGATCGCATTGCATGACGCGTCTCTCGACGTGCGCGCAATTGCCGCTGCTCTCGGCGGCGGATCGCCTGCGTCGTCCGGCCTGGGCCTGCGCTTCGACGATTTGGCGCTGAAGTTGACGGCGCTCGGCGTTGTCGCTCAGGGTGCTTCGTCCGAAGTCGCACAGATCTCGGCCGCCAAGCTTGGCGCCAAATCCCTGCTGTTGGCACTGCCCGATGGGCAGCTGGACCTTAACGGCGAAGGCCTCAGCGTGGCGCTTTCGGATGCGATTTTTCACAGCCCCGCCGATGCCGCGAGCGAAATGTTCCGCGCTGCTCGTGTAAACCTGTCAGGCGGCGTGTTGCGCCTGAAGGACAGGGTGCTCACCGTTGACCAGATCGCTCTGGTCGACGGAAAGGCGCAGACCTGGCTCGATGCCGAGGGCAGGTTCAATGGCATGATCGTGACTCGCGCCGCCGCGGACGTGGCGGCGGAGGCCGCTGCCGCGTCCGCGGGTGATGCCGTAGCGGTGGACAGCGTCTGGCGCGTGGCCGTGAAGTCGACCGAGGTCGACGCTTTCGCCCTCGCTTTCGAGGACCGACGCGGTGGGCCGCCGCTGGCCGTCGGGCTGGAGTCGATTCGTGCGCGAATCGCTGGCTTTGAAACCGGAGTCACCACCCCGATGCAGGTCGAGTTCAAGGCCAAGGTCGTGAGCGGTGGTGAGATCGAGGCCAGGGGCAGCGTTCGCGCTGACAACGGTACATCCGACCTGCAGCTCAAGTTGGCGGCCATCGCTCTGGCGCCGGTGCAGCCCTTCCTCTCCGGAGTCGCCGAGCTGCATCTGGCCACCGGTACGCTGTCGACCGCCGGGCGCCTGCGCTACGGCGACCCGGCAGCGACTGGTGCGCAACTGGCGTACCAAGGCAGCTTCGCGGTCGATAAGCTGCAGATCGACGAGGTCGAGCCGAAGCGGCCGTTCGTCACCTGGGAGGCGTTGACCACGGACGATCTGTTGTTGACTGTCGAGCCGAACCGCCTGGACATCGGTGAACTGCAGATCCTGGCGCCGGCAGGGCGTTTGATCATCGCCGAGGACCAGTCGGTGAATCTGACCGACGTGTTGAAGAAACCCAAGAATGGCGAGGCGGCGCCAGGCGCCGCTGAGCAGGCGAGCGCAGAAGGCGTCGTAGGATCCGTAGCGGCGGAGGCGAAAGCCGGGGACGAGGGCGCGACGGTGGACGATCCCTTCCCGGTCAGCATCGCCCGCCTGCGGGTTGCCAGGGGCGCGCTCGAGTTTGCCGACCTCAGTCTGCGACCCCAGTTCGGGGCGCGGATGCATGAGCTGAAGGGGGTGGTCACCGGTCTGGGGAGCGATGCCAACCGCAGCGCCAAAGTTCAGCTCGACGCGCGTGTCGACAAGTATGGTTCGGCGAAAATTCGGGGCCAGATCAACGTCTTTCGCCCCGAGAAGTTGACCGACATCGAGATGACCTTTCGCAATCTGACGATGAGTTCGCTGTCGCCCTACGTCATCAAGTTCGCCGGTCGTCGGATCGAGGGCGGGCAGCTGGCGCTGGATCTGCAGTACAAGGTCAAGGAC
>NZ_JAVTWB010000056.1:0-13667 GCF_032229525.1 Accumulibacter sp. | reverse complement strand
TCGTCGGATCGAGGGCGGGCAGCTGGCGCTGGATCTGCAGTACAAGGTCAAGGACCGCAAGCTGCGCGGTGAGAACAAGATCGTCCTCAAGCAGGTGAAGCTTGGTGAGAAGGTCGATACCCCGGGCGCGGCGGACCTGCCGCTCGATCTGGCGATCGCCATTCTGAGCGATTCGAAGGGCGTCATCGACATCGGGCTGCCGGTCAGCGGCGATCTCGACGATCCTGCATTCGGCTACGGGGCGGTGATCGGCAAGGCGTTCGGCAACCTGATCACGGGCATCATCACTGCGCCGTTCAAGGCGCTGGGTGCGCTCTTCGGTGCCGGCAGCGACAGCCAGCTCGACAGCATCGACTTCGAGCCCGGCAGTGCTGTTGTCGCACCACCCGAGCGCGAGAAGCTGGCGGCGGTTGCGCGTGCGATGAAGGAGCGGACGACGTTGAGGCTGGTCGTACCGCCGGTGCACTCGGTCGAGGCGGACACGCCGGCATTGAAGTCGCTGGCCTTGCGCAGCGACATCGTCACGCGCATGGGACTCGAACTGAAAGCGGGCGAGGATCCGGGCCCGGTCG
This sequence comes from Accumulibacter sp., assembly GCF_032229525.1. Taxonomy (GTDB): domain Bacteria; phylum Pseudomonadota; class Gammaproteobacteria; order Burkholderiales; family Rhodocyclaceae; genus Accumulibacter. The sequence continues at coordinate 13,095 of NZ_JAVTWB010000056.1, read as the reverse complement.
ACGCCGCCAACCCGCGCGCGCAGGCGGCGATCGAGACGGTGTTCAGCGAACGCTACGCACCCGAAGTGCTCGCCCTGGTGAAGCAGCGCGCGTTGGCCAGCACGCCCGCGGGCCAGGCGGGATCTGAATCGCCCGCGGCCAAACCGCCAGCTACGGCGTCGCCAGCGCGACCGCCGCCAGCGTTCTATCAGAACCTTCTCGATCGCCTGATCAAGGAGCAGCCGGTTTCCGAAGCGCTTCTGGCGCAGCTGGGCACCCAGCGCGGCGAAGCGATCGTCGCCGAAATGACGGGGGCTGACGGGGTGGACGCCAAACGTGTTGTGCTCGGCAAAGCGCGGCCGGCCAGCGCAGCAAGCGACAAGGCGGTGACCTTGCAGCTCGAACTGGAGGTCGCCAAGTGAAGCCTGTCGTCCCTGCGGGTTTTCTGAGTCGTCTGGAGGACCTTATCTGGGGTGGCCATGGCGTGAGTTTGTCCGTGTGGCAGGCGCGCGGCATGCGGGTCGTGCGTACGCTCCTGCTGCTGGTACGTGACCTGGTGGACGGGCAGTTGACCCTGCGTGCGATGAGTCTCGTCTATACGACGCTGCTGTCGATCGTGCCACTGCTGGCACTGAGTTTCTCGGTGCTCAAGGCCTTCGGTGTGCACAACCAGATTCAGCCGATGCTGCTGAATTTCCTTGAACCGCTCGGAGAAAAGGGCGGGGAAATCGCCTCCAACATCACCGCGTTCATCCAGAACATGAACGTTGGTGTGCTCGGAGCGCTCGGCTTGGCATTACTGCTCTACACGGCCATTTCCTTGATGCAGAAAATCGAGGAGTCGCTGAACTACATCTGGCACATTCAGCAACCGCGGCGTTTCGCGGATCGCTTCAGCCGCTATCTGAGTGTGCTGATGGTCGGCCCGATCCTGGTCTTCGCGGCGCTCGGCATGACCGCGACGGTAATGAATATCGAGACCGTGCGGGGACTGCTGGCGATCGACATGCTGGGCTGGCTGGTCCAGACGATCAGCCGGCTGGCGCCGTATCTGCTGGTGATTGCGGCGTTCACCTTCATCTACATGTTCATCCCCAACGCACGGGTGCGCTTCGGCCCGGCGCTGATTGGCGGTATCGCTGGCGGCATCACGTGGCAAACTGCGGGATGGGGTTTTGCCGCTTTCGTTGCCACCTCGAACCAGTATGCGGCCATCTATTCAAGCCTGGCGATCCTGGTGCTGTTCATGATCTGGCTCTACCTGAGCTGGCTGATCCTGCTGTTCGGCGCCAGTGTCGCCTTTTACACCCAGCACCCCGAGTACCTCTACGCCAGTGCCGGCGAACCGCGATTGAGCAATCGCATGCGCGAGCGACTGGCGTTGTCGATCATGAGCCTGGTGGCCGGCCGGTTTCTCGCCGGCGAGAAAACGCCCTCGCTCATTGAATTGACACGCCTGCTGGGCATGCCGAGGCATGTGCTGCAAACGGCACTGGATGCGCTGGAGCGCCAGAAACTTCTTCTGCAGAGTGCCGATGAGCCGCCGCTCTACGTGCCGGCACGTGACCCGTCACAGATCTCGGTCGCCCAGGTGCTGGCGACGGTGCGCATCGCCGGCGAGGAGCGCTTCTTTTCCCCGGCCGGGCTGCCGGCACCGCAAGTGGTAGATGAGACGCTTGAGCGCATGCAGATGGCGCTCGAAGCGTCGGTCGACGGGATCACCCTTCGTGAGCTGGCGGCGCGACGGACGGAAGCGCCGCCGCCCGAGCAGGTCTTGCCCGGGGTTGCTGCCGACAACGACGAAGCCCTTACAGCAACTGCTCGAGACGCAGGCGGATGATCTTGCCTTCGACGGCCGGCAGCAATTCGATCCTGACAATCGCGGCGTCGATGTTTCGTTCGCGCGTCTGATGGGTGAGCATGATGATGTCGGTCTGCTGCTCACCTTCGTCGGGTTCGCGCTGGATCATGGCGTCGATCGAGATCTCGTGATCGGCGAGGATGCGCGTGACGTCGGCCAGCACCCCCAGTCGGTCGGCGACGCGCAGGCGCAGGTAGTAGCTGGTGACCACTTCGGCCATCGGCAGAATCGCCAGATCAACCATCGCGTCGGGCTGGAAGGCGAGATGCGGCACGCGGTGTTCGCGGTCGGCCGTATGCATGCGCGTGACATCGACCAGGTCGGCGATCACCGCCGATGCGGTCGGTTCGGCACCAGCGCCTTTGCCGTAGTAGAGCGTCGGGCCGACGGCGTCGCCCTTGACCAGGACGGCGTTCATCGCGCCCTCGACGTTGGCGATCAGCCTCTTGGTCGGAATCAGTGTCGGGTGGACGCGTAGCTCGACGCCTTCGGTGGTGCGCTTGGTGATGCCGAGCAGCTTGATCCGGTAGCCCAGTTGTTCGGCGTACTTGATGTCGGCCGCGTCGAGGTCGCTGATGCCCTCGATGAAGGCCTGGTCGAAGCTCATCGAATTGCCGAAGGCGATCGCCGACATGATGCTCAGCTTGTGCGCGGCGTCCACGCCTTCGACGTCGAAGGTGGGATCGGCTTCGGCGTAGCCCAGACGCTGTGCCTCCTTGAGCACCGCGTCGAAGGACAGGCCCTTGTCGCGCATCTCGGAGAGGATGAAGTTGGTGGTGCCGTTGATGATTCCGGCGATCCATTCGATGCGGTTCGCGGTCAGTCCTTCGCGCAGTGCCTTGATGATCGGGATGCCGCCAGCGACGGCGGCTTCGAACGCGACCATCACCCCCTTCTTCTGGGCGGCGGCAAAGATTTCGTTGCCGTGCTTGGCGAGCAGGGCCTTGTTGGCGGTCACCACATGCTTGCCGTTGTCGATCGCCTGCAGTACCAGTTGCTTGGCGACGCCATCGCCGCCGATCAGTTCGACGATGATGTCGACCTCGGGGTCGCTGATCACGGCAAAGGCGTCGTCGGTGATCCTGCAGCTGCCGTCGGTGAGTTGCCGAATCCGTTGCAGGTCTTTGTCGGCAACGACGCTGATCTGAATGGGGCGGCCCGCACGGCGCGCGATTTCCTCGGCGTTACGTTTGAGTACCGAATAAGTACCGCCACCGACGGTGCCGATTCCGAGAAGTCCAACGTTGATAGGTTTCATGGCGAAGTCAAAAGTAAGTGTTGCGGGTGGAGAAGATGGGCGTGCTAAGTACCGGGGCTCGCCGTCGTCTGGGTGCCTGCACGCTGGCGATAGCCTTCGAGGAAGCGCGCGATGCGCGCAATCGCGTCGCGCAGGTCGTCTTCGTGCGGCAGGAACACCAGGCGGAAGTGATCGGGATGCGGCCAGTTGAAACCGGTTCCCTGGACCAGCAGCACGCGCTCGTCTTGCAGTAGCTCGGCAATGAACTCCTGGTCGTTCCGGATCGGATAAACCTTCGGGTCGAGGCGCGGAAACATGTACAGCGCGGCCTTGGGTTTGACGCAACTGACGCCGGGAATGGCGGTGATCAGCTCGTGTGCCAGATCGCGCTGGCGGCACATGCGGCCACCTGGCGCCACCAGGTCGTCAATGCTCTGGTAGCCGCCGAGCGCGGTCTGAATGGCATGCTGGCCGGGCACGTTGGAGCACAGGCGCATCGAGGAGAGCATGTCCAGACCCTCGATGTAGTCCCGCGCATCGCGCAGATCGCCGGAAACGACCATCCAGCCGGCGCGATAGCCGCAGGAGCGGTAGTTCTTCGACAGGCCATTGAAGGTGACTGTCAGCACGTCGCTTGACAACGAGGCGATCGCGGTATGCGTCGCGCCATCGTAGAGCACCTTGTCGTACACCTCATCGGCGTAAATGATCAGGTTGTGCTGGCGGGCGATATCGACCATTTCCAGCAGCACGTTTTCCGGATACAGCGCGCCGGTCGGGTTGTTCGGGTTGATCACCACCAGCGCTCGCGTCCTGGGCGTGATCTTGGCGCGCAGATCCTTGAGGTCGGGTAGCCAGTCGTTCGCTTCGTCGCAGAGGTAGTGGCGTGGCGTGCCGCTCGAGAGGCTCACCGCGGCGGTCCACAGCGGGTAGTCGGGCGTCGGCACCAGCACTTCGTCGCCGGTGTTGAGCAAGGCGTTCATGGCCATCACGATCAGCTCGGAAACGCCGTTGCCGATGTAGATGTCTTCCAGCGTCACGCCCTTGACGTGCTTCTGCTGGGTGTAATGCATGACCGCCTTGCGCGCCGAGAAGATGCCCTTGGCGTCCGAATAACCGGCCGCGGCGGGCAGGTTGCGGATCATGTCGAGCTGGATTTCTTCCGGGGAATCGAAGCCGAACGCGGCGAGGTTGCCGATGTTCAGCTTGATGATATGGTGGCCTTCCTCCTCCATCCGTTTGGCGGTTTCCAGCACGGTGCCGCGGATGTCATAGCAGACGTTGTCCAGCTTGCTCGATTTGCGGATCGGTTTCATGCTGTTGCCTTGTCGCGACCGGCGCCCGGGGGCAGCAAGCCGTCCTTCCTGAACATGTCGCGGATGCCGCGAACCGCTTGGCGCGTACGTTCCTCGTTCTCGATCAGGGCGAAGCGGACGTGATCGTCACCGAACTCACCAAAGCCGACCCCGGGCGATGCCGCCACTTTGGCCTCGATCAGCAGCTTCTTGGCGAACTCCATCGACCCCAGGTGGCGGTAGAACTCGGGGATCCGGGCCCAGATGTACATCGACGCCTTGGGGATCTCGACCATCCAGCCGGCTTCATGCAGTCCCTTGGCGAGTACGTTGCGGCGCCGCTGATAGGTCAGCCGTACGTCTTCGACACACTGTTGCGAACCCTCCAGCGCAATCACCGACGCCACCTGGATCGGCGTGAAGGTTCCGTAGTCGTGATAGCTCTTGATGCGCACCAGCGCCCGGCACAACTCCTCGTTGCCGACCATGTAGCCGACCCGCCAGCCGGCCATGTTGTAGCTTTTGGACATGGTGAAGAATTCGACGGCCACTTCACGCGCGCCGGGAACCTGCAGGATCGACGGCGCCTGGTAGCCATCGAAGACGATATCGGCGTAGGCCAGGTCATGCACCACCAGGATGTCGTGCTCCCGGGCCAGGGCGACCACGCGTTCGAAAAACGGCAGGTCTACGCAGCGCGCCGTCGGATTGCTCGGGAAACCGAGGATCATCATCTTCGGTTTCGGGTTCGTCTCCCGGATCGCGCGTTCGAGCTCCGCGAGAAAATCGACATCCGGCGTCATCGGCACCGAGCGGATGTCGGCGCCGGCGATGATTGCGCCGTAGATGTGAATCGGGTACGAGGGATTGGGTACCAGCACGGTATCGCCGCGGTCGACCGTGGCCAGCATCAGATGGGCGATGCCTTCCTTCGAGCCGATGGTGACCACCGCTTCGCTTTCCGGGTCGAGGGTCACCTCGTAGCGCCGCTGGTACCAGTCGCAGATCGCCTTGCGCAGGCGCGGAATGCCCTGCGAGACCGAATAGCCGTGCGTGTTTTCGCGTAGCGCCGCCTCGACCAGCTTGTCGGTGATGTGCTGCGGCGTCGGGCCGTCCGGATTGCCCATGCTCATGTCGATGATGTCTTCACCACGCCGGCGTGCGGCCATCTTCAGTTGAGCGGTAATGCTGAAGACGTAGGGGGGTAAACGCTGGATGCGGGAAAACTGTCTCATGGTCCGGGCTCGATTGGTGGCAAGGGTGGCAGCGCAGTTGACGACTTGTCGATCAGCGCGCAGGGCACCGGGGAGTGCTCGCGCGCCGCCCCTCTCTGGAGACGATCGGCAAAAAAGCTATAATCGTACTTTAACGATTTGTGCACCGCAATTTTCATGAAGCTGCAGCCAGACAATCCCGGTGGTTTGAACACCTTTACCGCTTACGGAGAAGGCTACGTCAGCGTGAACGGCATCCGTCACAACTGCAATCTGGCCGTGCTGCCAGAGCGCCTGATCCCGGACTGGACGCAGGCGACCTTCGCAACGCTCGGGGTGGCCGATTTCGAACTACTCGCCTCGCTTGACGCCGACATCGTGCTGCTCGGCACCGGTCAGCAACTGCGCTTCCCGAGTCCCGATCTGCTGCAGCCACTGATCCGCGCGCAGAAGGGCCTCGAGGTGATGGATCTGCCCGCTGCGTGTCGTACTTACAATGTCCTGATGGCCGAGGGGCGCAAGGTCGCTGTTGGCTTGTTGCTGGCCTGACGACCACCCCGGCAGCGGGTCAACGAGAAAGGGCGGCCGCGGCCGCCCTTTTTCTGGACCCGCGCTCCCCGATCAGTCGCGTTCGCCGCTCAACATCATCAGCAGGTTCAGCAGGCTGACGAAGACGTTGTAAATGCTCAGATAGACCGACAGCGTCGCCGAGATGTAGTTCGTCTCCCCGCCATTCACGATGCGGCTGATGTCGTAGAGGATGTAGGCCGAGAAGACCATCACCGCGACCGCCGAGATGGTCAGCGACAGGGCCGGGATCTGGAAGAAGATATTGGCCACCGCCGCCAGCAGAACGACGATCATGCCGATGAACAGGAACTTGCCCAGGAAGCTGAAGTCCTTCTTGGTCACCGTTGCCACGGCCGAGAGCGAGAAGAAGATGACGCCGGTACCGCCCGCCGCCATGGCGATCAGCGACCCCCCATTGCTGAAGCCGAGCGCCACCTGCAGGATGCGCGACAGCATCAGGCCCATGAAGAAGGTGAAGCCGAGCAGCAGGACCGCTCCCATGCCGCTGTTCTTGGTTCGCTCGATCCCCCACATGAAGCCGAAGGCGATACCGAGGAAGAGCAGGAAAGACATCAGCGGGCTGCCGGACATGAACGAGAACTGCATCTGTACGCCCACCAGCGCGCCGAGTACGGTTGGCACCATGGTCAGCGCGAGCATCATGAACGTATTGCGCAGAACCTTGTTCTGCTGCAGCGACATTTCGCGGGTTGCCTGGCCTGTCATCTGAAACTGGGGTTGCATTGTGTTCCTCCTGTTGATGGAATGCCGATTACGACGGTAAGACTAGCTAATTAAAGCAAAAGTTTCAATCACGGTCGGCATCACGTACGGCAATCGGCGAGCGCGGCGTCGCACTCACCGTCATTGCGAACAGCGGCAGCGTGCTATCATTCGCCCCGCCGTGGCGGCAGGCACGAGGGGCCGTCGGCAAGTGCGCAGGAAGCGTGGCAGAGTGGTCGATTGCACTAGTCTTGAAAACTAGCGACGGGCAACCGTCCGTGAGTTCGAATCTCACCGCTTCCGCCAGCAATCCGCCCGAAGCCCCTGCGACGCTCCTGTCGGCTGCCGCGCGCCCGTACGGGTTCCCTCTGGCGCGGCTTCAAGGTGCAGCGCGACGGGTTGTGCAGTCACCGGCCGCTATCTCTTCCATCGCGACGAGCAGGCTTGGGCAGGATGTGTCCGGGAAACCGGGGAAAGCGGGTGTGTTGATTTGAGCGACGTCGTCCTGAACCGAACCTCCCTGAGGGCCGCGGCGTTTCCCGCCTATCCGGGCATCGCCATTGCCAACGTGCGCCTGGTTGATTCGCAAGCGCTTTGCGGTGAGGCGCTCGATGTCTTGATGGCCGCCGATGTCATCGGCTTCGATAGCGAATCGAAACCCACTTTCCGGCAGGGCGAGGCGTCGACGGGCCCGCATCTCGTCCAGTTGGCGACCGAAACCCGCGCCTATCTCTTCCAGGTCTCTCGCTTGCCCGGTATCGACGAATTGAAGGCGATTCTCGAGTCGCCGCGCTTGCTGAAGGTCGGTTTTGGACTGGGCAACGACCGCAGCGCTCTGCGATCCAGATTGGGTATCGAGATCGACAAGGTCCTCGACCTTGGTGAAGTTCTGCGTGGCCCGGGGCATCGCGGAACGGTCGGCGCGAAAGTGGCTGTCGCGCATTTTTTCGCTCAGACGCTGCAGAAGTCCAGGAAGATCGGCACCAGCAACTGGGCAACCGCTCGCCTGAGCGAGCGGCAGCAGCTTTATGCGGCGAACGACGCCCATGTTGCACTGCAGATTTACCGCGCGTGGGCGGCTTCCGGTTCCGGCGCGCTGCCGGAGTAGTTTCGCCGGCTTCAGGGCGGTCGACAACGATCCGGGTGAGCAGGGGCAGCTCCCGCTAGCCCCTCCGCGCCGCTCTTTCCGTCCATTCGAGCGCGGCGCGCTGATCGTCGCCGCCGAAGAGCCGCGCGCCGCGCTTGCCTTCGCAGGCCGCCCTTACCCGTTGCGCATGGAGACGGGCATAAAGGTCATTGCGTCGAAGCTTGACAACCATTCCGCCCTTGTCGTCCCGCGTCGAGTAGCGACGATGCTCAAAGCTGGCACTACACAAGTCGTCGAGCAGACCCTAACGCAAGTGAACGGTCGACCTTCTGTGTCGACGTGATTGATAAGATCGCTGCTCGGCTCAGCCTGCGCCCAAGTTGTTCGTCGGTGTCGCGCGGCAGCGCCGCACGGCGGTGAGAATTCCGCGCAGGATCTCGAACGGGGCTGGTGGGCAGCCGGCCACCGCGACATCAACCGGTATGACGTTGGCCACTCGCCCGCAGCTCGCGTAGCTGTCGCCGAAAATGCCTCCCTTGCAGCCGCAATCGCCAACGGCAACGACCAGCTTGGGGTCCGGAGTGGCTTCGTAGGTACGGCGCAAGGCCAACTCCATGTGGCGCGAAACGGGGCCGGTCACCAGCAGCATGTCGGCGTGGCGTGGGCTGGCAACGAACTTGATGCCGAGTCCTTCGATGTTGTAGTAGGGGTTGTTGAGGGCGTTTATTTCCAGCTCGCAGCCGTTGCACGAACCAGCGTCGACCTGGCGAATGCTTAGCGCCTGGCCAAGAATGTCGAGGAGTTCGTGTTGAATGTGCTCACTTTCCACGCGCAGAGCGGCGCTGCTCTGCGGCGGCGCTTCGCTGCGGATGCCGTGTTTCGCGATCTGTTTGAGAATGCGCCACATCAGAGGTCGTGTCCCGAATAGCTCAGGTTAAAGGATTTGTTGATCAGCGGAAAGTCGGGAACGATGTCCCCCATGACGGCGTGTTCGAGCACCGGCCAGTTCTGCCACGAGGGATCGTGGCAGTGACAGCGGCGGATACAATTGGCGCCTTGCTCGCCATCATATTCGAGGGCGACGAAGATCTCGCCGCGCCAGCCCTCGACCCAGCCAGCACCGCACGCGACCTTGGTCGGTAGCCGGAGTGCGCTGTGTGTCTGGCCCTCGGGAAGCCGGGAAAGGAGCACGCGAATCAGGCGCAGCGACTCCCGCAGCTCGTCAAAACGTACGCTGACCCGGGCGGCGACGTCGCCGTTTCGATGCGTCGCGATCTGTACTTCCAGCTGGTCGTAGGGAGCCCAGGGTCGGTCGCAGCGCAGGTCCGCAGCCTGGCCGCTGGCGCGTCCCGCGAGGCCGGTGAGCCCGAGTCGGGCGGCGAGGTCGGGCGATACCCGACCGGTGGTCAGGAAGCGGTCTTGCAGGCCGGGGTGCTCGTCGTACACCTGGTGCAGTTCCTGCACTTCACGCTCGATCAGGTCGCACTGAGCGGATAATCGTGCGGCAGTCGCCGCATCGACATCGGTCGCCACGCCACCCGGAACGACAATGTCCATCATCAGGCGGTGACCAAAGGCGTCTTGCGAAAGGCGAAGCCAGTCTTCCCTGAGGCTTGAGAAGCGGGCCATGCCGAAAGCGAATGCCGCATCGTTGCCCAGCGCACCGAGGTCGCCGAGGTGGTTGGCCACCCGTTCGCGTTCGAGTAGCAGCGCCCGCAGCCAACTGGCGCGCTCGCTAATCTGGCAGCCCGCCAACGACTCCAGCGCCATGCAGTAGGCCCACGCGTAGGCCACCGTCGAATCACCAGAAATGCGCCCTGCCAGCCGATGTGCCTGGAGTGGCGGCAGCTCGGTGAAACGCTTTTCTATTCCCTTGTGCGTATAGCCCAGCCGTTGCTCCAGACGCTGCACCTTCTCGCCGACGACCGAGAAGCGAAAGTGTCCCGGTTCGATGATTCCCGCATGCACCGGCCCGACCGGGATCTCATGCACACCATCGCCTTCGACGCGAACGAAGGCATAGTCGCTAACCTCTCGCGGCGCGGCGGCAGCTTTCTGCGCGCCATCCCGACGCAGCGGTAAGTAATCCTCAGGCCAGGCGCCGTGATTCAGCCAGGGCCGTCGATCGGTTGCGCCTTCGGCCGTAGCGCCGAGCAGATCGGCCGCCGCCCGTTGCATCCGGCCGGCGCAGGGAAAAAACGGCACCAGGTCAGGATAGCTTGCCGCACGCTCGGCGAGTGGCAGGTCGAGCCATAGCAGACCTTCAGGAACGGCATAGGCGGCCGAGATCAGCAGCTCACCCGAGGCACCCTGCGTGCGATCGGACGCCCACAGGGCGAGCAGCCGTCCGCCGCTCTCGGACACCGCCCGGGCGACCACCTGCCAGGTTTCGCTGCGCACCGTAGCGCGCCAGATCGGCAGAGGGGCCGGCAGGCGTTCGCAATCAAGGCTGAACCCGGAAATCCGCATCGTCCTAACCCCCGATCATCGCGGCTGCCTGACGATACCAGTTGTGCAGGTACGGCGGGATATACAGGCCGAGCATCAGGCCCAGGCCGAGGTGTGCAAAAACTGGTAGCAGCGCGGGCGTGTGGCCGAGGGTCTTTTTGAGCGAGGTTTCGCCGAAGACCATCGGCTGGACCCGGCTGAAAACGGCGGCGAAGGCGACGCCGAGGGCCAGCAGCAGGAATGGCGTGGCCCAGGAGTGGTCACGCATGGCGGTGGTGAGAATCAAGAATTCGCTGGCGAAGACGCCGAAAGGTGGCATGCCGAGAATCGCCAGCGAGCCGAGCATCATCCCCCAGGCGAGCCGCGGACTGACCTTGATCAGACCGCGGATGTCGGCCATGTTCTGTGTCCCGGCTTTCTGCGTGGCATGCCCGACGGCAAAGAAGATTGCCGACTTGATCAGCGAATGTACCGTCATGTGCAGCAAGCCGGCATAGTTTGCGATGGCGCCGCCCATGCCGAAGGCGAAGGTGATCAGCCCCATGTGCTCGATCGAGGAGTAGGCAAACATGCGCTTGACGTCCTTCTGCCGAGACAGGAAGAAAGCCGCCACGACCACCGACAGTAGACCGAAGCCCATCATCAGTTCGCCGGCGAGCTGGTTGCCCAACGCTCCGTCGGTCAGCACCTTGCAGCGCAAAAGGGCATAGACCGCAACGTTCAACAGCAGGCCCGAAAGCACGGCAGAAACCGGCGTCGGCCCCTCCGCGTGTGCATCCGGTAGCCAATTGTGCATCGGCACCAGGCCAACCTTGGTGCCGTAGCCGATGAACAGGAAAGCGAAAGCCAGGGTGATGATGGTCGGATCGAGCTGGGTCTTGACCGCGTCGAGATTGGTCCACAACAATGCCCCAGCCTCGGTGCCGATCACCTTTTCCGCCGCCATGTACAGCAATACCGTCCCGAACAGGGCCTGGGCGATGCCGACGCCACAGAGAATGAAGTATTTCCACGCTGCTTCGAGACTGGCCGCGGTCCGGTACACGCTGACCAGCAGCACGGTGGTCAGCGTCGCCGCCTCCATGGCCACCCACAGGATGCCCATGTTGTTGGTGGTCAGCGCCAGCAGCATGGTGAAACTGAACAATTGATACATGCTGTGGTAGAGGCGCTGCCGCTGCGGCGTCATTTTGCCGTGGTCCTGCTCGATGCGCATGTAAGGCCGCGAGAAGATGGCCGTGGTCAGGCCGACAAAGCTGGTCAGGGTGACCAGAAAGACGTTCAGCGGGTCAATGAAGAACTCGTGCTTCCAGACCAGCTGCGGCCCGCCCGAGACAATCTCGACGGTCAACATGCAGGTGGCGATGAAAGTCGCGAGGCTGAAAGCGACATTGATTTCGCGCGCGCTGTCGCGTTGCCCGGTAAACGCCAGCACCAGGCTGCCAAGCAGGGGAATGCCGAGGACGTAGAACAGCGTTGCCAAGTCAGTCCTCCTTGAGCTTTTCGAGGTGGCTGATGTCGAGGCTGTCGAACTGCTCGCGAATCTGGAACATGAAGACGCCGAGAATCAGAATACCGACCAGCACGTCGAGCGCGATGCCGAGTTCAACGACCATCGGCATGCCGTAGGTGGCCGACGTGGCGGCGAAAAACAGGCCGTTTTCCATCGACAGGAAGCCGATCACCTGTGGTACCGCCTTGGCACGGGTAATCATCATCAGGAACGAGAGCAGCACGCAGGCGAGCGCGATGCCGAGTGTGCCACGGGCGATACTGGCCGACAGCTTGGAGATCGGTAGTGCCAGGTCGAAGGCAAAAATTACCAGCAAGATGCCGATGATCATCGTCGTCGGGATGTTGATCAGCGTTTCGATGTCCCAGCGCACGTTGAGGCGATTGATCACCCGATGCAGCAACAAGGGGATCAGGATCACCTTGACCACCAGGGTGATGCCGGCCGACAGGTAGAGGTGTGGCTGCTCCGTCGCGTAGCCGACCACCAGCGTCGCCGCGACCAGTGTTGCTCCTTGCGCGGTGAACAGGTGAATCAGCGACAGAATCCGCCGCTGCGAGATCATCGCGAAGGCGAGGATCAGGAGCGTTGACGCCAGCAGATTGATCAGTTGGGCGACGAATTCGCTCATCTCAAGGCCTTACCAGGATGTGCACCAGCATGCCGATCACCGCCAGCAGGAAAGCGGTGGCGAGGAATTCCGGGACGCGAAAGATGCGCATCTTGGCGCTGAGCGTCTCAAGTAGCGCCAGCAGCGCGCCGCCGATCGCCAGCTTCAGGATCAGCGTTGGCATCGCCAGCAGCAGCGCCAGCGGCGCCTGCGCCTCGGCGACGCCCCAGGGGAAGAACAGCGCCAGCCCGATGCAAGAGTAGGCGAAGAGCTTCAGGCTCGCGGCCCATTCGAGCAGCGCCAGATGACGGCCCGAATACTCCAGGATCAACGCTTCGTGAATCATCGTCAGTTCGAGGTGGGTTGCCGGGTTGTCCACCGGCACGCGGGCGTTTTCAGCCAGCGACACCATGGTGAAGGCGACACCGGCGAAAGCCAGACTCGGATAGATGGCCAGGTCGCGATGCGCCAGCGTCTCGACGATGGTGGTCAGCGAGGTCGATTTCGAGATCAACGATGCCGAAAACAGGACCATCAGCAGCGCCGGTTCGGCGAGAA
>NZ_JAVTWB010000055.1:3903-16823 GCF_032229525.1 Accumulibacter sp. | reverse complement strand
GGGAATCAGGGGACAGACCCCGGCATCCTCCGGCTCATTTTCTCGCCACGATGAAGGCGGCCTTGTTTACGCCCGGCCGCCAGCAGTCCTCGATCTTGAATCCGGCGCGTTCGAACTCGCCCTTCAGCTGGCTCAGCGTTAGCGACGAAATGCTGGGCAACAGTGGCAGTGCGCGAAACACCGGCGCCAACACACGCATCGGCCACGAGGCGTCCCCGATGCAGATAGTGCTCGAGATGAACACCCCGCCCGGTTTGAGCAAGTGATGCACCCGGGCCAGGGTCTGCACCCGACCCGGCAACAGGTGGAGGACGCTCATACCCAGGATGACATCCCAGCTACCTGCCGGGCTGTCCAACTCGGCCAGTGTGGCCTGGGCGAAGGTCAGGTTGGTCACCCCGGCGGCACCAGCTTTTTCGCGGGCGATTTCGAGCATCCGCGGCGAATAGTCAATGGCATGGACAAGCGCCACATGCGGGGCATGGAGGATGGCGGTAGAACCGGTGCCGCAACCGAACTCCAGCACCCGGCTATCCGGCCGCAGCAAGGCCCGGGTCTTCTCCAGCTTGGTCTCATAGGACGCCTGATCTGGAATTGGCATCCTGGCGTAGCGCTTGGCCAAGCGATCCCAGAACCAGGAACGCTTAAACATCCTCAATTCCTTCCTGCTCGCCTGCCGCCCGCGCCTGTTTTTCCCGCAGTCGCTTGTTCTTGTCTTCGCTGCTGGTAAAGATGTAGCGACCGGCCAGTTCGCAGCCCTTCATGCCCGGGTTACAGACGAGGTCGTTCACCTTGGTGCACAGTCCCTTGACTTCATGCGGGCAGCCCCACGACGACATGGCAGTCTCCAAAGAAAGAGGCGGCGTGGAAGCCCGCCAAAAACGCGAGAGGACAGTCACGCGGTCAGGTGAGCGCTGATCAACTCCCTGGTGACTGCGCAGGTGCGATCTCAGATTCGATTCGGCCCAACCATCCCGGGTGCCTATAGTCAACTCGCGACAACACGCTACGGCACCGCGCCATTGTAGCCTGCTGGCGTCCAACGACTACCCGCGCGGTCCAACGCCGCCATTTCGGGACCCCTCCCCCAATCACGGATAGATAAACGGCGAGGGGCGATGCGCTACCAGTCGCCGCTACTCCAGTAACAACATGCCACCCAGCCCCAACATCGTCATGCTGATCAGCGAGTCGAGGACGCGCCAGGAGGAGGGTTTGGCAAACAGCGGGGCCAGCAAACGCGCCCCGTAACCGAGCGCAAAGAACCAGACAAAGCTCGCAGCGACAGCTCCCGCCCCAAAAATCCATCGTCCCTCTTCTCTCTGGCTGGCCAGCGAGCCGAGAAGGATCACCGTATCCAGATAGACATGCGGATTCAGGAAGGTAAAGCCGAGACAGGTCGCGAGCGCAACGCCGAGCGGCACGCCCGGCCCGGCGTCGAGGATGAGTTGTTCCGGTTGGAGGGCGCGCCGCGCCGATGCCAGTCCGTAGAGGAGCAGGAACACTGCCCCGCCATGGCGAGCGAGGCTGAGAAATACCGGCTGGGCTTGGATCACTGCCCCGAGTCCCGCAATCCCGGCCGCGATCAGCAGGGCATCGGCGCTGGCGCAGATGAGCACAAGTGGCAGGATGTGTTCGCGCCGGACGCCCTGGCGCAGCACGTAGGAATTCTGCGCACCGATGGCGACGATGAGGACCGCGCCCGAAAGGAATCCGGCAATCAGGTCAGCTGGCATGAATTGTCAGTGAAGTGGGCAAGGCCGTCAGCTTATGGCGCGCCACAAAACAAATACAGTTAAACTGCGTAAGTATTCATTAGATTTTCTAACCCATGAAAATCGACAACGCGCAATTGGCGGCTTTCGCCGAAGCCCTCCGCGAAGGCAGTTTCGAACTGGCAGCGCGGAAGTTGAACGTCACGCCATCGGCGATCAGTCAGCGGATCAAGTTGCTGGAGGAGCGCATGGGGCAGGTATTGATCCAGCGCTGCACGCCCTGCCAGGCGACTGCCGCCGGACGCCTTCTGTTGCGCTACGCGGAAGAACTTGCCCTGCTGGAATCCGAACTGCTCGTGGAACTGGGCGTCGCCGATGCCGGCGCCACGTCTGCCGTGCGCATTCCGATGGTGATCAATGCCGATTCGCTGGATAGCTGGTTCCTCGAGGTGTTCGATGCTCTGGGCGCCAGCACGGCCATGACCCTGGACCTGCGGGTCGAGGATCAGGATCACTCGATGGTTTTGCTGCGTGAAGGCTCCGTGATGGCAGGCGTCAGCGCCAATGCCAAGGCGATCCAGGGCTGCCGGGTCGAGCCACTCGGCGTCATGCGCTATCTGGCGCTGGCCTCACCCGCATACGCCGGGCGGCACTTCGCCGCCGGGCTCAATGCCGAGTCTCTGAACGCCGCCCCGATGTTGATGTTCAACAAAAAAGATGGTCTGCAGCAGGTCTTTCTGGCCCGTCTCACCGATGCCGTCATCAAGCCACCGACGCACTACGTCCCCACCACCCGATCCTTTGGTGAGGCTGTGTTGCGCGGCATGACGTGGGGAATGATCCCGGAACAGCTGGCCGAGGCGCACCTGAAAGCGGGGCAACTCATCGAGCTCGCTCCGCAGCATTGCTTGGACGTTCCACTGTTCTGGCATCGTTGGCGAATTGCTTCGTCGGCGCTGGAGGCCCTTAGCCGACTGGTGCATAAGGCAGCAAAGAAGGCGCTGCGCCAAGAGTAAACGATTTGGTGATTTCGTCTGAGAGAAGCAGTCGTCATGCTGACAGCGGCGGCCAGGGCGGGCTGGTCAAAGCGGTCAGAGTGATTGCAATTTACAAATCACTCTGGCTCCCAATGGCACTACCGATTTTGGACTTGACTCTGATTCGCACGCCGATCTGCAGAAAACATCACATATACTCTGGTCCTTACCATTGAATCTGCTACTCTCCATTCGATGTTTTCCCGCATTCAGACCCGATATTTCCGCTGCCTCAAGGCGGTCAACCAGACCCTGCGACCGATCCAGGCTCTGGTGGGACCAAACGCCAGCGGTAAGACGACGTTTTTGGATGTCATCGGTCTGCTTAGCGATCTCGTACATGTGCACCCGCGTGGCACCGTGCGTGAAACGATCCTGTCGCGCAGCGCTAATTTCGACAAGTTGATCTGGCAGGGGCCAACCGAGAACCTAGGGTCGCGGGCCGCGTTTCAGCTGGCTGTAGAGGCGCCGATTCCTGCCGGTGTACGTGAGCGTATGGCCGAAGACAAGCAACGCTATACGTTGGTCCGGTATGAACTGGAAATTGGCCTTGATGCGCCTACGGATGAGCTCGGGCTGAATCACGAGACCTTGTGGTTGCGCACGGCAGACTTGGGGACACCTGCGCTGCAGCGCGACATGTTCCCATTTGTTCGTGACGATGCGCCATCCATTTTCGTCGGAAAAGGGCGCCCGGGTTTCAAGGTGGTGATGAAGAAGACACCTGGCGGTAACGACAACTACTACACCGAAGGGGCAAAGAAGTCGTATGCACCGTCCTTTCGCCTCGGGCGAACCAAGCTGGCGCTGGCTCACATTCCAGCCGATGAGGACAACTTCCCAGTCAGCTCGTGGTTCCGGGATCTGCTTGAGACGGGAGTGCAGAACGTCGTACTCGACAGCCAAATCATGCGTCAGCCGAGTCCGCCTGGTCTCGGGCAGCGTTTTCAAACCGACGGCTCGAATCTGCCCTGGGTGATTGCCGAATTGCGCCGCGACCGGCAGCGTTTCGGAGACTGGCTTGAGCACGTGCGCACTGCCCTGGAGGATATCGTCGACATTGACACTGTCGAACGCCGAGAAGACCGACACCGATACCTGGTTATCAAATATGCAAATGGCGCCGAGGTTCCATCGTGGCTGGCGTCCGACGGAACTCTTCGACTCTTGGCTTTGACCATTCCGGCCTACCTATCGGATCTGAACGGTGTGTTCCTTATCGAAGAACCAGAAAACGGTATCCATCCTCGTGCTATCGAGACGGTCATCCAATCGCTCTCGTCAATCTACGATGGGCAGGTGCTCATTGCTACGCATAGCCCGGTAGCTCTGAACATGCTGGAACCCGCCCAGATCCTGTGCTTTGCCAAGGACGCGGCCGGAGCCACTGACATCGTTGCAGGCGACTGCCATCCGGCGCTACAGAACTGGAAGCAAGGGCGGCCCGATCTGGGAAGCCTTTTTGCTGCCGGTATTCTAAGCTGAGGTGGCTTTGCAAGACTTGGTCGTCTTGGTGGCTGACAAGAACATGCAGTTCGCGTTGCAGGGTGTTCTGGCACGTCCGCAGGCTTTGGGAATTCGGCCGGTGACTTATGTATTTCGTCCGCATATGGGCCGTGATGGCGGCGTTCGCAGCACCGGCGCTGAGTTGTTGGCAAGCGAAGCGCGTCGTTTTCGCCACGCCCTGATGGTCTTGGATTTTCATGGCTGCGGGCGGGAGGATGAATCCCCACTGATGCTCGAGGCCACTCTGGATCTCGATTTGCAAGCGGCGTGGGGCGAGCGCGCCAAGGCCTTGGTGATTGTTCCTGAGGTCGACGTCTGGCTGTGGGGTGCGGACAACGCTCTGCGCGAAAGCCTAGACTGGTCGCAGAATACCCCCATTCGCGATTGGCTGCGTGTCAGAGGTTTCGAGTTCGGAATCGACGGCAAGCCACGAATGCCGAAGGAGGCAATGCAACTGATTTGCCGAGAGCAGAAGCGCCCGAGGTCGTCGGCGCTTTACGAAAGAATTACCAAACGAATCAGCCTTAAACATTGCACTGATCCAGCATTTGGGCGCTTGCGAGGGCAACTATCGGCTTGGTTCCGCGTTTGACGGGACTAGCTCCGCAACCAAATGCAATCGCGGTCACTCGTTAGCCGGCTGCAGCCAGAAGGGTGAGCGAATTCTTTCGCGCAGTAGCCGTAATATCCGTGCCCTGGTTTTCAATCTTTCGATGTCGGAAGTAGTTCGCACCAGTCACCCATCAGGATAAAACCGGTGGCCAACGTGTTGCGGACGGTTCTGCTCGGCGAAATTGCCGCGCTCGGCTACCGTGGCGGCATCAGCCAATTGCGCGCCTTCCTGCGCACGATCCGGCTGCAGGCTGCAGCCGATCCGGTCGTACGAGCGAACAGGGGTCTCAGAGCGGTCGACGGGATCTACGCGGCTGCGCGGCACCTTGTCGTTCGCGCCGGTACGTTTCATCGGCGGACAGCTTGCTCACCCGCTTCTTCTGGCGCTGGCAGCAAGGCTGGCTTCCCTTCGCCAGATGGCTACGTACGGTGTTCACCGCGCAGCCTACTTCGGCAGCGATCTTGCGCAGGCTGAATCCGTGCTTCCTTAGTACTTCGATTTCCACATACACCTCCTTCGTGATCATCGGCGCCTCAACAAATCGCCGATCTTCTCAAGTCGGTGTATCAACTTACATTCGCTGCTGACAGACGTCCCCTACCTGCCGATCAGCACCAGGACGCCGCGCCCGCAGACGCCGTAGTTCGATCCTTCGACACCCACGAACTCTTCGCTGCCGGGGGCACGAACCTGGCCCGTGCCTTCGGCCCAGGTGCAGGTGTCGGTGACGCGATGCCACTTGCGGTTGGGCCCGGGCCAGGGCAAGGTGAAATTCACCTCGCCGCTCCAGGCGTTGTAGGCGACGTAGATCGCGGCGGCGCTGTCACCCAGCTCGCTGCCGTCGATGCGCCAGGCGATGGCGCGCTTGTCCGGATCGCCGAAGTAGGCGCTGTCGCTCATGCTGCCGTCGGGCTTGAACCAGCGCAGTTGCTCCATCACGTTGCCGTTGTTATCGACGCTCGAATAGAAATCGAGCGGGCGCAGCGCCGGGTGCGCCTTGCGGAAGGCGATCATGCCCTTGGCGAAGGCCTGGAAGTTGGCTTGGTCGCTGTTCCATTGCCAGTTCAGCCAGTTGGCGCTCGAATCGAGATTGTAGGGATTGTTGTTGCACTGCAGGCTGCGCAGTGACTCGTCGCCACCGCTGATCATCGGCACGCCAGCCGAGAGCATCGCCAGCGCCAGGCCGTTACGGGCCGCCTTGCGCTGTTCGGCGGCAACGCCGCCCTGGTCCCAGCTATGGTTGTTGTCCTCGCCGCCGTCGGACGGGCCATGCGGCCATGGCTGGCTGTTGTTCTTGCTGTTGCAGGCGTACAGGTCGCGCAGGGTGAAGCCATCATGGGCCACCAGGAGGTTCACCGAGTTCCAGGGCTTGCGGCCATTGTTCTCGAAGAGATCGGCGGAGCCGGCAAAGCGCGTGGCCAGTTGGCCGGTGGTAATCGGCGCGACGCCGAGCTGGTTCTGACTCTGGCGCAAGGTGTCACGATAGCTGCCGTTCCACTCTGACCAGCCGCTTGGGAAACCACCGACCTGATACGAGTTGCCACCGATCGCCCACGGCTCGGCCACCAGGTCCACCCCCGTGCCGCCACCGGCCGGGCGCGGCGGCAACTCGCGCACGATGCGGTTGAGCGCGTTGCCGCTGGCCATCTTGTCGAAGTTGAAGCAGCCGACTTCGCAGGTATTGCCGAGTACCGAGGCGAGATCGAAGCGGAAACCGTCGACGCCCAAGGTGTCGCGCCAGTAGGCCAGGGAATCCACGATCAGGTTCTGCGCGATCGGGTTGTGCGTATTGAAGTTGCCGCCGACGCCGGTGTTATCCCAGGTGGACTGCAGGTCGCTGGTCAGCGTGTAGTAGGCCGCGTTGTCCAGCCCGCGGAAGCTCAGTACGTTGTAGGTCGCCGTGTCTGCCGATGACCAGGCGCCGCCTTCGCCGGTGTGGTTGTAGACGACATCGATCATCACCTTGATGCCCTGGTCGTGAAAGGCCTTGACCATCTTCTTGAATTCGCGCGTCGGCCCGCCGGGGCTGCGGTCAGAGGCGTAGCGACGATCGGGGGCGAAGTAGTTGAGGGTCGAATAGCCCCAGTAGTTGTCGTCCGAGGTGCTGTCGGGCACGACATCATTGGTGTCGTTCTGGGTTTCCTGTACCGGCAGGAACTCGACCGCGGTGATCCCCAGGCTCTTCAGGTAGGCCGCCTTCAGGCCCGCACCGCGGTAGGTGCCGCGGTAGGCGGCCGGAATACTGCTGTCGTTCATGGTCAGGCCACGCACATGCACCTCGTACACCACATCGTCCTTGAAGGCGCGCGTCGGCCTGGTGCCGACGGACTGCCTGTCGCCGGCAAGCACGATCCCCTTGGGGGCGAGGCTGCCGCTGTCTTTCGTACGATGGAGCGGTCCCGACGCGTACAGCGTGCCGTCGAGGTTGGTCGGGGTCAGCGGGTCGTGGCTCAGTTCCCGGGCGTACGGATCGATGAGCAGCTTGTTCGGATTGAAGCGGTTGCCCTGCGCGTCGACATCGCTGACGAAGCCAAGGCCAGAACCCTTGCTCCAGCCCGCGTCATAGGGCCAGTTCGGGCCCCAGGTGCGGTAGCCGTAGTACACCGGCCCGCTGATTCCGGCGGCGGCCAGTCTGGCACGGGAGACCGCCGTCGACCAGACGTCCCCGTCGCCGCGCGTGAGCGGAATGCGGGCCACTTCCGAAGTGCCGCTCGCCGAGGAATACAGCCACAGCTCGATGCGCGTTGCGCGCGACGAGGAGACCTTGAAGGTGATCCGGCTGCGGCTGGCATTGTATTTCGCGCCGAGTTGCGACGCATCG
Organism: Accumulibacter sp.; assembly: GCF_032229525.1. Classification (GTDB taxonomy): domain Bacteria; phylum Pseudomonadota; class Gammaproteobacteria; order Burkholderiales; family Rhodocyclaceae; genus Accumulibacter. The sequence continues at coordinate 9,131 of NZ_JAVTWB010000055.1, read as the reverse complement.
ATCGCGGCCGAGGCCGGGGCGGTGCTCAGCGCCACGCCACAGAGCGCGGCGCAGAGGACATTGCGGACAAAACGCATGGCCTGTCTCCTGGAATGTCACTACAGGGCTTGACTGCGCCGTCGGCACGGGCCCGCCTGCCCGAGGAGCAACTGGCAACTTACGGTTGCCGCTACCGGTGCTCCGATAGCTCTCCTGGACGGCATTGGAACCGTCGCACTTCGCGGTCTTGTGCTGCGCCGCGGCGTTGCCCCGGTCAAACGGTCAAACGGTCAAACGGCCAAAGCAACGATGACCGGGGTCAGAGCGATTTCAATTTTCGAATCACTCCGACCCCGTCAGTTACAAGGTGCCGCCAGCTTTGATGTTCTTGCGCCACCGCAGGCGGAAGGCAACAAACCGGGCTCCAGATTTCACTAGCTAGGGTGCCGGTTCGCGCGGTCCAGGGTCGACGTCAGGAAAAGGAAGGGGTCTAGCGAACCACGAGTACCGAACAGTTCGCGTGACGGACTACCTTGGCGGCGGTCGAGCCGAGAAAATAATCCTGCAAGCCGGGCCGATGTGAAGCGATGATGATCAAATCGGCCTTCTTCTCCTTGGCCACATCGAGGATGGTGTCGTAGGAATGGCCGGTTCTTACAGCGACATCCATGTGCATACCACTGGCTTCGGCTATCGCTTTCAGTTCCGCTTGCGTCGACTCGACGGACTTCTCGAGCAGACCTGCCGGCAGGTCGATCGCTGCCCAGTTCGGAATGTCTTCCACCACATTCAGCAAAATGATCTTCGCGCCCTCCGCGCCGTAGCGCGCGGCGAGGTGGACGTTTGCCTTGCCTGCGGCGACGTGTGCCATGTCGATCGGTACCAGAATAGTCTTGTACATGTTGATACTCCTCTGCTCTTCGGCTTGAATGAACCTGCGAATAGACGCGCATGCAAACTTCATCGGCAAGTATCACCGCGCAAGCCACCACAGTCAATCGCGGATTCTGGGCATGCAAATGTCCTGTGGTCAAAGGGGCCGAAGGCCGTCGATTTGATGGCTGAGGGCCTGGTGTCGCCAATGCTGCCCGTCCGACAGACTTTGCTCATTCGCATCACGGTCGCGATGCCAGGCGCCGCAGGGGGTGGGTTTTGGCGCGGGTTCTTGACGGCCCCCGCGGCCCCCGCGATCACAGCGTCAGCGCTTATTCGGCTATCCGCTGGAATATGGCTGTCCAAACCACGGCATGCGGGTGAGGCTCCATGTAGCTGATTTCCAGCTTGTCCGGTCCGATTATTCTGCCGAACATGAGGCCGTAATCCTCGATCTCCACCATTCGAACGGTTTGGCCGTCCGACTCGATCGTACCGATGAACGGCTCGTTGGCCTCTGGCATATCCACGCCGGCCACGTTCCCGCCTTGCCCGCGCAGCTTCTTCCAATGCTTGTTGCCCTTGATCAGCCCTCCATCTGGCGTTTCAATCTTCAAGGTCATTTCAAGCACAGACTACACCAACTTCCCATTGATCGGCCGCAAGTTCCGCACTTCCGCCTTCCAGGTCCCAGAGATATCAGCTTGCTGGGCGCTTGCCCCACCCGCCAGCAGGAGCAGCGTCACGAGCGCAGTGAGAGCATTTCTTAGCGTGTGCACTGGTCTCATCCTTACTGGGTTGGGGAAGGTCTGCGCAAAGGCCAGGAAATCCACTGGGCTTGCGGCGAGTGTGGCGGACGCCGGGTGCAGCCGTCAATCGCCGACTTTTGGCCGGTATGCGTTGCGAGTTGTCGTTGGCGTCTATTTTTCTATGGTAATCGGCGTGTCTTGCGAGCCTGCATAGAACACCAATATCTCTGCCGGGGTACTCCCTGTGTTCTTCCCGAAGTGCCATTTGTTCACCAGCTCCACGATTGGATCTCCCGCTTTGAGCACCAGCTTTTCGTTGTCTTCGGAGGTGACAGTAAGCTCTCCACTTAACAGAACGCCGGCATTGATCACCAGGTGTTCGTGCATGGGTAAAACCGTCCCGACTGGAATTGTTATGCGCAAAATAGTTACTTCAGGGCGGCCTTTCGGGTATGCGGGCAATGGCGTTCCGTCCCAGCTTGAGCTTGTTTTAGCCAGCCTATCCACCGAAACGCCGGCGGGGTAATCGGCTTGAACCGGGCCTGCAAACACCAATGCCAGCAATAAACCGAGAAAGACTTTCTTCATGCTTGTTCCTTTTTTTTAGATGGTGAAACGCTTAAATTTAACTGTGGTGCCAGTCCGCTTGCTTCCGGATGAGCATGTCGCGGATCGCTTGAGTTGTAGCTTTCCCTCCTCCCGGAAACTGGCCTGGAAATTTGTTCATGGTACCCGTTGTAGGTAGGTAGGGTGGAGCGCTAGCGCTTGATACCGGCAGCGCGCAGGGCCAACCGGAGCGCTCGACGCCACGGAACATCCTCGCCGCGTACGCGTTGAAGGTGCAGTTCACGCCATTCGGATACAGTCGATTGCCCGCCGGGCCCGTGCACCGGGCACCATCTTCAGCGAGCTGAAAATCAGCCGCAACGAGGCGTTTGGCCTTCTTTTCCTTGGGAGCCTGTGTCCCACAGCGGATCGGGCTTTTGTTTATGCTTCGCCTGACCGACGTATGCCAAGCACGGCATTACGGCAATCGCTGCACCGCCGCGACTGCCGCATGGCCAATGCCGAGTCGATAGACGGCGCCCATGTTGAGGTCGTCGCTGATCGGCAGCCCCTGGTAGCCCCAGTTCTGGCGCAAGAGCCCTTGTACGACGGCTTTCGCGAGCGGCGCCGGCCATAGCGGATCAACCTCGGAAATGACGACGTGGGCCAGCATGATCGCCGCACCGGTTTGCGCTGCGCACCGGAACGGCCGCCAGTCGGTGCTGGCGAGCAGTTCGACCGGCTTCTCCGTCGCCGTCAATGCCGTTGCCGCCGGCCTGAATGGGCAGCCTTACCTCGACGAAGCCAGCCAAGCCAGCTGTTGCAATGCCTCCTCGGCCAACTGACGGGTCAGATCACGGGCACCCATCTCTCGGCCAAGACTTGCCGACTGGCCCGACCACAGCGATGAAAAATCGCTGACTCCCGCGGCTTCAGCTTTCGCTTTCAGCGGCGCCAGTGCATTGCCGGCGGTTGGGAACGCCGGCGTCACATCCGACATCGGCCCCACCTCGCGCATGATCCGGTTCATCAGTCCCCGCGCTGGCCGGCCGCTGAAGACATTGGTCAACGCCGTCTGATCGTCACGCGCCGCGCGCAGGGCGGCGCGGTGCAGCGGACTGATCAACGACTCCGGAGTGAACAGATAGGCGGTGCCGATTTGCACCCCCGAGGCCCCCAGAGCGAATGCTGCCGCAATCCCTCGCCCATCGGCAATGCCCCCGGCCGCAATCACCGGTACGGTGACCGCATCGACCACCTGCGGCACCAACGCGAGAGTGCCTACCTGCGTCGACAGCTCATCTGTCAGAAACATCCCTCGATGACCGCCTGCTTCATAGCCTTGGGCGATGATCGCATCGCATCCGTGTGCTTCCAGCCAACGTGCTTCTTCAACGGTGGTCGCGGAACTCATTACGAGGCATCGTGAGGCCTTCACGCGCCTCAGCAATGACGGCTCAGGCAAGCCAAAATGAAAGCTCACAAGCTCCGGCTTCTGCTCCTCGACAACTTCACACATCGCCTCATCGAACGGCGCACGAACGACGGTTGGTGGAAGGGCTGAGGCGTCCAGGCCCAGTTCGCTGTAGTACGCCGCCAGACGCGCCCTCCACGCCGCCACTTGCCTGGCGTCTGGCTGGGCCGGCGTGTGGCAAAAGAAATTGACGTTGATGGGCTTTGTCGTGTGCTGGCGGATGACACCAAGCTCTGCGCGGATCTTGTCCGCATCAAGCATGGCGCAAGGCAGCGAGCCCAGCCCGCCCGCTTCACTCGTCGCCACCGCCATCGCCGAACCACTCGCCCCGGCCATTGGCGCCTGAACGATCGGCAGTTCAATGTGCAATAAATCAAGCAGTCTGCGATTCGGCCACATGTCATGTCCTCCCTGGCGAAGATCAAAGTGGTCAGCGACATTTCCTGTATCACCTTGCCGACATTCTGCCTCTATTTCGTTTTTCCTCTTTCAATCCGAAATGCGTTGGCCCCGGCGACTCGCTGACGAGAAAATAGAAAGGTATCACTCTCACCCTTTCGAAAAAACCTCGATGCCAGGTGCGTGTGGCAAGGGAACGGCGCAGAAAGATCGCAGTTTGACCATTTGTTGTTACCCGTTTGGATCTGTGGGAGTGTCGGCGCTGACCCCGCCGGCTCCGCTGTTGGGCGTCACGTCATAAATGTGAAAGTCGCGCACGCGACTCACGAGTCTCCCTTCACCCCACCGCGGGAGAAGGGTCGGAGAAGAGGGGGGACGGTCATGACTTTCATGATCTGGGGTATCTCGCCATGTCATGACCGTTAGCCCGGAATCTCGGGTTCGACGAGTGCGGCCAGCTGGGAAAGTGACTCCTGCCAGCCGAGGTAGCACATTTCGACGGGGATGACCTCAGGTATTCCTTCTTGCACGATGGTGATTTCCGTGCCGCAGGACACGTTCCTCAATGCCACGGTCACCTGAAGCTCCCCGGGCAGGTTGGGATCGTCGAATTTGTCGGTGTAGCGAAGGCGTTCATGTGGAACGAGCTCAAGGTACTCGCCGCCGAAAGACTGCCCGTTGCCTGAACTGAAGTTCGTGAACGACATCTGGAAGGTGCCACCGACACGGGCATCCAGGTGGTGAACCTTGCAGGTGAACCCGCGCGGCGGAAGCCACTTCGCCATGGCGTCGGCGTCCAGGAAGGCCCGATAGACACGCTCCGGTGACGCACGGAGCACGCGATGCAAGCGGACGGTACCTGTTGGCATTTGTGATTCTCCTTTCGATGCACGGTTCAATCTGAATGTGGACCGAGGTTCCTGCCGTGGCCCTACAACGTGTGTCGTGACGCTCAACGTTGGAAAAGCGTAGGAAAAGGGTCAGAGTGATTTAGCGTTGGAAAAGGGTCGGAGTGATTTGAAAACGGCAATCACTCTGACCCTTTCGATCACCTTCGATCGCCGGGGCGTGTTGCCAGGGGAAGGTCGCAGAAAGATCGACGTTTGTCCAGTTGATGTCGTCCGTGAGGCGGTGTTGGAATGTGAGGACTGACCCCGCTGGCCCTCGCGTAGGCGCAAAAGTCGGCGCTGACGAGACGGCGATAATTG
>NZ_JAVTWB010000055.1:0-3803 GCF_032229525.1 Accumulibacter sp. | reverse complement strand
CCCGCTGGCCCTCGCGTAGGCGCAAAAGTCGGCGCTGACGAGACGGCGATAATTGCCCATGGCGAAACAAATGTGACGCTGACGCTTTTAGTTCGATAATGAAATTGGACGCATGCTTACCAGGGATAGGCAAACCCTCCACATCTGCAAAAAGAGACATCGATGACGGAAACAGTTCGAGGTGAACGGACGGCTGACGAAAAAGCGGTACCCCCTGCGGCATTCGCGGCGATGAGCCGTTTCGTCATCGCCAACGACATGCAGGCCGAGGTGAAGGCGGCGTTCCGCGAACGCCCGCATCTGGTTGATGGTGCCCCGGGGTTTGTGCACCTCGACGTGCTGAGCCCGCTCGATGCACCGGGCGAAATCTGGATCATGACCTACTGGACCGACGCCGCAAGCTACCGGGCCTGGCACCACAGCCACATGTATCGCGATGCGCACAAGGGCATTCCCAAGGGCCTGAAACTGGTGCCGGGCGAAGCGAAAATCAGGGAGTTCGAATATGTCTGCGGCTGACCGTACCGCCGCACAAGACAGGGAGGGGCCATGCCAAGCGAAACCGCCAATCTGGATCTGAACGACCCTGCCGCCCGCCAGATGCTGGCGGAGGAAACTGTCACCCGCCACTATGCGGCGAATCCGCAACTCGCCGTACGCTACGGGCCGAAGGGCCGCGCGAAATGCGTCGAGGACGCCCGCTACCATCTCGCCTATCTCGACGAAGCGCTGGCCAGCGGCGCGCCGCCGCTGTTCCTTGCCTATGTCGATTGGGTGCGCTCGTTGTTGCAGGGCCTCGGAGTGCCGGATGCCGACCTGCGCGCCCAGCTCGCCGTATTGCGAGACCTGACCTTGTTGCGGCTGGCACAACCCGGCTCAGTCGAAGCCGCAGCGATCCTCGATCTGGCGCTCGCCGTGTTCGACGCGGCGCCGGCCGTACCGCAGAGTTTCATCGATCCTGCCGCCCCGCTTGGCGAACTGGCAACACGCTATCTCGATGCGCTGATCCGCGGCGACCGCAAGTCGGCGGCCGATGTCGTGCTGGCTGCCGCCGAAAACGGCACGCCGGTGGCCGACATCTACCTCGAAGTGATTCAGCGCAGCCAGCGCGAGATCGGACGCCTGTGGCAGCTGTCGCGGATCACGGTCGGCCAGGAGCATTTCTGCACCGCCGCCAGCCAGGCCGTGATTGCCCGCCTCTATCCGTGGATATTCTCCGCCGAGCGCAACGGCCGCAGCATGGTGGCGGCCTGCATCGGTGGCGAGTTGCATGAACTGGGCGTACGCATGGTGGCAGATTTCTTTGAAATGGCCGGCTGGGACAGCTACTTCCTTGGCGCCAATGTCCCGGCTTCCAGCCTGCTCGATGCCATCGAATCGCGCCAGGCGGATATCCTCGGCATCTCGGCGACCATGGTGGCCCATGTCGATGCAGTCCGGCAACTCGTGGCCGCCATCCGCGCCGATCCGCGCGGCGCCCGCGTGCGCATCCTGGTCGGCGGCTATCCCTTCACCCTTGCCGAGAACCTCTGGCAGACGGTGGGAGCCGACGGCTTTGCGGCCGATGCTCGTGGCGCCGTCGGCACGGCGACAAAGCTTATGTGCAATCCATGAACGAAACCGGCGCCGACAAGCGCGACATCGCTTTCGCCGTGCTGTGCGATCGCGCCGGAACGGTGCGCCAGGTGCTGTCGGACCCGCTGGGGCTGGCGCCGTTACCGGGCCGCCTGCTGACGGGCGCCATGCCTGCAGCCGGCCTTGGCGCGGCGCTGGACTTTCTCGCCGACGTCGAGCGCCTGGGCGCGCTGTCCGGACGCCAGCTCGAAATGGCCACGCCGGACGGCAACCAGCCCATGCAATTTGCCGGCAGCGTGGTCGAGGGAGGCATTCTCGTCATCGGCGGCGGCGACTGGCGCGAGTTCGAGCATCTTTACACCGCGCTGACCGGCATCAACAACGAGCTGATGAACCGCTTGCGCCTTGTCGAAAGTGAAAGACGGCCGTCGCGCCGCAGCGAAAACGAGCCGCTCTACGAGGAATTCACCCGAATCAACAATGAGCTGGCCGCTGCCCAGCGCGAACTGGCGAAGAAAAATGCCGTGCTGGCCGCCTTGAATGAGCAGAAGAACCGCCTGCTCGGCATGGCCGCACACGACCTGCGCAACCCTCTCGGCGTCATCATGAGCTACGCCAAGTTCCTCAATCACATGGCCGGCGCCAAACTCGACGCCAGAGAATTGCAGTTCATCGCACAGATTGAAAAATCCAGCCAGTTCATGCTGCGTCTGCTGGAGGACCTGCTCGATGTCTCGCAGATCGAATCGGGCAAGCTCAATCTCGTTCTCGCGCCGGTCGATCTTGCCGCGCTGGTGCGCAACAACGTCGAACTCAATCGCGTACTGGCCGCCGCCAAGAACATAAGCATCGACCTGGACATCCCGGGCGAACCGGTGCTGATCGACATCGATGCGAACAAGATCGAACAGGTGCTCAACAATCTGGTCAGCAACGCGACCAAGTACTCGCATGCGGGCACCACCGTCCGGGTCGTCCTCGAAACGACGGGCAGTGACGTTCGTGTAAGCGTGCAGGATCAGGGCCAGGGCATTCCGGCGGCCGAGCTGGACAAGCTGTTCCAGGCCTTTTCGAAAACCTCCGTGCAGTCGACCGCCGGAGAAACAAGCACCGGACTCGGCCTTGCCATCACGCGCAAGATCGTCGAGGGCCATGGTGGCAGCATGCGGGTCGATAGCCTTGTCGGCACCGGTTCGAATTTCAGCTTTTCACTGCCAGCGCGAATGGCGCCATCGATGACGCTCGAGTCCGAGGCTTGAAGATCGTGCGGTGCGATTTCCAGCTCAGGCCGCTGTCCCACCATCCGCTGCGGCGAGACCCGTCTGGTTTGCGTTGGTACGCCTTGTTAAATGCCTGTTCGCCAGCGCTGCACTGCTAACGAAAAGCCCCTTGCCAATAGCCCGCTGAGTAGCGGAATCACGCACAGCAGTAAGCTAGTTGCTAGCCCAAGAACAAACCACGCCCTCATTTCTGACAAACCAAACACATACGCGTATGCGTATGCGTTTTGGCCAAGATACAGACCTAAGACTGCGAGCAATACAGCCGCTACATTTTTGTACCAGCCTAAATATGCCACATAAACTAGCATCACAAACTGGCCTATTGCTAGCGCGACATCGGAATCAAAGGGCTCAAAACTGTCTGAGACAAGCGGACAAATTGCCCAACTTAATGAGCCAAGTAGAAATGCTGCGATGAAGATATGTGGGTGCGCCATGAAAGCATTTGACATGTTATCGGCAGCATATTTAGGCTCTATGGCGTTTCGTGTGGAACGGGCGCTAGAAGGTCAAAAAGGGTCAGAGAAGGTCATAAAAGGCTAGAGTGATTGGAAAACGGTCAAAAATGGTCAGAGCCATTTCCAATTACAAATTACTCTGACTCCTTTGGTTGTTGAAATCCGCAATTCGTTGGCTTATTGGCTCAAAAAACTAATCAATCTGACCCCTTTTAGGTGCGGGGAGCAGTGGTTGGTGGCTGCTTTGCTGTCTGGTACAGGAGTAAAGCAGCCTGCCAAGCCTCGACGCTGAATTGGAGGCCAGTCAAGTGCGCGTAGAGGTTCTTGACCCCAGCGAGTCGGCCCTGCAATACCCTTGCATCCCTCATAAACACTGGGTTTTTGCCAATAATTCCCCCATCGAGATCCCCGAGAAATTAGAATACAGATAATCGAAACCTGAGAGAAATTGAGCAAAGTTCAGATGGCTACTGACGACTTTTTCCGC
>NZ_JAVTWB010000054.1:0-2931 GCF_032229525.1 Accumulibacter sp. | reverse complement strand
TCGGCGCGAATTGCAGTGGGAGTTGGTAGATCAAGCCGAGGCCGGTGCTGGTATACGAGGGCTCGCCGCCAATCGAGAGCCGGGTCTGACCGGTCCGGACACCGATCTGGCCGTCCAGGAGAGGGTGAAAAAAGACGGCGTTGGCACTGACGATGGACTGGTTGGTGTCTGAGGCAGCAGGGCTGTTACGGGTGCTTATTTCGCCGCTGAAAAGGACCAGCCCGCTACCGACGCTTCGGGCGGCGGAGCCGAGCAGCGCCGTCCGCACTGCGCCGCCGGCCACCCGGTCGCTGTCGGCGAGTTGCACCGGGACGCTGCCCCCCGGCAGGGTCAGGGTCAGAAACTGAATACCGGGTGCGCTGTTCAGATTCGACTCGGCGCCGCCGAGAATTTCCATTGACCAGTCCACCAGCCAGTTGTTTCCCTCCCAGGCGCCGAGTTGATCGGCCAGCCATTCTTGCAGCGGGAGCGGGATGTCGGGGCGCCGGGCGACCTCGCCGACCAGACTGATGGCCGAATCCCGTTCACCCATTTCGCCCAGCGCCTGAGCGTAGTCCAGTTGGGTGCCGGCAAGGTCGGGGTTGAGAAGGAGGGCTTTTTCCAGGGCCAGAGCCGCTTGCTGAGGCCGTTTCAAGCTCAGCAGCAGCACCCCCTGGTAGGCGAAGTAGTCGGCCCGGTCCTGGCAACTCTCACCGAGAACGGACAGCCGATCCGCCTCGGCCCGGACTTGGGCCGGATCGGTCGGCGGCTGGACGGGAAACGACGTGGGGCAACGGGCGGCGGCGGTGGACAGCTCCGCTGCCACTGGCGCGGTGACCCAGCCCAGCAGGGCGATTCCGCACAGGGCGCCGCAGCAAGGGAACAAGCGGGACAAGGATGGCGGGCCAGTGGCGTGGATGCGGGGTCTCACAACAAATGACGTCAGGCAGAAACGTTGCCCGTGCAACGCATAAACGGTGTTTGCCCGGGAAAGCCGGGTGTTACCGGATCAGCCCGAGGCCCGCTGGTCGGCTTCTCCTTCGCAGACGAGGCGCAAATGGCCAGAGGGATATCTTACACGGATCGCATACACTGTGCGCGGCGTCGTCAGTCCGGCCAGCAGGAAATCGCCGAGGCGATGGATGCGGGCAGGCTCGGCAACGGCAGCCACCGTCGCACCGATGAGGATCGGTTGGGCCAGTTCTCCGGTAAGTGCTTGCAGTCGCGTCGCAACCGTCACGGCTTCGCCCAACACGGCATGGGTGCGCCTGACCGCCGGCCCGAACGAGCCGATCAGGACAGTGCCGGTTTCAATGCCGATACCGAGGTCGAGCGGCGGAACATGGCGTGAGGCAATTCGCGGCAGCTGTGGCACGCAGGCCTGCCATAGCGACTGCGCGGCATCGATCGCGCGGGCGCCGTGGTTGGGGCAGGGTGCCGAGCCGTTCCAGACCGCCAGCACACTATCTCCCACCATCTGCTCGACCACCCCGCCGTGCTCTTCGACGATGCGGCTGGCAGTGGTGAAGAACAGGTGCAGCACCATGGCGGTTTCCTCCGGCGGACGACCGCTGCAGTAGGCGGAGAAATTGCGCAGGTCAGCGTGCAGCACCGTCGCGTCGCGTCGGGTGGCGCACACCTGGGTGCTTGGCTCCTGGGTCGCCACTTGGCGCGCCACCGGTTCGGGCAGGTAGCTGGAGAGGTGGCGGTAGAGCCGCTCGCGTTCGAAGCGGACGCGAGCGAATTCGCCGGCGGTGAGCAGGGTGGCGGCGAGCACGGTGAAGGTGCTCGGCGTGATCCAGCCCAGCCACAGGTGCTGCTCGAGGAGCAACAGGGTGCTCAAGCCGAAAAGGGACGCGACGTTTGTCGCGGCAACCGCGGGCAGGGCAATCGCCAGGCTGCGCGGCGCCAGGTGCAAGACCGCCAGCAATAGCAGTGCGCTCAAGCCGCCGGTCAGCCAGAACCACAGGCTGGCACCAAGCGGCCTATACGGCGTGCGCTCGTCAAGCATGGCGGAGAGCACCTGGGCATGCACTTCGACACCGCTGGCGGCGCCGGCCTGCGGCGTGGCGACCACGTCTCGGGCGCCAAAGGCTGTCGCGCCGACCAGCACCCAGGCGCCGCGGAGGACGTCGGCAGGCGCCCGTCCCTGCAGTACGTCTACGGCGGAGACGGCCAGCAGGCCGCCGCGCGGCATCTGGTAGGAAATCCGCAGATGGCCGGCGTCGTCCAGAGGCAGGCGCAGGCCGCCAAGCTCAAGCCACCAGGGCGGATCAAGGAGCCCTGCGCCAGGGCGCAGCTGCGGTGCGGCATCCGTCGCCGCGATGACGCCGGCAATAGCCAGGGTGGCGTAGGTCTTGTCGTCGTAGCAGATCAGTGCCGGCAACTGGCGGATGGCGCCGTCCGCTGCCACCAGTGGCGTGATGTGGCCGGCGAAAGGTGAAGCGAGAAGCCCGGGGTCGCTGGCCATATAGCCGTAAGCTGGCGCGCTTGGCCGGGGGCAGCTTGCGAAAGGCAGTGCGCCGGCCAACTTGCCGCTGTGCAGCGCCGGCTCGGGCGACAAGGAGAACAGCTGCGCCATGACCGTCGGCACGGGGCTCGCCAGCGCGCGTGACAGGCGAGCATCGTCCTGACTGGGACCTTCGAAGACGATGTCGAGCATTTTCAGGGCGACGCCGGTCTGATCGAGTTTTTCCAGCAACTCCGCCTGCCGAGCACGAGGCCACGGCCAGGGGCCGATCGCCTGGATGCTTCTTTCATCGATATCAATGACGACGACGCGGCGCTCAACCGCGTGCTGGTCGGCCATCCGCCAGGAGAGGCTGGCCGAAAGCTCGTCCCAGTGGGATAGTTGTGGCCCGGCCAGGCCAGACGCCAGTAGTGTCAGTGCCGTGGCGGCGAACAGGGCGGCGAGTCGCACCAGGGCCGGTCTCTGCAACAGGCCGGCGGTAA
>NZ_JAVTWB010000053.1:0-16921 GCF_032229525.1 Accumulibacter sp. | reverse complement strand
TAACCACACCTCGGCTGACCACCCCCGCTTGCGCGTTCGTCCAGCCACCTCGAGGCTGGCCTGATGCTTCGCTGCGGAAAGTTTGAACTTGCACTGACCCGCCCGCTGGTGATGGGCATCGTCAACCTGACACCGGACTCCTTTTCCGGTGACGGCTTGGCAACCGACACCGAGAGGGCAATCGCGCACGCGCGCCGGCAGATCGAGGCCGGTGCAGATCTGATTGACCTTGGCGCCGAGTCGTCGCGCCCGGGCGCTGTTCCGACAACAGAAAGCGAAGAGCTGCGACGCCTGATGCCCGTGCTCGCGGCACTCGGCGACTGCGGGGTGCCGATTTCGGTCGACACCTACAAGCCCGGCGTCATGCGTGCGGCCCTCGCCCAGGGCGCCTCGATGATCAATGACATCTACGCACTGCAAATGCCAGGCGCGATGGCGGCGGTGGCTGACAGCGACTGTGCGGTGTGCCTGATGCACATGCGAGGCGCACCACTGACCATGCAGGAGCAACCGGCTTATGGCGACGTCACCGCCGAAGTACAGGCCTTCCTCCGCACCCGCGTGGCTCTGGCCAGGGAGGCAGGGATAGCGAGCAATCGCCTGCTACTCGATCCGGGGTTTGGCTTCGGCAAGACGCTGGAACACAATCTGGAACTCTTGCGCCGCTTCGCCGAGTTGGCCTTTGACGACCTGCCGATGCTGGCCGGCATCTCGCGCAAGTCGATGCTTGGCGCGATTACCGCGCGAGCGGTAGAAAAACGACTGGCCGCCAGCATCACCGCAGCCTTGCTCGCTGCTCAACGCGGCGCGCGCGTTCTGCGCGTTCACGACGTTGCCGAGACCCGCGATGCTCTCGCCATCTGGCGCAGCATTGACGCCTCGTGACGGGCAAAGCTTGACATCCGTGCCGCAGTTGGCAGCGCCCTCGTCGGCGCTTGCGTAAAATGGCGAAGTCTTGATAGAGAACAACGGTCGACGGTTGTGCGACCAAGGGGAGAAAAATCGTGGGCAGAAAGTATTTTGGCACCGACGGTGTGCGTGGGCGTGTGGGCGAGAGTCCCATCACACCCGACTTTGCTATGCGTTTGGGTTATGCGACAGGGCGGGTACTCGCTGCGCATGATACCGAACGCAGGCACTTCAAGGCTGGCGAGCGCCCGGCCGTACTGATCGGCAAGGATACCCGCGTCTCCGGCTACATGCTGGAAGCAGCGCTCGAAGCGGGGTTTGCGGCTGCCGGCGTGGACGTCTGTCTGGTCGGGCCGATGCCGACGCCGGCCATCGCCTATCTGACCCGCGCCTTGCGCCTGCAGACGGGCATCGTGATTTCGGCGTCGCACAATCCCTACTACGATAACGGCATCAAGTTCTTTTCGGCGCGCGGCACCAAGCTGCCCGATGAGCTGGAATCAGAGATCGAAGCGGCGCTCGACGAACCGCTGGTTTGCGTGCCATCGGCCGCTCTCGGTCGCGCGCGGCGGATAGACGATGCGGATGGCCGTTACATCGAGTTCTGCAAGAGCACCTTCCCCTTCGAGCTTGATTTGCGGGGACTGAAAATCGTCGTCGATTGCGCGAACGGTGCCGCCTACCATATCGCCCCGCATGTGTTTCACGAACTCGGCGCCGAGGTGAGCAGCATCGGCACCGAGCCCAACGGCCTCAACATCAACCATGAGGTTGGCGCCACAGCGCCGGAGGCTTTGCGTCAGGCAGTCCTGGCTCAGGGTGCAGACATTGGCATCGCCCTCGACGGCGACGCTGACCGGGTGCTGATGGTCGACGCGGAAGGCAACCTTTACGATGGAGATCAACTGCTTTTTGCCGTCGTTCGCAGCCGCCAGCGGCGTGGTGCCGTGGCTGGCGTCGTGGGCACCCTGATGAGCAATCTCGCCCTCGAACACGCCTTCGCCGCCCTCAAGATACCGTTCGTTCGAGCAGCCGTCGGCGACCGCTACGTGATGGAAATGTTGGGGCAGAAGGGCTGGCTCTATGGCGGCGAAAACTCCGGCCACATCCTCTGCCTCGATCGGCACTCTACCGGGGATGGCATTGTCTCGGCCCTGCAGGTACTTTCCGCAATGCGGGAAGAAGGTGGCGATCTGCGCCAGTTGCTGGGCAGTCTGACGCTCTACCCGCAAAAGCTGATCAACGTGGCCCTGAGCAAGGGCTTCCCATGGCGAGACAACGCCTTGATCAAATCAGTGCAGGGCGAAGTCGAGCGAGATCTCAATGGCCGCGGTCGTGTACTTCTGCGTGCGTCGGGGACTGAACCACTGCTGCGCGTGATGATCGAGGGCGAGGATGCGCTGGTGGTCAACCAGGCAGCCGAGAAGCTGGCTGCTGCCGTGCGTCAAGCCGTCTCTTCGTGAAGCCTCCGAGAGGGGCACTGAGGCGTAAGCATCATTCGTCCCCCACCCACTCGTTCACACCGTACTCACGATCAAGCTTGTTCATGTACCGCGCGTACCACCAGATGATCGCCAGATAGATCAGTGGCGCGCCCTGGGCACCCATGTAGAAACCCAGCGGGAAACCCATGATCGTGATCTCGGCCAGATCTCGGGCGAAGAAACTGACGACAAAGGTGACCACGAACCACACCACCAGCAGCAGTGCGGTCATCTTTAGGTTGCGCTGCCAGTAATCGCGATGCTTTCGCCCGGTGCGCATCAGCACTCTCCAAGGGCTGACCGGCGAGCCCGCGCCCAGCCGCCAGCTCCGCCAAGAGTCGGCGGTGCGCTCACGAGCTTTCCAACTCGGGATAACGGACACTTTCGACAAAATCCTGCGTCGCCGCGCTCGGCGGCTGGCCAAACAGGCTGACCACGATGATCGTCACGAACCCGGCAGCAACGCCCCACACGCCAGCTGAAGTCGACTGAATTCCGAACCACGGCTCCATGCCGATTCCGTGAATGCCCAGCCAGGGGATGGTGTCGACCTGGACGCGGACCATGTAGTAGACGGTCGCCAGCAGGCCGATCACCATGCCGCTCACCGCACCTGCCGGATTGGCTCGCTTCCAGAAGATGCCCAGAATCAGCGCCGGGAAGAAAGCGGCGCCGGCCAGCGAAAACGCCCAGGCGACCATCGACAGAATGGTCGCCGGCTTCTGCGAGGCAACGGTGGCCGCCAGCACCGCGACCACCAGCAACAGGGACTTGGAAACGACCAGCCGCCATTGTGTGGTCGCGTTGGGGCGGAAGATCTTGTAATAGACATCGTGTGACAAGGCACTGGCAATGGTCAGCAGCAAGCCGTCAGCGGTAGACAGCGCGGCGGCGAGCGCACCCGCAGCGACCAGGCCGGAAATGACATAGGGCAAACCGGCGATTTCCGGCGTCGCCAGGAGAATCACGTCGGGATTGAGCGCCAGTTCGACCAGTTGCAGGAGGCCGTCGCCATTGACATCCTCGATCGACACCAGGCCCACCTTTCCCCAGGCGCTTACCCAGACCGGCAGCTGTGCTATCGATGAGCCGATCAGAGTGGAGTAGATCTCGTACTTGACGAACACGGCATAAGCCGGCGCCGTCAGGTACAGCGCCAGGATAAAGAGCAGTGACCAGAACACCGAAGTGCGTGCCTCGCGCACGCTTGGCGTGGTGTAGTAGCGCATCAGCACATGCGGCAAGGCCGCCGTACCCACCATCAGACAGAACACCAGACTGAGGAAATTCAGCCGCGCCGTGTCGCTGACCGCCTCACCCTCTCCGGGGAACGGCGTCATGTGGTGTTCGGGGTCCGCACCGCGCTGTGCCGCCTGTTGCATCAGGCTGGCCCAGTAGCTGCGGGCACCTTCGCTGGTATTCGGCAACTCCCGCCGTTCGCGCTCCACGGCAACGACCTCGCGCATCTGCGCGTTGTCGCTCTTCAGATCCTTGATTTGCTCTGTCAGACGAAGCCTCTCGTCGTCGAGCGATTGTGGCAAGGTGAGGATTCGCTCGTGGTAGCCCTCAGCACGTTCGCGAAAGACCCGGCGCGCGTCGACTTCGGCGGGGTCTTTGAAGATCTTCTCCTCGAGAACCTGCACTTTCTGCAGCACCTGACCATAGGTCAGTTGCGGCACGGGAATACCGGTGACCTGATACGAGAGAATGGTCACCGGCACCAGATAGGCAACGATCAGGATTGCGTACTGAGCTACCTGCGTCCAGGTCACCGCGCGCATGCCGCCAAGAAATGAGCACACCAGGATCCCCGCCAGACCCACGAACACGCCAATCTCGAACTGCAGGCCAACAAAACGGCTGGTGATCAGCCCGACCCCGTAGATCTGCGCCACAACATAAACGAAGGATGCCAGCACGGTAGCGAAGACACCGACCAGGCGCGCCGCGTTGCCGCCATAGCGCGCAGCGAGAAAATCGGGGATGGTGTATTGCCCAAACCGGCGTAGATACGGCGCCAGCAACAGGGCGACGAGCACGTAGCCGCCGGTCCAACCCATGACATACGCCAGCCCCTGGTAACCCGAGAGATAGAGCGTCCCGGCCAGACCCATGAAGGATGCCGCGCTCATCCAGTCGGCGCCGGTGGCCATGCCGTTGAAGATCGCCGGCACGCGCCGGCCGGCAACGTAGTATTCCGAAACGCTCGCCGTTCTCGCCAGCACGCCGATCGTCGCGTACAGGAAGATGGTCAGGAAGAGGAAGGAATAGCCGATCCAGCGCGGCGGCAGGCCAAAGCGCTCGAGCGCCGCCAGCACCACAATGAAAATGAAAAAGCCCGCCGTATAGATAGCGTAGTAGCGACGTAGCGGAACGGTAGTGTAGTCGGCCATCGCGGTTCGCCCACCTAGGCGCTCTGATACAGGTGGCGATGTGCTTTTTCCAGCCCCAGCAGGCTCGTCGGCGTCTCGAAGCCCGTGCGCGCCGCACGGGCAATGGTGATCTGCAGCAGCATGGCCGTGGCGTAGGCATCTGAAACGGCGTTGTGACGCTCGATACTGTCGACACCGAAATGGGTGAGCCAGCTATCCATGCGCGCCTGCGCATCGCCCATCTCACGAAAGAGACTGCCCATGACCCACGCCAGATCGATCCACGGCAGGCGCAGCTCGATTCCCAGCGACTCGGCGATCGCGCGTTCGATTCGTCGGGTGGCGAAGGAAGCGTGATACGCCACCAGCGGCGCCTTGCCGACAAAAGCCAGGAATGCCAGCAGTGCGTCGGCCCGCTGCTCGCTGCTCGCGTGCTGCGCGAGCGCCTGCCCAGCCGCGTGCGTCGGGTAAGCCGTATGGGCGTCGGTGACGACGACCTGAAGAGCCTGCTGGAAATCGATCAAGCCGTCGACCAGGGCCAAGGCACCGATCGAGCCCAGGGGGTCGCTCTGCCAATCGGAACCGACGGTTTCCACGTCGACCACCACGTAGCGGCTACGATAGTGCGAACGACCCATGTCCGGGACCGGCAAGCTGCGCCACGCGGCAAGCAACGCCTTCTGCCTGACAGTCAGGCCCTCACGCGAACTTTCGGGGCCGCCAAGTAGTCGTGAAAGCCAGACCATGATCAGACCTGGTAGTCGAGTTTCAGGCGTGCTTGCAACTTGCGTGCCTGACGGAACGACTCCTTGAGAATCCGCCGTTCAATTTCGTTCAATTCGTCCGGCCTGATCAGATTGTCGCCTTCGCGCCCGTGTTCCTGCTCGAAATGCTGGTGCCGCAAGCGCAGGATCTGAATGAAATTGAATCCCTCGACGATTGCCGCCACCTCATCCGGAGAGATGTTCATCAGGACACTGGCGCGCTTGAGACGGGCGACAGTGTTGGTCGCCTCCACCTGGTGCGCCAGGGCAAAAAGGCGTGCCACATCGGTAAACAGGCGAACCCCGTATTTCTTCAGGTCGATGGTTCCGGGATGCTCGGGATCGGCGCCGGTCACGAAGTCACGTATCCTGCCGAGCGGCGGCGCAACGCCAACCGCGTTCTCCGCCAGCATGTGCAGGAATAGCGGGTTGCCCTGCGCCTGTCGCAGCAGTAGCAAGCGCATCCGGTGCGCCAGATGGAAGCGCCCGTAGAGTGGCCGGAAGTCAAAGAAGATCGTCGCGTTCAGCAAAGCCAGCGGTTCCGGCGTACGAATCCAGTGCGCAAACTTCTCCTCCCACTCCTCGAGGGTCAGGCACAGATCCGGGTTGCTGGCCATGATGTTCCCCTTGCACAGAGGGAAGCCACATTGGTCGAGATCACGGTTAACGTCTCTGGCGAACTCGAGAAAGCGCAACTGTGTCTGCTCGCGATCCATGATATCGGTGCAGATGAAGACGATTCCGTTGTCCTGGTCGGTGGTGAAGGTCTGTTCGTCGCGCCCCTCCGAACCGAAGGACAGCCATGCCCAGTCGATGCCGTAGAAGTCATGGCGATCCAGATTGAGCTCGATGATCCGGCGCGTCACAGCGTCGTTCAAGGTCGAAATGAAGCGGGTGATCTCGTGCGCCCCACCGCCTTCGGTCAGCATCGTCAGCGCCAACTGGCGGACGTCTTCGCGGGCGTGCCGGAGCACCTCGATGCTGGCGGCCGAATCGATGGCGTGACGAATCTGTCGCAGGCCAGCCCCCTGCAACTTGAACAGGTCGCGTTCCGAAACCACGCCTTTCAGCCGTCCGCCCTCGTCCACCGCCAACACGTGCCGGATGCGGTGCATGGCCATGGCCAATGCCGCATCGTGGGCGTTGGCTGCCAGCGGCAAGGTCTGTGGCGTTGGCGACATCACCGATTCGATTGGCTGGTCCAGCGACAGGCCCGGCAGAACGATGCGCTTCAGGACGTCCGAGAGGGTGAAGATGCCGACCGGGTGCTGCTCGCTATCGACGACGACCATCGAACCAAGGTGCTGGCTGGCCATCAACTCGACCACCTGGCGGACCGACGTTTCCAGCCCTACCGAGACCGGTTCGCGCGAGACAATCGTCGCCAGCGACGAGTTCATGGTCTTTTGTTCGGCTGCGCGCTGGGCGAACTGCAGCTGCAGCTGCTGCTGCGACTGTCTGAGCAGACCGGCGATGTATTGCGTGCAGAAGAGATTGAAAGCCGTGCTCTTCTGGGTCAGGCTGAAGAAATCTTCCGCTGAAAGTTCGTAGCAAAAGACATCCTCACGAACAATATAGGCACCGATCGTTTCACGCTGTGCCATCAACGCGCCGATCGAGAAGCACTGACCGGGGCCCAGGGTGATCGACGACGACACCGCGCTGCTGGCAAGTGCGCTTCGCTCGACCTGCACCCTGCCGCTTTGCACGATATAGAGAGTACGCGCGACGCCCATCTCGCTCGCCAGAATCCGCGCGCCTTTCGGGTAATGGCCAAGCTTGATCCGCTCGGCGAGAAAGCGCAGCGATTCCGCCTCCATTCGGTCGAACGGCGGATAGGCGCGGAGCCACTCGATACATGCCGAGACCAGCAGTTCAGTCGCACTGTTGCCCATGGCCCCCTGCTCCCCCGTCGATACAAATGAACAGGCCGGCACATGGCGCGCCGGCCTGAAAGTCGGGTCCGGATCGCTCGCCATGAGCTACGGTTCGGCAGGCACGACCATCACCTTGCAGTGGTCGCCCCGGCCACGCAGCCCGGCTTTTCAGCGAAACGCCGGACTGCTTGCGGCTGTCGATCAGCCCTTCAGCTGCTCGAGGATCGCCGGATTCTCGAGCGTCGAGATATCCTGTGCGACCGTCTCACCCTTGGCCAACGAGCGCAGCAGGCGGCGCATGATCTTGCCGGAACGTGTCTTGGGCAGATTCTCGCCAAAGCGCAGATCCTTCGGCTTGGCAATCGGACCAATCTCGCGGCCGACGTGATCCTGCAGCTCCTTGATCATCTTCTTCGCCGCATCGCCGGTTGGCCGCGGACCCTTGAGCACGACGAAGGCGCAGATCGCTTCGCCGGTCAGATCATCCGGGCGACCGACCACTGCCGCTTCGGCGACCATCGGGTGCGAGACCAGAGCGGATTCGATTTCCATCGTCCCCATGCGGTGACCGGAAACGTTCAGCACATCGTCGATGCGCCCGGTAATCGTGAAGTAACCGGTATTGACATCGCGTATCGAGCCGTCGCCAGCCAGGTACAGCTTGCCGTTGAAATCAGCCGGGTAATACGATTTCTTGAAACGCTCGGGATCGCCCCAGATGTTGCGGATCATCGCCGGCCAGGGTTTCTTGACCACCAACAGACCACCCTTGCCCCAGTCCAGTTCGGTACCGGTTTCGTCCACCACCGCCGCCTGAATACCCGGGAATGGCAAGGTGCATGAACCCGGCACCATCGGCGTCACGCCTGGCAGCGGGGTGATCATGTGGCCGCCGGTCTCGGTCTGCCAGAAGGTGTCCACGATCGGGCAGCGACCACCACCCACACTGTCGTAGTACCACTGCCAGGCGGCCGGATTGATCGGCTCGCCAACCGTACCCAGCAGGCGCAGCGATGACAGATCGTACTGGGTTGGCGCAACGGCGGGGTTGACGTCGGCGGCCTTGACCAGTGAGCGGATTGCCGTCGGCGCGGTATAGAAGATATTGACCTTGTGGTCCTGGATCATCTTCCAGAAACGGCCCGCATCCGGATAGGTCGGGATGCCCTCGAAGACCATCTCGGTCGAGCCACAGGCCAGCGGTCCGTAGGTGATATAGGTATGGCCGGTTACCCAGCCAATGTCCGCGGTACACCAGAAGAGATCCTCGGGCTTGATGTCGAAGGTCCACTTCATGGTCAGGATGGCATGCAGCAGGTAACCGCCTGTTGAATGCTGAACGCCCTTCGGCTTGCCGGTCGATCCCGAGGTGTACAGGATGAACAGCGGATGCTCGGCGTCGACCCACTCCGGCTCACAAACGTCGGACTGGCCGGCGATGGCGTCGTGCCACCAGATGTCACGCCCGGCGACCATGTTGCACGTACCCCCGGTGCGCTGGTAGACGATGACGTTCTTGATCGACTCGCAGCCACCCAGGGCAATACCCTCGTCGACGGCCGGCTTGAGCGGGATCTTCTTGCCACCGCGACACTGCTCGTCGGCAGTGATCACCGCCACCGCACCCGCGTCGTTGATCCGGTCACGCACCGACTGCGCCGAGAAGCCACCAAAGACGACCGAGTGAATGGCGCCGATGCGCGCGCAGGCCTGCATGGCGATGATGCCTTCGACACCCATCGACATGTAGATGACCACCCGATCGCCCTTCTTGATGCCACGCGCCCGCAGGGCGTTGGCGAAATGACAGACCCGGCTCAACAAGTCCTTGTAGGTGATCCGCTGGACCTCGCCGTCGTCAGCTTCGAAAACGATCGCCACCTTGTCGCCGAGACCAGCTTCGACGTTGCGGTCCAGACAGTTGTACGAAACGTTGAGGGTGCCGTCGGCAAACCACTTGAAGAACGGGGCGTTGGACTCGTCGAGCACCTGCGTAAACGGCGTCTTCCAGGAGACATGTTCGCGGGCCAGACGACCCCAGAAACCCGTGTAATCCTTTTCAGCCTCGGCACACAGCGCCTTGTACGCGTCCATGCCGGAAATTGTCGCTTTTTTGACAAACTCGGCGGAAGGCTCAAAAAACGTTACGGCTTCACTCTGTGACATGTGCCATCTCCTGTGCAGTATTTGTTAGGGGATTCAAGAAGTCGATGCGGCGAGGCGCATCGTGAACCCGGCGTCCGTGACCTCCGCGTCGCGGAGCACCGATCATACGCTTTGCAGCAGCGCCCGGTATCACGCCGACCGTCCAGATTAAACGCTGCCAATCTTACACACCACTTACGCCACGCGCCCCCGGCGCCACCAAAAGTGGCTGCCCTTTGGTGCTAAAATCGGCCCTCCCAAACGTTCCCAGCTGAATGGAAATGACCAATCCGAACCCGACCGTAGACAAACTCGAGATATTCATCTTCTGGAGCCGATGGCTGCAGGCGCCACTTTACCTGGGGCTGATCATCGCCCAGGGCGTCTATGTCTACCTGTTCATGCTCGAGCTGTCGCACCTCATTCAGAACCTGTTCTTCAGCGTCACGCGCATCAACGAAACCGAGGTCATGCTGATCGTTCTCGGCCTGATCGACGTGGTGATGATCGCCAACCTGCTGATCATGGTGATCATCGGCGGCTATGAGACCTTCGTCTCGCGGCTCAATCTCGAGGGACACCCCGACCAGCCGGAATGGCTGTCGCACGTCAATGCCGGGGTACTCAAGATCAAGCTGTCGACGGCGATCATCGGCATCTCCTCGATTCATCTGCTGAAGACCTTCATCAACGCCCCGAACATGGACGAGCACACCATGAAGTGGCAGGTAATCATCCATGTGGTGTTTTTGCTTTCGGCCCTGGCAATGGTCTGGGTCGACCGGGTGATGACCCAGACACTGGCCATGAGCAAAGCCCAGCACGGCGCGCGGCACTGACCAAACACCCGCGGCGGCTCGCGCAATCAATCGCCGCCCCAACCGGAGAGACCCTGAAATGACCACTATCAAGCAGGAAGATTTCATCCAGAGCGTCGCCGACGCGTTTCAGTACATCAGCTACTATCACCCGCTCGACTACATCAAGGCGCTCGGCGCCGCCTACGAGCGCGAGCAGAGCCCGGCTGCCAAGGATGCAATCGCCCAGATCCTCACCAACAGCCGCATGTGCGCCGAAGGCCATCGCCCGATCTGCCAGGACACCGGTATCGCGGTGATCTTCCTCAAGGTCGGCATGGACCTGAAATGGGACGCGACGCTGTCGGTCCAGGAAATGTGTGACGAGGGGGTGCGCCGGGCCTACAACAACCCGGACAACAAGCTGCGCGCCTCGGTGCTGCTGGATCCGGCCGGCGCGCGCAAGAACTCGCGCGACAACACGCCGGCGGTGGTGCATTACGAGATCGTTCCCGGCCACCACCTGGAAGTGATCTGTGCCGCCAAGGGCGGTGGTTCGGAAAACAAGTCCAAGTTCTACGCCCTCAACCCCTCCGACTCAATCGTCGACTGGGTGCTCAAGACGGTGCCGACGATGGGCGCTGGCTGGTGCCCGCCGGGGATTCTCGGCATCGGCATCGGCGGCACGCCCGAGAAGGCGATGCTGCTGGCCAAGGAATCGCTGATGGCGCCGGTCGACATCCACGAGCTGATCGCCCGCGGCGCCAGTAACCGCGTCGAGGAACTGCGCCTCGAGCTGTACGAAAAGGTCAACGCGCTGGGCATCGGTGCGCAAGGCCTGGGCGGCCTGACCACCGTTCTCGACGTCAAGATCCTCGACTACCCGACGCATGCCGCCAGCCTGCCGGTGGCGATGATCCCGAACTGTGCGGCGACTCGCCACGCGCACTTCCATCTCGATGGTTCCGGGCCGGCAACGCTGACCCCGCCCGACCTCGACCAGTGGCCCAAGGTCAACTGGACGCCGAACACCGAAACCTCGACGCGGGTCAATCTCGACACCCTGACGCCGGCCGAGGTTGCCTCCTGGAAACCGGGACAGACGCTGCTACTCAACGGCAAGATGCTGACCGGCCGCGATGCGGCGCACAAGCGCATCCAGGACATGCTCGCCAAGGGCGAGAAATTGCCGGTCGACTTCACCAACCGGGTGATCTACTACGTTGGTCCGGTCGACCCGGTGCGCGACGAAGTGGTCGGCCCGGCGGGTCCGACGACCGCCACACGGATGGACAAGTTCACCGAGATGATGCTCGCCGAGACCGGCCTGATCTCGATGGTCGGCAAGGCCGAGCGCGGCCCGGCCGCCATCGAAGCGATCAAGAAGCACAAATCGGCGTATCTGATGGCCGTCGGCGGTGCCGCCTACCTGGTCGCCAAAGGGATCAGGACCGCCAGAGTCGCCGGCTTTGCCGATCTCGGCATGGAGGCGATCTACGAATTCGAGGTCAAGGACATGCCGGTCACCGTGGCCGTCGATTCCACCGGCACCTCCGTGCACAACACCGGGCCGAAGGAGTGGCAGGCCAAAATCGGCAAGATCCCGGTCGCCGTCGCCTGAGCATCCTGACGTGAAAGGCAACCGGGTGACCGGACGCCCACCGGCGCCGGGCTACCCGCGGCTCGGCGTATGGCGGTCGATAGGCCGCCCTCGCCCGCTGGCCGTCGACTCGAACGCGCCTGTTACAGCGCTCCGCATCGACCGCCAGGGCCGATGATCGGCGTTTTCGATAGCGGCCTCGGCGGCCTGTCGGTCCTCGCCGCCATCGCCCGCGCGTTGCCGCAGGCCGACCTGGTGTACTTCGCCGACACCGCGCACCTGCCCTACGGCGACAAGGACGATGCCTTCATTCGCCGTCGGGTGTTGGCCATCGGCAGTCATCTCATCGAGCGCGGCTGTGGCGTCGTCGTCGTCGCCTGCAACACCGCCACCGCGGCGGCCGTCGCCGCCTTTCGCGAACTGGTTCCCGAGCTGCCGGTGGTCGGCGTCGAACCCGGCGTCAAGCCGGCTGCCGCCGCCTCGCGCAGCGGCCGCATCGCGGTCCTGGCGACGGCATCGACGGCACGCAGCCAGCGCCTGGCAACGCTGATCCAACTGCACGCCGGCGCCGTCCAGGTCGACGTCGAACCCTGTCACGGCTGGGCCACCCGCGTCGAAACCCTGCACCTCGACGACCCCGACTTCGCCGAGGAAGCGCGCCTGCACCTCGCCCCGCTGCTCGCCGCCGGCGCCGACCAGATCGTCCTCGGCTGTACGCACTACGCCTTCCTGCGCCCGGTTCTCGAACCGATCGTCGCCAATCGCGCGACCCTGGTCGATGTCGCCGAGGCGGTTGCCCGTCAATGCGTGCGCCTGGCGGGCCCGTTGGCCAACGGACGCGGTCGACTCGAACTGCTCGCCACCGCCGACCCGGAACGACTGCAAGCGGCGCTCCCCGCACTCGGCCTGAGCTGGCTCGGCAGCCGTCTGAGCGACCCCGCGCGCCTGGCGCTCGCCTGAACATGGATAGCCCAACTGGCACCTCGCCGCCGCCGGCGGTGGCGGTCATCGGCGGCGGGCCAGCCGGCCTGATGGCGGCCGAAGTGCTCAGCCGCGGCGGCATCAGCGTCGACGTCTACGACGCCATGCCCTCGGTCGGGCGCAAGCTGCTGATGGCCGGCAAGGGTGGCCTGAACATCACACACGCCGAACCTGGCGAAGAATTCGGCAAGCGTTACGCTGCGCGACAGGCGGAAATCACGCCGCTACTCGACGCTTTCGGTCCTTCCGCCTTACGCGAGTGGGTGCATGGCCTCGGCGTGGACACCTTCGTTGGCAGCTCCGGTCGCGTCTTCCCGAGCGACATGAAAGCCGCGCCGCTGCTGCGAGCCTGGCTGCACCGACTACGGGCCGCTGGCGTGCGCTTCCATATGCGCCACCGCTGGTGCGGCTGGACACAGAGCAGCGACGGCAGTCTCAAGCTGTCGTTTGCCACGCCACAGGGCGAGCAGCAGCATCCGGTGCAGGCGGTCGTGCTGGCGCTGGGTGGCGGCAGCTGGGCCCGGCTCGGTTCGGACGGACGCTGGTTCGCACTCCTCGAAGGAGCGGGCGTCGCGCTGGCGCCGCTGCGGCCGGCCAACTGCGGCTTCGATGCGGCCTGGAGCCAACATCTTCGCGAGCGCTTTGCCGGCCAGCCGATCAAGGCCGTCAGCGCGTCCTGTATCAGCCCGGACGGTGTCGTTCATCGTCGACGGGGCGAGTTCATGCTCACCGCCAACGGCGTCGAGGGTGGCCTGGTCTATGCCCTCTCCGCCGCCTTGCGCGACACCATCGATGCGCATGGCTCGGCGACGCTGCTGGTCGACCTGCTGCCCGAGCACACAGCGGCACGCGTGCTCGCCGAAGTGGCGCGACCGCGCGGCGCACGCTCGCTGTCCAGCCACCTGCAGAGCCGCCTGCAACTGAAAGGCGCCAAGATGGTGCTGCTGCGCGAATGCCTGGCGGCTGATCACTTCGCCGACCCCGAGCGCCTCGCTGCGGCGATCAAGGCCCTGCCGCTACACCTGCTCGCCACTCGCCCGCTGGACGAGGCGATCAGCAGCGCTGGCGGGGTCTGCTTCGAGTCGCTCGACGAGCAAATGATGCTCAGGGATCATCCCGGCGTCTTCTGCACCGGCGAAATGCTCGACTGGGAAGCACCGACCGGCGGCTATCTGCTCACCGCCTGCCTGGCCAGCGGCCACGCCGCCGGCCGTGGCGCGCTCGCCTGGCTCAAAAAGGCGACGCACGCCGCGCCCGAGGCGGCCGCCCCGGCCCCAGCAGCCGCGGCGGAGGGTCACCATGAGTAGCCCGCAACGAGCCAGCATCCATGAGTGGGCAGCCTGGATCCTGGCGCTGCTGGCAATGCTGACGATCATCCAGGTGCGTTTGTTGCCGGCCCTGATTGCCGGGCTGCTGGTCTATCAGCTGGTCCATGTCCTGGCGCCGTTCTTTGCCCAGCACCTGTCGAGCAGCCGTGCCAGAGAAATCGCCGTCGGCCTGCTGGCCCTACTGGTCTGCGGCGCGGTGACCGCGGCGGTATTCGGCATCATCGCCTTCATGAGCAGCGAGCACGGCAGTCTGGCCGCTCTGCTGGCGAAAATGGCCGAGATCATCGAGGGCTCGCGCGCCGCCATGCCCACCTGGCTGGCCGAGATCCTGCCAAGTGGCAGCGAGGCCATCCGCGAGCGCGCCGGGCACTGGCTGCGCGAACATTCGAGCGACCTGCAGGTAATCGGCAAGGAAAGCACCCATCTGCTGGTTCACCTCCTGATCGGCATGATCATCGGCGCCATGGCTTCGCTGCGCGAGGCTGCAGACCCCGAAAGCATGGGTCCGCTGGCGCGCGCGCTCGCCGAAAGGGTCTTTCGCCTCGGTGAGGCTTTCCGCAGGGTGGTCTTCGCGCAGGTCCGCATCTCCGCGCTGAACACCGTGTTTACCGCGCTCTACCTGGCGGTGGTGCTACCGCTCTTTGGCGTGCACCTGCCGCTGACCAAGACGATGATCCTGGTCACCTTCATCGCCGGCCTGCTGCCGGTGGTCGGCAACCTGATCTCCAATTCGGTGATCTTCGTCGTCAGCCTGGCCCATTCCCCGGGGGTGGCGATGTCCTCGCTGGCCTTTCTGGTGCTCATCCACAAGCTCGAGTACTTCCTCAACGCGCGCATCGTCGGCGCCGAGATCAGAGCCAAGGCCTGGGAACTGCTGACCGCGATGCTGGTCATGGAGAGCATCTTCGGCCTGGCTGGCCTCGCCGCCGCGCCGATCTGCTATGCCTGGCTGAAGGACGAACTGGCCAGTCGAGAGCTGATCTGACAGGGCGGGTCGAACCTACCCGGTAGTGGTGGACTCCCCGCCATCGCGGCTAGTCCTGATCGGCAGATCGTCGGCCGGCAGCGCGTCGTCCCGCTCTCGCTGCAGCGACGCCCGATCGAGCGCTTTGGCTGAGCAGCAGGCCCTGGCGAGGGATTCGTTCAGGCCCCGTTCACCGCTGGTGGGTAGAATGCTTGCAAGCGATAGGGAAGGGGAATCAAGGTGCTTTTGCAGACCGGTCATATTGGCAGCACCGCCGCCATCCGGGTGATCGTTCGGGACGTTTCGCCGAGGGAGCAGCAGGCTGACTTCACGCCATGTTCGCCCGTGGAAGGCGTCGGGTCCTGGCGCCGATCGTCCTCAGCCTGGCACCCTTCGCCCTGCCGCACACTCATCCCGCGGGCCGACAGGACAATCTGACCGGCAACCGCTTGCGCAACCCCTGGCCATCTGGCCGACATCCCCGTGAAGGTATCCGAGTAATGGAAAGCACCGCCCCCCTTCCCCCGTCGCTGCTACGCTACGCCTGGCTATCGATTGCGGCGGCCATTGCCACCATTCTGTTGAAGGCCGTGGCCTGGTCGCTGACCGGTTCGGTCGGGCTATTGTCCGACGCCATCGAGTCATTCGTGAACCTCGCCGGAGCGTTGATGGCGCTCTGGATGTTGACCCTCGCGGCGCGCCCTGCGGACGACGATCACGCCTACGGCTACAGCAAGGCGGAATACTTCTCCAGTGCTTTCGAGGGCTTCCTGATCCTGCTGGCGGCAGTCAGCATCGGCTACACGGCCGCTGTCCGCCTGGTCAGCCCGCAGCCGCTCGAAGCAGTGGGGCTCGGCCTGCTGGTCTCCGTGGTCGCCTCGATCATCAATTTTGCGACCGCGCGAACCCTGATGGCGGTGGGCCGCGAACACAATTCGATCACTCTGGAAGCTGACGCGCATCACCTGATGACCGACGTGTGGACCTCGGCGGGGGTCATTGCCGGCGTCGGCCTGGTCTGGCTGACCGGCTGGCTGTGGCTCGATCCGGTGATCGCCCTGCTGGTGGCGGCGAACATCGTGTGGACCGGTCTGCAACTGATGCGACGTTCGGCCGCCGGGCTGATGGACGTCTCCTTGCCAGCCGAGAAGCTTGAGCAGATCGAAGCGTTGTTGGCAGGCTATCGCCAACAGGGGCTGGATTTCCATGCCCTGCGCACCCGCCAGTCAGGCAGCCGTACCTTCGTCGTCCTGCACGTGCTGGTACCGGGGCACTGGACGGTGCAGGAAGGTCACACCTGGGCCGAGCGCATCGAGATGGAGATTCACCAGTTCTTGCCGCGCGCGCACGTCACGACCCACCTGGAGCCGTTGGAGGACCCCGTGTCAATGGACGACCAGGAGCTTGACCGACCGCGATTCTGAACAGCGCAGCGGCGAGCGGCGACATTTTTCCCGTATGAATCTCGAATCCGGCTATCCTTTGTATTCGACTATCTATTTATTTACCAATTCATACCCATGTCGCCGCACGCTGAAACCATCCGCACGCGACTATCCGGTCGGCCACTGTCCGCGCGCCAACTGATTGAAAGTGTGGGTGTCAGTCAGCCAACGATCTCCCGCGCGCTGACCGAGCTTGGCGACGAAGTCATACGCATAGGAGCGGCGCGATCAATTCAATACACGCTACGCGATAGC
>NZ_JAVTWB010000052.1:11546-16990 GCF_032229525.1 Accumulibacter sp. | reverse complement strand
ACATTAACACACACACTTGCCGCAAGTTCTGCTGTCAACTGCTGGTAATCAATTGCAGCAATTCCGGGGATGAAAAAACATCCCTGTAGAACGTCAATTGCTCACCCTTGAAGTGGCAACCGCCTCTATGACCACGCCTGACCCAGGCACAGCTGCCTTGTGCAAGGGTTTCGTTGGTATCGTCATCGATGCAGTTCCATTCAAACCATACGAATTCTCCATGAAACATGACGATTGGCCAGGTCATGGTGACGCCCGGCTGGGCGATCAATGCCCACCAATGCTGTTCCCTGACTTTTTGCTCTTCAATGCCGTAGTACGCCCCATCCTGGCAGAAGTAAACCAGGTCTGGCCGGTATTCACGGATCAAAATGTCTCCTCGGCCCTGTCTCAATGCCTCGCAATGCGTCGGCCACCACTCCTTGTTTTCCTGCTCGATCTGGGACGACGTATAGTCGTCACCGATCACTGGTGGCGACTTTTCCTGCATCTCGTTGAACTTCAAAGCAAGCGCGACAAGGTCACTTTGCAATGACTCCGCGACAAGACCGGGTCTTGAATAGTCGGCCGCGAGATCCTTGTAATAGCTCGTTCTTTTCTTCATATTAACTCCGGAGTGTTCTGGAAAACGGGTGCCTACATTCGGCCTAACGGTCATGAACTGTCGGGACACCCCCGATAATGAAAGTCATGCCCGTTTCCCTCATCCCCGACCCTTCTCCCGCGCGGGGGAGAAGGGAGATTCGTGAGTCGCGAAGGCGACTTTCACGGTAACCCCTGTGTCAGATCCTTCTTCTTACCTTCGCAGGAAAAACCGACGGCATGTATGCCGGTAAGAGTCTAACCGTGATCAGTGCTGACATTCCAACACATTCTTGGGGCAACACCAACAGCGCCAACTTCGATCTGCCTCGGACTTTCCCATGGCGATGCACCGTCGCAATCGCATCCCTTCACAAGACCCAGGAACACGGCCAGGCACGGCTCGACCGATAGCATCGTATCCGCGTCGATCCGCCCGAACGCCGGCCCCAGTTTGTCGCGTTTCACGGTCATGGCTTTGTCTACCATCACCTGAGAAGGTTTTTGCAAGCCGTTGGCTTCGCTTGGCTGCACGGCAATACGCAGGAGCGGCGCATCTACCAGCGTGCCGGAAACGAGCAGAACCGTGACGGTTGCCTCTTAATCGAACTGGTCAGCCTGCATTCTCAAGGCCGGCTGCGATGCCGACAAAGCGCTGGGGGAGACAGAAGAGCATACGGATCAGGAAATCAAGCGCGCCTATCGCAAGCTGAGCAGCCAGTACCGTCCGGACAAGTTGATCGGACAAGGGCTGCCGGAAGACATGATCGCCTTGGCCAGCGAAAAGGCCAAGGAGATCCAGCTGGCGCACGATGTGATCGAGAAGAACCGCAACCTCTGAATTACAGAGAAATGTGACCACTCGCTAATCCGTTCCCCCCCCCGATCGTTGCCATCGCGGCACGGGCCGCGCCCATCGCCGCGGTGGAACGCCCCGTAGGCGGGCCGATGCAGCCCACCTGCGCCGTCGAACTATGTTCGACAACGCACAGACTCCCCCGCCCAAGGGGATGATCATGGTTTCCCGGGCACCCCCACGCATGGAAGTTTCAAGGCCGCGCTCCGACCCCACGGCATGGAGGTCAAAGCGACTTCGGCCATCGTCAGGTCGGTGCGGTGCTCGCTATTGAACGGAGGATCCGCGAATGCGCAAGCAAATCATCGTGCTGTGCCTGGCCTTGGGCGCGTTGGCGCCGGCCAGTGCCCAAGTAAGCATCGGCATCGGGCTCCCAAATGTGAGCATCGGCATCAACTTGGCCATGTATCCGGCGTTTGAGCGGATTCCTGGCTACCCGGTCTATTACGCGCCGCAGGTGAACTCCAATTTCTTCTTCTACGACGGCCTGTACTGGGTCTTCCAGGGCAACGACTGGTACGCAAGCTCCTGGTACAACGGGCCGTGGGATCAGGTCGGCCCCGAGCGCGTGCCGCTCTACATTCTGCGCGTGCCGGTACGCTATTACCGCCAACCACCGGCCTACTTCCATGGCTGGAAGCAGAACTCGCCGCCGCGTTGGGGGGATCACTGGGGCAACGATTGGTCGCAGCATCGACGTGGCTGGGACCACTGGAATCGCCAGTCCGCCCCAGCCCCCGCGCCGCTACCTCACTATCAGCGGAATTATGCCGGAGACCAATATCCCGACAGGGAACGGCAACAGGCACTCCACCAGCAGAAGTACCGTTATCAGCCTCGCGACCCGGTGGTGCGCCAGGAGTACGAGAGCCAGCGCGGGCACCCTCCGGCCGCCGCTCCCCAGCGGAAAATGCAGGGCGAGCACCAGGGACCGCGCCCCGAGCCGCGGGGCAACGAAGACTCCAGCCCGCCCCGGTCGGATCAGCGCAGGGCGCCCCCCACGGCCCAGGAGCAGCATGCCCAACCGCAATACCGGGGGGCGGAATACCCGGACCGGGGCGCATCGCCCCAGTCCTCCCGCAAGTCAGGCCCCCCGCAGGGGAATCCGCGTCCGCAACAGACCGATCCACGTGCCGACCAGCATCCTCAGCAAAGCAGCCAGCGTGGCAATCAGCCTTCGCAGCAAGCCAATGAGCGTGACCAGGGCTCGGCTCACGACAGAAAATCGACGCCACGGGGCCAGAACAACGGGCGGGGGCAGGATAGCGGGCCGGACAACATGGACAACCGTGGCCAGGGTCAGGGCCACGGCAAGTGAGCGGCCGCCACGGCGCATTGCTCCGGGTTGTCCAGATTGACAGCTCGCACTGAACAGTGAAGGAAGCAAAATGATGAACTTCGGATACAGCAGCGTCTTGGGCCTCATGATACTGATCGGAGATATCTGGGCAATTCTCAACATTTTCCAAAGCTCTGCTGCGAACGAGAAGAAACTGATTTGGATCATCGCAGTGGTCCTGCTGCCCGTGCTGGGGCTGATCCTCTGGCTCTTGCTTGGACCGCGTAATCGCGGGGCGTAGCGTGCCAGGTTGCAGAGCAGCGGCCGGGGTCAGCAAGCAGCGATCGGGGTCAGTGCCAACATTCCAAC
Organism: Accumulibacter sp.; assembly: GCF_032229525.1. Classification (GTDB taxonomy): domain Bacteria; phylum Pseudomonadota; class Gammaproteobacteria; order Burkholderiales; family Rhodocyclaceae; genus Accumulibacter. The sequence goes on along the minus strand of NZ_JAVTWB010000052.1, from coordinate 13,904 downwards.
AGCCTGTCAAAGCCAAAAGGGCCTGACTTTGAGCTTTTTCGGACTTCCCGGTGAGTGAAAGCGCCTGTTGTTCTGGTCACGAAACCGAGCGCTCCGAGCACTGATTTGAGTGCCTGTTACAATGCTCGACCTACGCAGCGCCGGCCCACAGGACCTTGGCCATGCGCTTGCGCTCCCGACCGCCATACGCCGCGCGTTCGTTCCGGAGACAAAGATTGGCCTTTCGCGCAGCCGGCGGGGCCGGTCACGACGGCCTCCCGGTCCATCAGCCCCCTCTTCTCGGAGAACAACTTTGAACAACTTTGCAGTGGCCGGTATTCAGATGAACGTTTCGGCAGTCGAATCGAACGTCGAACAAATGAAGCTCAAGCTCGACATCACCATGAACCTCTATCCGTGGGTGCAGATGGTGGTATTCAGCGAGTTGTGCGCCTATGGCCCTCTGACCTACGCCGCACAGGAGTTTCCCTGCGATTTCGAAGTGCAAATGCAGGACATGGCGCACAAGTACGGCATCTGGCTGTTACCGGGGTCGATCTTTGAAAAGGCCGACGACAAGATCTACAACACCGCCTCGGTGATCAACCCACAAGGCGAGGTCGTGACCCGCTATCGCAAGATGTTCCCCTTCTACCCCTACGAAGAAGGCGTGACCCCGGGCCTGGAATACTGCGTCTTCGACGTACCCGATGTTGGCCGCTTTGGCGTCTCGATCTGCTACGACATGTGGTTTCCGGAAACCATTCGAACGCTGGCGTGCATGGGCGCGGAGGTGATTCTTCATCCCACCCTCACCGGCACCATCGACCGCGACAACGAATTGGCGATCGCGCGCGCCATGGCAACGATCAACCAATGCTTCCTGTTCGACGTCAATGGCCTGGACACCGGCGGTAGCGGTCGCTCGATCATCTGCGGACCGGATGGTCGCGTGCTCTACCAGGCGCAGAACAACGAGGAGATCATACCGATCGAGCTCGATGTGCATCGCGTTCGCCGCAGCCGCGAACTCGGGGTGTTGCGCCTCGGTCAGCCGCTCAAGAGCTTCCGCGACCACCTCGGTGATTTCAGCATCTACTGGCGCGACACCGAACACCCCTATCTCGATTCGCTCGGCCCGCTGATCAAGCCGGGACGTATGGATCGCATCGCCGAGCTGAAGAAGATCGAGAGCGCGATGCACCATCGGCATGACGACGGTCACTCCTGACACGACAGACGTCGGCGACAACCATCCTCTGTAGACCCAGGACCGAGCACGGGACGCGCAACGCCAAAACGAGCAAGACCAAGATCACGCTTGCCGCTGTTGCCTGCTGGCGTTCTCAGACCATCGGCCCCGTCCACAGGGGTCGTTTTGGGGCTCAAGTCTTCACGATAGGCTTTATCCGTTACCATTGCGCGTCGCCAACGTTCATGCCTGCAGCCTGCAAGGCTCGTGGCCGACGCGAGGCTAGCGCTTGCCGGGACGGGGTTCGCACCGACTGAACGCTGCCGAACGGGCGGGTGAGCGCCACCCCTGTTTTCCTTGAACACCATCGGGAGTCGCCTTGTTCAAGTTCATTGGTCTTATCGCGGGTTACTACTTTCTCGGGTTCTTCGGAGCGCTCCTCGGTCTGTTTATCGGATCAATGATCGATCGCACCAGGGCGTATGGTGCTGGCGCCATGAACCCGCTGCAAAATGCGCTTCGTCAAAGCGTTTTCATCGAGACGATGTTCCTCTCGATGGGCAAACTGGCCAAGGCCGATGGCCAGGTCTCACAAACAGAAATCGCGCATGTCGAGCTGTTGATGGAGAAACTGCGCATGACCGCCGAGCATCGCGTTCAGGCGATCGCGTTGTTCAAACAGGGTGCCGACCCGGCCTTCGCCATTGAGGCGACCTACGCCAGATTCATGTCGGTTTGTGGCCACACCCTGCACCTGAGACAGGTATTGCTGGTTTATCTGATCGCGATGGCGACCGCTGACGGACAGGTTCATCCGGCGGAAGAGGGGCTGCTTGCGGACATCGCCCGCCGCCTCGGCTTTGATCAGGCCACCTTCAGGCAACTGATCGACATGGTGCTGAACCAATCGCATTTCGCCGCGGGGCAGCCCAGCAGCGAAGCGGCACTGGACGATGCCTACAAAGCGCTGGGGGTGACAAAAGAGCATACGGATCAGGAAATCAAGCGCGCCTATCGCAAGCTGATCAGCCAGTACCATCCGGACAAGTTGATCGGACAAGGACTGCCGGAAGACATGATCGCCCTGGCCAGCGAAAAGGCCAAGGAGATCCAGCTGGCGCACGACCTGATCGAGAAGACCCGCAACATCTGACAGGAAGCGCCAGAGGCACTTCGAGCCTGGCCCC
>NZ_JAVTWB010000052.1:0-11446 GCF_032229525.1 Accumulibacter sp. | reverse complement strand
GTTTCTTCCTTTCTTTTCCCCGCTTTTCCCCAGCGGTGGTGCACGAAAACGGGAGCCGAAGCTCCCGTTGGTGACTCGGGTGATTTTGTCCGATCAGCCCTGGGCGGACTTGCGGCGGCGAGTGAAGCCCAGGCCGGCCAGCGAGAGCGCCAGCAGGCTGAGCGAAGCAGGTTCGGGAACCTCTGCCTCGGCGAGGATGGAAACCTGATCGATGCCCAATCCGGCCGGACCACTCCAGCTTGTCGGAATGAAGTTGTCGAACGACAACAGGACGCTATTGCCTGCGGCGCCGGCCAGGAAGGCGCTGACGTCGCCAGCGATGGTATGCCAGCTCGAATTGGCAGACGAGGTCGAGGCGCTGTAGAGATTGATCGAAGCCAGGGTGATCTGGTCGGTCAGGCTGACGGTCAGCGTACGGCCAGCGTCATACTCGTTGATTGACGACAGATCAAAGGAATACGTCCCGCCGGTGGTTCCCGCAGCAACGGTGAACAGCTGCGACAAGCGGTACGTCAGGGGCCCCGTGCCATCGCCCATCACATAGGCCGCGAAAGCGCCGCCAGACGGGTTTGCGACCGCGTTACAGCCGGTTGCTGCGCCGCTGTTGGCAACGTTCCAGTCCCGGTTGCCACCGGGGCAGGTTCCCCCGACGCCGAGTCCGCTGGTTGACCAACTGGCCAGGGTGCCTGTCTCAAAGCCGCCGTTGGCAAGCAGTTCGACCGGCGCAGCGACGGCCGCAGTCACCAACATCGACGATACCGCCAGTGCAGCCAGGGAGATCTTCTTAAATGTCATTGCCAGTTTCCTATTCAGTGATTCACAGTAATCGTGTGCTCCAGGATGGGCCGTAGCCGTAACCATGCTCCAGGCAAGCAGCATTGATCCATCGCACCGCGCGCAGGTGGCAGGCACACCTTGTCCGCAACAAAGCTGGTTCTTCGGTTTCTTGCCTTCACCAGATGCCTCTGGTGTGCATGGGTTCATTAGAACAGGGGCGCCGTTGCGCTTGCGTGAGATACCGCACGTCGTGCCGGAATGGGCCTGCCGAGCCCGCATGCGCTCGTTCCGAGGTCGCCCGCCGTGAGCGATCGTCGGCAGTTCGCTTTTCCTGCTGATCGAACACTGCCGACCTGACCATTGAGCAAAAGCGCTGGTACGATGCAAGCTGGTGGTGCCAACTCTTGATGAAGGAGCGACAAATGAGTCTCAAGGATGCCAAAGATGCGCATATCGCGAAATTGAAACTCCAGCTTGACGAATGGAGTGCGGATATTGACGCCATGGAAGCAAGCGCCAAGCAGGCCGATGCTGAGCTGAAGGCGAAGTATCGCGACAAGATAGAAGAACTGCGCTATCAGAAGACGCTCGCCCACGGCAGAATCATCGCCTTGCAGGACGCAGCAGACGACGCCTGGGAAGAACTGCTCAAGGGCAGCGAAAGCGTGTGGAAAACGATCAAGCAGACTTTCGCGGACGCCAAAGCAAAGTTCGACAGGTAAGACATCGCAGCTGGCTTTCACCGGCTGCGTCACGTCTTTCCTGTTGACTTCCAGATCGGGACCTGGGGCATAGGGCACGCCTCGCCCTCCGGTGAACCCGGAAAAGGAGAAGGTGATGGCCGAGGAGAAAAAGCCGAGGACTGCCGAGATCCATGGCCAGCCATGGGGAGCCAGGGCACGCGACTGGGCGGACATCCAGGAGGGCGCCTGCCGCCCGGTGTACCTGGCCGTTTTCGAGCGTGTCGGGCTTCGCTCTGGCGCGGCGTATCTCGACGCAGGATGCGGCGCCGGGATGGCGTCGCAGATCGCCGCCGAACGCGGTGCTCGGGTGTCGGGGCTGGACGCGGCTGAAAACCTGCTGGCCATCGCTCGGGCGCGGGTACCGCACGGCGACCTGCGCGTCGGCGAGCTGGAGTGCCTGCCCTTCGCCGACCAGACCTTCGACCTGGTCACGGGCTTCAATTCGTTTCAGTTCGCCGGCAATCCCGTTGTCGCGCTCGCCGAAGCACGGCGCGTGGCGAAGCCCGGCGCGTATGTGGCGATAGTGACCTGGGGAACACCCGAGGGCATGGAAGCGGCGGCACTCCTGGCCGCGCTCAGGCCCCTGCTTCCACCGCCGCCGCCCGGTGCTCCCGGTCCCTTCTCGTTGTCGGACGAAGCCGCACTGCGTACCTTCGCCAGCGGCGTGGGTCTCGATCCGGCTGAAGTATTCGACGTCGACTCGCCCTGGCGCTATCCCGACCTGTCGACTGCCCTGAGGGGGCTCAAGTCTTCAGGGGTTGCGGCGCGTGCAATCGAAAAACACAGCGAGGAAGCGGTCGATGCAGCACACGCGACGGCACTGGCACGCTTCCGTCAAGCCGACGGGAGTTACCGGATCGGGGCACGTTTCCGGTGTCTGCTGTCGCGCGCCTGATCGCCCGTCGCACACGCGTAATGATCGGTGCCATGCACCGGCTCCGCTCCCTTTTCCTGCCGCCACTGCTGGTGCTGCTTGCCGCCTGAACCGGCGTTCCCGACGGCATCTCCCCGGTCGGCAACTTCCAGCTGGCGAAAGCGAAGGAAGTCGGTTTCGACAACAGCCGTCTGATCTCGATCAGTCAGGAACGGCCCGATGCCAGCGCCGTCGAAGACGCCGCATGGCCAGCACGCGGCAAAAACCGGAGACGTCGTTAGCGAATCAAGCGGTGCAGGGGGATGATCACCAGGCTGCCGGGAAGAGTGCTGATATAGGCCGAAAGCTCCTCGATATCCTGCCCCGAGAGGCCTTCTGCCTGGCTGCCCATCAGCGGATTCTTGCGGGCACCGGATTTGTAATCGGCCAGCGCGCGCGCCAGGTAGTCCGGATACTGGCCGGCGAGGCGCGGGATGTCTTCCGAAATGGGGGTATTGAAGTCGGCGCCATGGCAGGCCGCACAGACCTCGGCCTTTTGCGGCGCTGCGCCGGCGGCTTGGGCCGATGAGCTGACGAAGGCCAGCAGAGCGATGAGTAAGCTCGCTTTCATGGTCGATCCTTTATTTTTTCTGCAGGCTGGAATAATAGGCCGCGATGTCCGCCATGTCCTGCTCGGACAGCCCCTGGGCGACGGCGCCCATGGTCGGATGGCTGCGCGCCCCCGACTTGTACTGTTGCAACGCATTGATCAGGTACAGCGCCTGCTGCCCGCCGAGCTTCGGCACGCGATAAACGTGCGGCGAGGCCGTTCGGTAACCTGGAACGCCGTGACAACCTTCGCACATCGAGGTCTTGCGCGTGGCCGCCTCGGCATTGCCCGCCGGCGTCTGCGCGAGCGCTGCGCCAGCCAGCGCAAACGCCATCAAACCAAGAATCGTTTTCATCGTTCTCACTCTCAAAAAGGACGATCTGAAAGCCCGACACGCGAGCTATTCAAGGATAGAAAATTCGGCCCAGCAGTATATGGGCGGCCATCAAGCGACGTCAATCCCGTGTTTGCCCGCATTTACCCGCGAAAGCTCCCGGAAAGTCATCGCCATCGTGCCTCGCTCAGTGCCTTTGGGCATTCCTCCGGCCTGGACCGGTGAGCCACAAGGTCCAGGCGACAGAGTCACCGCCGGGCGAGCGGGCGGACAGTGTGGACGGTGCATGCCAACCGGTTTACCTGGCCGTCTTCGAGCGTCTCCGGCTTGGCTCCGGCGCGCCACGCGGTCATCGCAACCAGGAGCTGGCGCGTTAACTGCGGATACCGACCACTACAGGGCCCGCATGAAACATCTCCTCATCGCCACCGCACTGATCGTCGCCGCAGCGCCGGCATTTTCTACCGACGTCGGCGTATCGGTCAGCATCGGTCAACCGGGCTTCTATGGCCGCCTCGACATCGGTGGCTCTCCACCGCCGCTACTGATCTACCCGCAGCCGGTGATCATTGAGCGGGTCCCGGTTGGGCGCCCGCCAATCTACCTGCACGTTCCCCCGGGCCACGCCAAACATTGGAGCAAGAATTGCCACAAGTACGGCGCCTGCGGCGAACGGGTCTACTTTGTGCAGGACAACTGGTACAACCGCGAATACGTTCCCTACTACCAGGAACGGCAGCGCTATCGCCGTGAAGACTACCGCGAGGACTATCGACGTGACGATCGCCATGACCGGGACGACGACCGCGGGGACGATCATCGTGGCAAGCAGAAGAAAGACAAGGGCCACGGCAACAAGGGCAAGCATGACGACGACCGCTAGGCTTGCCGGTCGGACGTAAATGCCCCGGCAGCTTGGCACCGGCACCTCCCGACGCCCGCATTCGGCCTTGGTTCTTGGCCCGATGTCAATCGTTGGACCCTCACCAGATGATCGAGAAAATGACATGATGATGCGCTGGCTGGCGCTGTTCACCGCCCTTGTTGCGGCGCTCGCGATGGCGCCAGCGTACGCCATCGACCCCGGCACGGTGCAGGGCTATCTGCAGTACAACACGGAACGCCATGAACTCCGTCACGCGCTGGCGGTGCGCGATCCCTACAATTCGCAGCGCCTGTGGATCCTCCTGACGACGGCCGAGATCTCGGTGAAGGACGCCGCCGATCCGGCGCGAGCGCTGAAACTGGCGATGGGCGGGAAGTTGCGCGGCGTGCGTCTGGCCGTGGATGCTGCCGCCCCCCAGGCGAACGAGCTGCAGGGCGCCTTGCTGCTGAGCAAGGACGAGTCGCCGGGCGGCGAAGTCGTCTTCGCAGCGGCTGGCGAAAAATTCTGGGAGCGCCTGGCGACCGCTGACAAGCGCATCCTCGGCACGCTGCACTACGCCAAGGAGCCTACGCCGAGCGGCTCACCTGCCTGGACAATCGACGTCACTTTCAGCGCACCGATCTTCGCGAAGTGAACTGAGCCCGCTTCGCCGGCCAGCCCGTGGCGTGGCGAATTCCGTAGCAAGGGTCAAGTCGGGTACTCCCCTGTCACAGCAGGTAGCGCAGCGTTACCGCCCGGTGCTGTTCGCCGGCGGTATGGCCCGACCGCTGTCGTCTGGCAAGCGCAGGCCATGCGCACTCCACGACCAGCCGGCATCACCGGCGACGCAGGCGACGCAGGCGATGGGCGCAAAAAACCGCAGCGCCTGCCTCGCAGATCCCGTGGGCGCGCTGCTTTCCGCTATGGGACACCGAGAGGGTCATTGAAAATATTCCTTGAGGCCCGCCAGGACGTTGGCCGCGGCAATCGAGGCCAGGACCAGCCCCATGACGCGACTGACGATGCTGGCGCCGCCGTCGCCAATGACCCTGGAGATGGTCGCCGCCGCGCGCATCAGGACATAGACGGCAGCGATCACCGAAAGCATCAACAGCGCCGTCACCGCCTGCTGCGCGATCGAGTGCTTGGCGTTTTCCGTCAGCAGGACCACGGCCATCATGGCCCCCGGTGATGCTATCGACGGTGTCGCCAGAGGAAAGATCGCCGTATCCTGGATGGAGCGCACCAGCTTCACCTCCCCTTCGGGCTTGCTCTCGCCAAAAATCATCGTCAAGGCAAACAGGAAGAGCACCAGACCGCCGGCGATCTGGAAGACCACCAGCGGCACACCCATGGCGCGCAGCAGGATTTCCCCGACAATCAGGAAGAACAGCAGGATCCCGGCTGAGGCGGTGGCTGCGACAAGCGCGATCTTCCTTCGCTCGACCTCGGTGCGACCCTGCGTCGCAGAGATGAACACGGGCACCGTGCCGATGGGGTCGATGACGGCCCAAAGAAGAACCAGTGTGCTCAATATCTCCTGAGAGCTCTGCATGCGTGCCATTCCCGAGACGAAGGGTGATTGATCTGGCGCTGACGCACGCCGTGCGGGTGGATCATGGCGACCGCCGCCGGCAGCGCGCCGCACCTGATCTGCAGGCATTCTGTCATCGGCGAGTCGCAATGACAACGCTGCTTGTCGCGCCAGCGTTGGTCTGCGCCCCTAGCCGGGGTTGGCTGCTGCCAAGATCTCGCCTGTTGTTGCGACCCACCGCCGCCGGGTAGCGCTACGCTACGCGTGCATGCGTAGCACCACTTGATGGCGGGAATTCCCATGCCAGAAGCCGAATTTCGCGAGCGGCTCGCCCACCCCACGGCGGACGGGTGCGCTACCGCCGCAAATACGACAGTGCAGTCGGCAGCACCACGTTATTGCCGAAAGCATCCTCGCCGTAGCCACTCCGGGCCAGCGCATCGACGTCGCTCAGAACGCGCTTGTCGCCGCAGAATGTGACTGTCAGGTCGGTGCGGATGTCGAGCTGCCCGGTGGCCTGCATCAGGGCGATCTCGGCAACGGTGTTTTCGAGGACGCCACCCTCGCGGCTGCTGATGCGGTCGGAGAGCTGTAACGGTTGCTGGTAGAGCACGATCTTTCCCTCGCCGGCGAGGCGATGGACGATGGCCAGCGCGGCGGCGGCGATGGCCGCCGATTCCAGGTCACCGCCGGCATCGGAATGGACGCGGGCGATCTCCGCCGCCAGCCAGCGCCGCTTGCGCGCGTTGATGGTCTCGTTGGCGCGGAACAGATCGAGCGGCGACCCGGCGTCGAACAGCTTGCCCTCCAGCTCCATCCGTACCTCGCCGCCGTAGTGCGCGACGATGCGCGCCACCAGGTTGGACGGTCGGACGTGAAAACCCCGATAACTGGGCACCGGCACCTCCAGACGGCCGCATTCGGCGTAGCGGCGCAGGATGCCCTGGCACAGGCGCTGGCCACCGGCGAGAAACTCGCTCGAGAAAACCATCGCGTAGGCGAACAGGGTGCTCATGGTCGTTTCGCTGTCGACCACCGGCCGTTCGCGCAGCAGGTCGTCACCGGTCCGCGGGCTGACGTGCCGCTCGTAGTAGTGCGCCAGGTCGGTGGCGATTTCAAGCAGGTGGTAGATGACGCTGGCGTGGCTGCGCAGGATCGGCAGGTCGCTGTCGGAAGTCTCGATCGAGGTCCCCGAGACGTGCGTGTCGTAGAGCGACTGCAGGTTGTGAAAACGGAAGCTGAGCTGGCGCAGCCGTTCCTCGCTGACCGGATCGGGGAAGCAGGCCGCGTAGTCCGCCGGCGAAACACGCGCCGCGGCGCTGAGCAGATCGCTTTCGGCCGCCAGGTTGAGAAATTCGGTGGCCAGCTGGGTGACCGTGCCGGCGGCGTCGCCGGCGACGCGGTCATCGCGGTTGCGCAGCAGACGGCCCGCTGGCAGGTGATCGGAAAAATCGTCGGGGGCCGAAGCCATGTCGGGGATGGGGATGGGGATGCCGAGGCGTTGCGCTTCCTCCAGCAGGCCGGCGGTCACCTCGGCGACGGTCCGGCCGACCACGCTCAGTCTTTGCCGGGTGGCAGCGGGGAAATCGGCGTCGACCGGCAGCAGCCGGTAGGCCGGCAGGCGACTCCACAGGTGAGCCAGCGCCCGGCCGACACGTGCGAAATTCCGCAGCGCGGCCACCAGGGCGCGAAAGCCGCTCCAGTGGCGGTTCTGACGAGCGCCGTAATCGTCCAGTAGTGCCTCCATCTGTCCCGACTCAAGCAGCAGGCGGTCGATCAGCGGCCTCGTCAGGGAGCGTTCGCCGGCGGGCAGGGTCGCCAGACGGCTGGCGAGCTGGAGCAACGGCCGGCTACGGACGCGAACCAGGTCGCGAAACTGTTCGTCGCCGATCAGCAGCGACGCTTGCGGTGCGGGGGCGGCGCAACGGCTGCCGCTCGAATGGGTCATCATCTCCTCTCCGCCGCCCGCTGTCGGAAAGCGGGCGCATCGCCGCCATTTTCCAGCTTTCTTGCCGATCGACAAGCCGTTCGTTCCTGGCACCCGGCCAACGCGGCGCTGGACGGCCAGCGTCGGCGCCGCGGCGGCGACCGTCGACAGCGTGAACACCTTGTGCGGCCAACGCTGTCGCCCCCCCCGATGCGCTGTTGTCGGCGCCATGGAAGGCGCGGCCGGGCTCTTTTTTCTGCCACCAATTTGCTGATTGACGGCGCCGCTCAGGGCTCGGATACTCTCGCCCCTGGCCCCGGATTTTCTGTCCCTGACGGCGTCGGTGCCGAAGTGCCGGCGCCGTCTTCTCACCGTGCCCTTCACCATTACCGGAGATGACAAGTGATTGGTCACTTCAAGCGTTCGACGAAACGCCTGTTCGCCCTGATTCTCAGCATTCCTCTGGTGATCCTGGCAGGTGGACTGGCCTACATGTTCGGCATGGACTATCTGGAGCATACGCCGCGCGACTTCTGGACCAGCATCGAGTGGGCCGCCGAGACGCTGACCACCACCGGTTACGGCAGCGACTCGCACTGGACACATCCGGGAATGACCTTGTTCATCATATTTTTCGAACTGGTCGGGATGTCGTTCTACGTGCTGATCTTCCCGGTGTTCTTTCTACCCTACTTCGAAGAGCGCTTCGAGGCGCGGCTGCCGGGAGTCCTGCCGGAAATGGCCGGGCGCGTACTCATCCATCGCTACGGTCCGGCAGTGGACTCGCTGATCGAGGAACTGCGCCGGGTAGGTACGGGTTTTGTCATCCTGGAACAAGATGAACGCCAGGCCCGCCGGCTTCGCGATCGCGGCTACGAGGTGGTCTTCGGCGCCCTCGACGAGCAGCCCGGACTGCTGGCCGGCGTGGAAACGGCGCAGGCATTGATCACCAATGCCGACGACCATGACGATGCGACCTTCATCATGATGGCCAGGGAACGCGGTTACCCGGGCACGATCCTGGCATTGGCCGAGGAGCCGCTACACCGTCCGGCGATGGAGAAGATCGGCGCGACCGCGGTCTTCACCCCTTCGCACGTGCTCGGCGCGGCGCTGGCGGCTCGCGCCAGCTGGCGCATCAGCCCCAAGGTCGAAGGCGTGCAACTGCTCGGTGAAAGAGTCGGCATCGCCGACTTCCGCGTGCAGACCACCAGCCCGCTGGCGAGAAAGACTCTCGGCGAACTGCGCATGCGAAAGCGCTACGGCGTGACGGTGATCGGCCAATGGAACGGTGGCCGTTTCGCCCCCGCCGAAGGCCCGAATACGCGTATCGAAGCGGGCGCGATCCTCGTTGCCGCGGGAGCCCACGCCAATCTGGCGCGGGTCGAACGCATGGCCACCCCGCTGCGTCATCACGGTCCGATCGTGGTGGCCGGTTATGGCACGGTCGGCCGCAAGGTGGTGGAAATGTTGCGCGACGCGGGCGAGACGACCATCGTCATCGACGAGCGTTCGGATCCCGCCGTGGATGTGGTCGGCAACGTGCTGGAGCACGCCACCCTGGATCGCGCCGAGGTGCGTACGGCAAGTGCGGTGGTGCTGGCGCTCAGTAACGACAGTGCCGGAGTCTTTGCCACCGCGGTGGTACGAGACTACGCCCCCGACGTGCGCCTGATTGCCCGCGTCAATCTGGCGCCCAACGTGGCGCGCCTGTACCAGGCGGGAGCGGACTTCGCACTCTCGGTGGGCCAGGTGGCCGGCCAGATCCTCGCCCATCACCTGTTGGGAGAGGACGCGGTGGCGGTCGAACAGCGACTGAAGCTCGCCCGCGTGGCGCCAGGCGCACTGGTCGGGGGACATCCCTGGCAGGTCGGCATCCGTGAGAAGACGTCGACCGCTGTGGTGGCGGTGGAACGTGGCACCGAGGTGCTGGTGGAGTTCGACCAGGGATTTCAGGTGCGCGCGGATGATGTGCTGTTTGTGTGTGGTACGACCACCAGCCTGGACAAGTACATGCGGGAGTTTGGCGCCACCCCGGCAGAGCGGCAGACGCCACCAGCGGCATAGCTCGGACAGCACTCATCGCAGGCGACGTGGTCACGACCCGACGACGAGGTGGGCTTGCCATGCCCGCTACGCTCCCGGCTCTGGCCCCCGCCAGACACTCTGACGAGGTGTTCAAGGAAGCGAAAGAGCGGTCGCTGCAGGCCGCCCGCCATTGCTGAAATCGAGCGGTGTGGCGCCGGGAACTGCCCGGCCTTGATCGCTACTCTGCGGCTTGCTGCTCGATCCGCTTGCTGTGCCGGCTCAGGCTGCCACTCAGTTGACCAACGATTTCTGAAGCGGCATTGATGATCTGGCTTGAGCCAAAGCCGGCGCGAGTCATTTCCTTGTAAAACGACTTTGCCAGGATCTTCGCCACCTGATCCGGATTCTGCACGGCACTCGCCAGCGCACTCCCGATATCCTTTTCCGCAAACTGCATCAACGCCAGTTGGGCAAAGCGCGACTTCAGAGCGTTCTGCAACTGCACCACCTGAATCGCCTTGCCAACAAACAGCGCGACCAAGTCGAGCAGGTTCAGGTCATTCCTGTTGAAGGGACGTCCGTCGAGGTGGCCACTGATGTTGACCACACCAATGATGCGGCCGTTGATGGAGATCGGCGAGGAAATCAGGCTCTTGCGCGGATCATCACTTCGCCGCGCCCACTGCGCGAATTCAGATTGATCGATGTCCTCGATCAGCAAGGCCTTGCCGGTAGCAATCACCCTTCCGGCAATGCCTTCACCGGCATGAATGGCTTCCTTGTAGGCTGCTGCCGGAAGCGGCCCAAAGGCGGCACAGACCCGCAGGCAGAGGTTCTCCATCTCGTCATCGGTCAGCAACATCAGCGAGCAGTTCTCGGCATGGAGGACTTTTGCCGACATCGCTGCGAGTTTCTTCACGTTGTCGTCGAAGCTGCCCTCTTCCATAAAGCTGGCCAAGTCCTGCAGCTTGATCAGCGAATCGTCCCTGTCACCCATGATGTTCTCCCGAGAATCGCACAGCACTTCGATTATAGGCGTGCGAACAGCAGGAAAGGGAACCGGCAAGAGTCGACGGCGAGCGAAGAATCGACGGAAAACAAGAAGGCCAATCCGAAGACTGGCCCAACTGCTTGGTTCCGCCGGCGCCCCCTACGGAACGCCTGCGTGCGGCGGCTCGGTAGCGTTCGCCCCGGGCGTTACTCTCGCTATCGCGAGTAGCATCGGAGCCGGGAGCGCTCGGATTTCAGATCACGCTCTCGCGCCTGGTCAGCGTTGACCTCATCAATGGGCACGTGCTGCCAACTGGTGTACTTGGCACGCAGCGCGGTCAGCTCGCGGTCAAGTTGCTCACATTGCCCGAGACGGTTGCGGTTGGAATCCTCCGCTTGTGAACTCGCGGCCTTTCTGCTCGAGGCCGCTTCTATCATCTTCACCTGCTGCTCGACGGGCATCCCGTCCGGCACGTTGTGGTTCATCACGCCAATCGCGTTGTGTCCCGAACAGGAGTCGCTGGAAAAGAACGAAACACCGTTGTAAGCCCGGCATTCATGGATCGTCGCCGCGCTTACAAGGCCGCTGGACAAAGTAACGGCGGCGCCGAAAGCGAGTCGTCGAACAAATACCCGCGCGGCAACAGCAAGTCCTTTCAATGCGGTTTTTGCGTTCATGGCGATCCCTGGCCCGAGAAGCGGGATACTACCAAACGCCGTCGATCCTGACAGCGTGCCAAGATCAGCGGCCGTTGATGCAAGGGCAGCGGAAGCCGCCACACGTC
>NZ_JAVTWB010000051.1:0-2959 GCF_032229525.1 Accumulibacter sp. | reverse complement strand
TTCATCAAGTGGCTGAGAGACGGCGACGAGCGGCCCCTGCAGTCCGCGCTTCGCTTGCGCGGTACCCCGCGCCGCAATGCCGTTGCGCTCCGCGACTTGTGCCTGATCCGGGCTGATCAGCGCGCCTGCACGCTGCACCTGGCGGCCCTTGCCTACCTGGAGCGCAAGGCGGCCGCCTGGCAGCATCTGGCCGAGGCGCCGAGCCACGCCACCGAGGCCGAGCGCCACCTGTGGCAAGCGGCACGGCTGGCTGATCTTCCAGAATCGCATGACCAATTTTCGCGCATTTTGGCGGGACGGCGCGGATAGGGTTCGCGGACACTGACCCCTGAATCCTCCTTTCAGGGAATCAAATGAAAGACCCCATTTTTAGAAGCTTGCGTCAGGCGGAGAGCTTCCGAGGCGTTGAGCGCATCGACGTGTTCGACGATTTGACCATCACAATCGAGAACGCCGGCCGCGATAAAGGCAGCGTCACCACCCGCGCCACCCTGACCCCTGGCGACGCCTTGCGCCTCGCCGCAGCGCTGATCTATGCGGCGCATGGCCAGCTAAGCCAGCAGGGTATGCTATGAAAACCCTGACCCGCGCCCTGCATTTTGATCGCGCCGCGATCAACGCGTCCACCCGCACCGTCGCCGCAACGCTTTCCTCCGAACTGCCAGTTGCCCGCGATTTTGGCGACGAGGTACTGCTACACACGAAGGAAGCGGTCGACATGACCCGTGCTGTCAACGGCCTGCCGCTGCTCTTTTCGCACAAGCGCGACCAGATCGTCGGCCGCGTCGAAGATATCCGCCTCGACAAGAACAAGTTGCGCGGCTTGCTGCGCTTCAGCGAAAACACCCAAGCCAATGAGGTTTGGCGCGACGTGGAGGCAGGCATCCTGACCGACCTGTCCATCGGCTACAAGATCGAGGATATGGCGCTCGACCCAGCCGGCGCCGCGTGGCTGGCCACCCGCTGGCAGCCGCTGGAGGTGTCTGTGGTCACCATCGGCGCCGACCCGTCGGCCGGCATCGGCCGTTCAGCACCAAATTCTGAAAACATCCCCAAGGAGCAACCTGACATGCAACTAAATCACCAAGCCGTTCGCAGTATCGTCCAACTGGGCCGCTTCGACGACCAGACCACCGAACGCATGACCCTGGATTGTCTCGCCAGCGGGATGAACGAACAGGAGGTCGGGCAGGCCGTTCAGCGCAAGAAAGCCGAAATTCAGGAAGCAGACTTCGCGATCATGCCACCCATGCACGACCGCAGCTTCAGCCATACCCCGACCCGCGCCGCCCTGATGGCTGAAGCCCTGGCTGCGCGTTGGGGCGGTCCGGCGCCGTCAGAGGCCGCCCGCGAATACGTCAACAAGAAACCTGTCGACATGGCGCGCGATCTTCTCGAGGCGCGCGGCATTCGCACCAACCGCCTGAGCGCCGGCGAGGTCATCGGCCGCGCCATGACGACGACCAGCGACTTCCCCAACCTGTTGGCGAATTCCGGCAACCGCACACTGCAAGCGGCATATCAGTCATATGGCGGTGGCTTGAAGCGGATTTGCCGGCAATCGACAATTGCCGATTTTCGCGCCAAGCAGGTCCTGAAACTTGGCGAGGCACCGGCCCTGAACAAGGTGAACGAACACGGCGAATACACCTACGGCTCGCCAATCGAGTCCAAGGAAAGCTACAGCCTGTACACCTTTGGTCGAATCTTCGCCATCACCCGCCAGGCGCTGATCAATGACGATTTGGGAGCATTCGGCAACCTGATAGCAAAATTCGGCATTGCCGCCGCCGAGCGCGAAGCGCAACAGCTCGCCACCCTCCTGACCAGCAACCCGACCATGGCCGATGGCGTTGCGTTGTTCCATGCCAACCACGGAAACCTTGCCGGGAGCGCTGCGGCAATCTCTGTAACGTCGCTGGGGCTCGCCCGCAAGGCCATGCGCCTGCAGACCGGCCTTGACGGGACGACCGCGATTGATTGCAGCCCGGCATTTCTGATTGTTCCGGCCGCGCTGGAAACGGTCGCCGAGCAGTTCCTGGCGACTCTGTCACCGACGGTATCGACCGATGTTAACCCGTTCAGTGGCAAGTTGGAGCTGGTTGTCGACCCGCGTCTCGACGCCAGCAGCGCAACCGCCTGGTATCTGGCAGCCCGACCCGAGCTGATCGACACCATTGAATATGCCTACCTGGAAGGCTACAACGGCCCGACGATAGAGGTCCGCGAGGGCTTCGAGGTCGACGGTACAGAATTCAAAGCCCGTCTGGATTTCGGCTGCGGTGTGCTCGATCATCGCGGCTTGTTCAAGAATGCAGGCGCGTAACGGTTAGTCCATGCGGGTGGCGAGTGAGTCGTAACATAGCCGCCCGCAGCTCGTGGCAAATGTACCGACACCGGGGGCCGGAAACGGCCCACCCGAGCCACCGGACGCGACAACCTTTCTGGTCGTTGCACGGCTCACCCCTTATCCGAGGACACAATGACCACGACCGACACCTTCTGTCAGCGTACGATCGACCGATTCAACGCCGTTGACGGTGATTTGCGCGGACTGTTC
Source organism: Accumulibacter sp. (assembly GCF_032229525.1). Lineage (GTDB taxonomy): Bacteria > Pseudomonadota > Gammaproteobacteria > Burkholderiales > Rhodocyclaceae > Accumulibacter. Next base: position 399 of record NZ_JAVTWB010000051.1, on the reverse strand, counting down.
CGGCGCGCCTCTGAAGACCTGCGTGGCATAGACCCGGCTGGCGAAATGCTGAGCGGTTGCGTATCGGCCGGCCTGGCACTGATCGCCGGAAGCGCGCGCAATGGCGTCCAGTACACCGGATTGGCCGAAATCCTCACCGACCGCATCGAGTTCAGCCTGGCGTTGAATCGTGCCTTTCACGCCCGCGACTTCGCCGCGGCTGATGAGCTGCTCGAGGTGCTGACCGCTGCGCTTGAACGCTCGCGCCCCTTTGTCGGCCTGGCGACGCTTGAGCAGCGCGCAATCGAAGACGCCCCGCCGCAGGAACCCATGGTACAGCGTGTCGAGATCGTCGCGCTACCCGAGCGGCGCACTACCACCCAGATTGAGCGCGGCAGTGCCGGCGACATCACCTCCAGC
>NZ_JAVTWB010000050.1:0-2960 GCF_032229525.1 Accumulibacter sp. | reverse complement strand
GTGGCCGGGGGCCGTTCCTTTGAGGCATTGCGGCAATTGTACGAGCAGAGCTTGGCAGCTCGTGCGTGCTTCCCCTGCCAGCCGCTGAGCCACCCAAAAATCGGGAGATCGCGGTGGGCTGCCCACGCTGCCGGCGGCTGTGTTGCTCCCCTGATGCGGCTATTCGTCGGTGACTGGGTGCCGCGCAATCGCCGGGACCGGCCGGCCGACGGAGGTACTTCGCGACAGTCGCTTGCTGATGAAATTTCCTGACTAGCCAGCCGGTGCGTCCCTCAATTCACGACGCAGGATCTTGCCGATGGGTGTCTTCGGCAAGCTGTCGCGGAACTCGACATGGCGCGGGCGCTTGTAACCGGTCAATTGCGTGTTGCAATAGTTGACGACGTCGTCTTTGCTCAGCTTGCGGTCTTTCCTGACGATGACCAGCTTGACCGCCTCGCCGGACTTTTCATCGGGCACGCCGATGACGGCGCATTCCTCGACGCCCGGATGCATCGCCACGATGTTCTCGATCTCGTTGGGATAGACGTTGAAGCCGGACACCAGAATCATGTCTTTCTTGCGGTCGGTGAGGGTGATGTAGCCGCGCGCGTTCATGTGGCCCACATCACCCGTCTTCAGCCAGCCGTCCTGGATGACCTTCGCCGTCTCCTCCGGCTTGTTCCAGTAGCCGCGCATCACTTGCGGGCCGCGAACACAGATTTCGCCGGTGTGTCGAGCGATATCACCTTCGCCATTCCACAGCGGCAACCTCTTGAAGTCTTCGTCGCGGATGCTCACTTCGGTCGAAGTGACCGGCAGGCCAATGCTGCCATTCCAGGGGTCGCCAAGCGGAGTGCAGCAAACACCCGGTGAGGTTTCCGTCAGGCCATAGGCTTCGGTAAGGTGGGTGCCGGTCACTTCTTGCCAACGCTTGGCGACGCTTTCCTGCACCGCTGCGCCGCCACCGACCACCACTTTCAGCGCGGAAAAATCGAGCTTGTCGAAGCCGGGGGTATTCAGTAGCGCATTGAACAGCGTATTGACGCCGGTCAGGACGCTGAACTTCCATCGACCGAGTTCCTTGACCAGGCCAGGGAGATCACGCGGATTGGTGATCAAGACGATCAGGCTTCCCCACTTCATGAAACCCAGCGTCGAGGTGAGACAGAAGATGTGGTACATCGGCAAGGGGGCAATGGCAATCTCGCGGCCTTCCTTGAAGCTCGCCGAGATCCACAGGCTGACCTGCTCCAGATTGGCCAGCAGGTTGCCGTGGGTGAGCATTGCCCCCTTGGCGATGCCGGTGGTGCCGCCGGTGTATTGCAGAAAGGCGAGGTCCTCCGGTCCGATCTTCACCGGCACAAATGTCGACCTGGCCCCATCGGCCAGCGCCTGGTTGAAGGAACAGGCCTTGTCGATCCGCCAGTTGGGCACCATTTTCTTCACATATTTGATAACGAAGTTAACGACCCAGCGTTTTGGCGCCGGCAACAGATCGCCGATCTGCGTCGTGATCACGTACTCGATCGCCAGGCCGGGCAGGGCTTCCTGCAGCGTCCGTGCAAAATTCTCGACGACGACAATCGTTTTGGCGCCTGAATCCTTCAACTGGACTTGTAGTTCGCGTGCGGTGTACAGCGGATTGACGTTGACCACGGTCATGCCGGCGCGAAGAATGCCGAAAAGCGCAACCGGATATTGCAGAAGGTTGGGCAACATGATGGCGACGCGATCGCCTTGCGAGGCACCGGGGAGTCCTTGCAGAAACGCAGCAAAATCGCGCGACAGGCGATCCACTTCGCCGAAGCTCAGTGTCTGGCCGAGGTTGCTGAAGGCCGGCTTGTCGGTGAACTTGCGAACCGTGTTATCGATCAGTTCGGGTAACGATGAAAAAGGGGAGCTGTCGATTTCTGCGGGAATATTTGCCGGATAGCTGTCAAGCCAGACTTTTTCGCTCATGGTCGGGTCGCCTGTGGTTACTGAGATCATTGATTCGGAGTCGATACCCTCTTGCGGCCTGGAACCTCTTTCTGCTTGTTGCGGAGGGATGCTCCGTGCCTGGTTTTCAGATCACCCGGCCGGGCATCGATGGCGGCCGGCGACGCGGGCGGGCCGGCGATCTTGCTGCACAAAGCAGCGGCCAATTCTGCCTTCCAGGATGAATACGCCGTTTTTCCCATGTCCTCCCGGCTGTTATTTCCGCAAGACTTTGCGAACGACGCTTCGCCAGCGGGTAGACGCCGCGCCCGGAAGCTCGCGAACGAGCTGCACTACGCCGTCGCCCTGCTCGCCGTCGACCAGCGCAAAGTGTAGCGAACGCGCCAGCTGCAACATCGGTCGGTTGTCGGCGAGGACGTCGCCACGCATCGTCCGCAGACCGCGCAGCGACGCCTCGCGAAGAAGTGCCTTCAAGAGCCGCCGGCCGATACCCTGGCCTTGCCAGGCGTCACCGATGAGCAGCGAAAAACTGCACTCCGCTTGCTCATCGTCTTCGACGAAGCGACCGCCGGCGATCGGAACCTCGACCTCGTCCTCGCGCCGGACGACGACCAGCAGGTACTCCTTGTGCGGGTCGATGGCGACCAGGCGGTGTACGGCGTCGTCCGAAAACTCGGCGATCGAGCCAAAAAAGCGGTTGCGCCTGGCGTTGGCCGACAGCGTATTCAAGGCCTGCTTGACGCGTGCCTCGTCATCCAGCCGCATTTGCCGCATGTCGAGCCAAGTGCCGTCAGCGGCCTGCCAGCGGTCGATAGTGTCGTTCATCGTTGCACCTGATCAGTAAGCCGCCATTAAGCATGATAAATCCATCGGGCGGGTTGCGGTCGGCGGCACGCCGATGCCGCGGACTGGTACGCCGAAATTCGCCACCAACCCGTCAGCACGGGGCAAGCGATCGGCGGACTGGCTAAGATGATCGCCGCACACGCGTTGTCAGCCGCTGCGGTGGTGGTCACCGCAACAATAGCCGCCATTACGAG
>NZ_JAVTWB010000049.1:72481-97102 GCF_032229525.1 Accumulibacter sp. | reverse complement strand
CCCAGCGCTCGGGCGTAAGTGGCGTTGTCGGCCTGGTAGCAGCCGCAGGAAGCGGCTTCCAGGCCGCCGCGGTCGAGAATCGTGATATTCCCGCGACTGTAGCTGATCAGCTTGCGCTTTTGCAGTGAAGTGGCCGCCTTGGTCACACCTACCCGACGCACGCCCAGCAGGGAGGCCAGGAATTCGTGTGTGCCATGAAATGCGCCCGAGTGCGCCCGGTCCTGCGTCATCAAGAGGCAACGGGCGAGACGCTCTTCGACGACATGAAAGCGGGTGCACGCGGTTGACTGCGCCAGTTGCCCCATCACCACGTGGAGGTAACGCTTGAGCAGCCTGTGCAGCGCCGGACTGAGTTCGAGTTCGCGGCGAAACGGCGCCGCGTCCATTCGCAGTGCAAGGCCACCGCCCTGGACCAGGGCGCTGAGCGGCGAAACATCGACCCCGAGGATAAGCGAGATCCCGAGCATGCCTTCGTCGCCGACCAGACCCACCTCCAGGCTGGCACAATCGTCGATCGGCGCCAGCAGGGATATGTAGCTGGTGGTGGGAAAGAAGACGTGCTGAATACGCTCGCCGGGTTTGGCCAGGACCTCGGCAAACGTCAGTTCGACGGACTCGCAGGCCGCCAGAAGACGCCGACGCTCTTTGCGCGGCAGGCCTTCGATCAGCCGATTCGGGCCAGCGGCAGACTTGGCAATTGGCACGACGCCCTTCCGGATGCAAAGAAGAAACCGGCAAGCGGAGAAGTGGTGCTGCTATCCCGTTGCCGGATACGGGACACGAGCCAATCGCGTCGCCCGCGTGAACAGGTCATGGCGCAGAGCGTGGATGAAAAGCTGGCGACTGTCTGGGCGGTAGCGCACATAACCGCGCCGCCACGCGGCGCATGCGACACCCCGGGAGCGATTGCGGTGGCAGCCGATCCGTCGGCTTAGCGGGTGATCGCCTCCGGCAGCAGGCGCTCGAACTCCTTCCTGACGACCGCGTAACACTCGCAGCAGCGCGCCTCCAGACCCGCCCGGTCGAGTACGGTGATGTGCCCGCGCTGATACTCGATCAAGCCGGCGCGCTGCAAGTTGCCGGCGGCCTCGGTAACACCCTCGCGGCGTACGCCGAGCATGTTGGCGATCAGTTCCTGCGTCATCACCAGTTCGTTCGAGAGCAGGCGGTCGAGGGAAAGCAGCAGCCAGCGGCACAGCTGCTGGTCGAGCGAATGATGGCGGTTGCACACCGCCGTCTGCGCCATCTGCGTCAGCAGCGCCTGGGTGTAGCGCAGCAACAGACGTTGCATCGGGCCGGCGCGATAGAACTCATCCTTCAGCAGCTGGTCCTTCAAGCGATAGGCGTGTCCGGCGCTTTGCACCACCGCTCGGCTCGACGTGCTTTCGCCGCCCATGAACAGCGACACACCGACGACCCCCTCGTTGCCGACGACGGCGATCTCAGCCGACGAGCCGTCCTCCATGACATAGAGCAGGGAGACGATCGAGGTGGTCGGGAAATAGACATGGCGCATCTGAATGCCAGACTCATAGAGCGCCTCGGCGAGCGGCATCGGCACCAGCTCCAGACTGGGCAGGAGGCGCGCGAACTCGTCCGCCGGCAGGGCGGCGAGCAGGTGGTTCTGGCGCGGGTCATGCGTGGCGGGGACACGGGGGAGTGGCGGCATGGCGGTTCACCCAGGCATCAGCAGCGGTCGGACGACGTTGCCGACGCCGTGGGATTGAAGATTCGAGGGGTGTTGACTATACACGCCGCCGTATTGGCTATGTGCAGCAGCGCACAGACGCCCCCGGGCGTTCGGCGCAGCCTCTGCAAGCTCATGGCGAGGAGCGGAGGATAGGCCTCACCCGTGCCACCGCCGCCGCTTGTTTTCAATTGCAAACAGTCACCGGAACGCACATGGACAACCCGCAATTCACGACCCAAGTGGCTCTGGAGTTTCATCGCCGCGTGGCGGCGATCATCGCTGCCGTCCAGGCCGGAATGGGGAACAACGGCGTGCCCGAGCTGCTCGGCTACGCCACCGACTTCGCCGTCGGCGAGGCCCGCGGACAGCAGACCCTGGTGCTGAAGAGCCGCCGCCGTTCGAGCTATGTGCGCTTGCACTGGGAAACCATCCTCGGCGACGGCCCCGCTGATCGGCAACTGGTGGACGACGCCATTCAGAGTGCGATCAACGAACTCGCCTGAGCGGTTATGGCTGCCGCCGAACTGCCATGCAGGCCAGCGTACCGAGCACGTTCTGAATTCGCTGGCTAATTGCTTGCCTGGCCAATCGCCTCACTTCCTGTGCGGCGTTGCACGAGCCAGCCCCCCCTGAATTGGGCGCCTATGTTCGCTGGCAGACAGACCGCCAAAGCGGTTCTGCCTAGCCTGAAGTGATCCGGGCCGGCAACTGTGCAGCGACTGCGCCGTGGCGAAACCAACTGCTTGTTGGGCACGTCGTAAGCCGTAGCGTGGCGTAGCGAACCAGGCAAGACGCGCCAGAAACACCATCTTTTACCAAGAGGTAAGCCGATGAAAACGATTCGCAGATTTGCGTTCAGCGCGCTCGCCGCAGCTGTTCTGTTTGGCCTCGGTGCTTGTGCGGAGATGTCGGCGCAGGACAAAAGTACCAGCATCGACGCCGGCGCCGACGCCCTCGGCGTAGCCACTCTTCCCGACGGCAGCAGCGTCGGAACCGTCGGCGGCGCCCCTGTCGGCGGCGTGATCGGCCACGACGTCGGCAAGAAGAAGTGACGCGCCTTGCCCCTGGCAGGTGCCCGACGCCGGCGCGTTACCCGGATCCCGCAGTCAAGGCGACCATCATGCTCACTCCGACAGCGGGACAATCGAATTACCAGGAGGTATCAGAGATGAAACACGGTGGATCAATCAGCACAGTTTTGCTCGTCAGCGCCCTGCTATTGGCGCTATCCGCTTGCCAGAAGCACGAAGGCGAAGGCCCGGCGGAGCACGCAGGAAAGGAAATCGACAAGGTGGTCGAGAAGGCGGGACAGCAGGTCGAGAAAGCCGGTGAAGCCATCCAGGATGCGGCCAAAGGCGACAAGAAATAGGATGTGGCAAACGGGCGCGACTAAACGTATCGCAACGTCCCTTTTCTGAATGCTGAATGGCACGATCGTGTTCACCTGGGGGCTGATGCTGCTGCTGACCGTCGGCTCCCTGCTGATCACACGCAAACTTTACACCGCGCCGAAACGCTAGCGCTGGCAGAATTTGCTTGAAATCGTCGTCACCGGCATCGAACAACAGATTGAAGATGTGGGCCTGTCCCATGCGCGGAACTTTCTCCCCTTTCTCGGCACCTTGTGCCTGTTTGTCGCCAGCGCTGCGCTGTGCACTGTCATTCCCCGCTATGAGCCGCCGACCGGTTCGCTGTCGACCACGGCGGCGCTGGCCCTGTGCGTGCTGGTGGCGATACAGCTGTTCGGCATCGAAGACCAGGGCATGGGCGGCTGCTTCAAGTCGTACATCGAGCCAACGATGATCATGCTGCCGTTCAACATCAGCAGTGAAATCTCGCACACCCTGGCGCTTCGTGGTCTCGATGATCCTGATTTTCGCCAACCCGTTCTGGAATCACGTCATCGCCCAGCGCGCGGAAAGATAAGCCCTGCTGAACGACTGGTTCACCGTCGGCGCACAAGCGCTCAACTTCCTCATCCTGGTGTGGTTGATGAAGCGCTTTCTTTACCAGCCGATTCTTCACGCCATTGATGCCCGCGAGAAGCGGATCGCCGCCAAACTCGCCGATGCCGCTGCGAAAAAAACCGAGGCAAAAAATGAGCGCGATGAGTTCCTGCACAAGAACGACCAGTTCGACCAGCAGCGCGCAGCCCTGTTGACCAAGGCGACCGAAGAGGCGAAGACAGAACGCCAGCGCCTGTTCGATGAAGCGCGCAAGGCTGCGGATGGTCGGTGATCTGATTGGGGCGAACGTCATACTGCTGCGCCAACTCGACCAGCGTCTTGTCACCCTTCAGCGCGGCAAGTGCCACTGGCGCTTTGAATGTCGCTGAGTGGTTCCGTGTTGTCCTTCTCGTCATGCTCTTGCTCCTGGTAGGGGCCGCTTGCGCGGCCCTGATTCGGGGCGAGGCTATCACTTGTCCAGCTGTCCGAATTTACGGGGCCCGCTCTATCAATGGCCTTTCTGCTAAAATCACGCTGTCGACTTAGTTCGCTGGCGCTCAAGGCCCTTGCCCGCGGACATTAGGCGACTAACCCGTTACGGCACCACCGAGATATGACTACTTCGTCGCACTCCTCTTTTATCATTATCGGCCTGACCACTGCAGGCAAGAAGTTCCGCCCCAGCGACTGGGCCGAGCGACTCTGCGGGGTTCTGTCGGCTTTTGGCGCCGAAAAGAGAATGAGGTATTCGCCCTACGTCGGGCCACGGAACCACAAAGGTGAAAAAGCCGTTTTCGTGGACGGCCGCCTGTACGAAGTGGAGCCGATGGCCTATCGATTTGTCCTTAACTTCGCACAGGACAACGATCTCCAAGTGATCGAGGGGCTCTCCCCAAGCCGGTAGTCGACACCACCCCACGTTGCTTCGACCTGGGTATCAAGGTATCGCTGGCGTTCAAGCAGTGACAAAGCACCCGAGCGGCTTGGCGAGCGCTCAGGTTTGCGCACCGGCCTGGCGACAATTCCGGCCGAGCCCGCTAGGCGGGTGACGCAGATCGCTGGCCGATCGGCGCTGGTTCAGCGGACCCGGCTGACGCGTGCCCCGAGTTGGCCGAGCTTCTCTTCCATTCGTTCGTAACCGCGGTCGAGGTGATAGATGCGTTCGATCAGCGTCTCGCCCTGCGCCACCAGGCCGGCGATGACCAGGCTGGCGGAAGCGCGCAGGTCGGTCGCCATTACCGTCGCGCCATCGAGATGCTCGACGCCGGTGACCATGGCGTTGCTGGCGTCGATCTTGATGTCTGCCCCCAGGCGGATCAGTTCGACCGCGTGCATGAAACGATTTTCGAAAATCGTCTCGCGAATCACGGCCGATCCCTCGGCGACACAGTTGATGGCCATGAACTGGGCCTGCATGTCGGTCGGAAAAGCCGGATAGGGGGAGGTGCGGATACTGACCGCCTTCAGTCTCGGCGGTGCCTGCAGGGTGATCGCCGCACGCTCGGTGACCACCTCGCAACCGGCGTCGAACAACTTGTCGACCACCGCGTCGAGATAGGCCGCCGAAGTGTTCGTCAGGCGAATGCTGCCCCCGGTCGCCGCAGCAGCGCAAAGATAGGTACCCGTCTCGATGCGGTCGGCCATGATCGCATGCGTCGCCCCGTGCAGGCGCTCGACACCCTGGATACGAATCCTGTCGGTCCCCGCGCCAGCGATCTGCGCCCCCATCGAAACGAGACAGTTGGCCAGATCGACCACCTCGGGCTCTCGCGCCGCATTCTCGACAATCGTCTCGCCCCTGGCCAGCACCGCCGCCATCATCAGGTTCTCGGTACCGGTCACGGTAACCATATCGGTAACGATACGCGCGCCTTTCAGCCCGCCTTTGCCAACTGCCCGAGCATGGATATAGCCGTGTTCGACATGAATCTCGGCGCCCATGGCCTGCAGTCCCTTGATGTGCTGTTCGACCGGCCGCGCACCAATCGCGCAGCCACCCGGCAACGACACCCGCGCCTCACCATGACGCGCCAGCAGAGGACCGAGGACGAGAATCGCTGCCCGCATGGTCTTGACCATGTCGTACGGGGCGAGTGGGTTGTCGAGACCCTTGCTGTTCAGGACCAGCCCATCGACACCCTCGTCGGCGACATCGACGCCCATCTGCGCGATCAGGCGCAGCATCGTCGAGATATCCTTGAGCCGCGGCACGTTGGTCAGGTGGAGCGGCTCGGAGGATAGCAGGCTGGCACAGAGAATCGGCAGCGCCGCATTCTTGGCGCCCGAAATCGCTATCTCGCCCGAGAGCCGCGTGCCACCCTGGATCAGCAGCTTATCCACGGGTCTTGGCCCATTCCTCAGGGGTCTGGGTCTTCATCGACAGGGCATGGAGTTCACCGCTGTCGAAATGCGCACGCAGCACTTCGTTCACCCGTTGCTGCCGCTGGACGCGGCTCTTGCCGACGAACTCGGCGCTGACGATCAGGGCCTCGAAATGCTGCCCATCACCAGCGACGTCCAGATGTTCGCACGACATTCCGTCGGCGAGGATGCTACGAACTTGTTCAGGGTGCATCATGACTCATGACCTCAATTTGTAACCGCTGCCGAGGAGTGCCAGCGTAGCCGCCGACACCAGCAGGAAACTTGTGGCGACGACCGCCAGACTGACTCCCGGTGCCACGTCGGAAACACCGAAAAAACCGAAGCGAAAGCCGTCAATCATATAGAACACGGGATTGAAGCGCGATACGCGCTGCCAGAACTCCGGCAGCGAATGAATCGAGTAGAAGACTCCGGAAAGCATGGTCAGCGGCATGATCAGGAAGTTCTGAAAGCCCGCCAACTGGTCGAATTTGTCCGCCCAGATGCCAGCGATCATGCCCAGAGCCCCCATGATCCCGCCACCGAACACAATGAAAATCAGAATCCACAACGGCGCGGCAAAAGAGAGCGTCGCAAACCAGGCGGTCACCAGCAGCACCCCGACGCCCACCATCAGGCCACGCAGCATGGCGGCCACAACATAGGCGAGAAAGAATTCGACGTAAGAAATTGGCGGCAGGAGAACGAATACAATGCTGCCCGTCACCTTCGCCTGAATCAGGCTCGACGAACTATTGGCAAAGGCATTCTGCAGCGCCGACATCATCACCAGCCCGGGAATCAGAAAAGCGCCGTAGGGGACGCCGTGAACCCGCACATGCGCCTCGAGGACGTGCGAGAAAATCATCAGGTAAAGCAGCGCGGTCAGCACCGGCGCTCCGACCGTCTGAAAGCTGACCTTCCAGAAGCGTAGCAGTTCCTTGTAGAGCAGGGTCCGGAAGCCATTCATCATGACGCGGCTTGCCTTGCGCTATCCGCGCTCTGCATCACGCCGAGAAAGACATCCTCGAGGTCGGGTTGTGTCAGACGCAAGTCCTCGATGGCACAGCCTGCCTCACGCAGTGCCGCCAGCAGAGGCTCCAATTCATCGAGACCGGCGAGGTGGAAACTCCACGTCCCGTCACTCTCGATCGCGCGCGCCAGCAATGATAGTGGTAGAGGCTGCGGTCCCGCCAGGCGAAGGTTGAGGGTCTGGCCAGAGAAGCGCGCCAGCAGGTTGCGGGTCGAATCCAATGCCACCACGCTACCCTGTTTGAGCATCGCGATGCGCCCGCACAGGGCTTCAGCCTCCTCAAGGTAATGCGTCGTCAAGACAATTGTGTGCCCATCCCGATTGAGGCGCCGAACAAAATGCCACAGGCCCTGACGCAACTCGACGTCGACCCCGGCGGTTGGTTCGTCGAGGACGATCACCGGCGGCTTGTGCACCAGGGCCTGGGCGACGAGAACACGTCGCTTCATCCCACCCGACAGGCGCCGCATGTTGATGTCGGCCTTGGCGGTCAGATCGAGGTTGGCGAGAATCTCGTCAATCCAGTCATCGTTGTTGCGGATTCCGAAATAGCCCGACTGGATACGCAGGGTCTCGCGTACCGAAAAGAAGGGGTCGAACACCAGTTCCTGGGGCACCACGCCAAGCCGGCAACGTGCTTTGCGGTAGTCGCCGAGCACGTCGTAGCCCATCACGGTGAGTTTTCCGGCGTCCGGTCGAAGGAGACCGGCCAGGCACGAGATCAAGGTCGTCTTGCCCGCCCCATTGGGGCCAAGTAGCCCGAAGAACTCGCCTTCGTCAATCTGCAGCGAAACGCCAGCTAGCGCTCGTAGCGACCCGAAGCGCTTTTCGACCTGTTCAATGGAAACAGCGACGCTCATGGCATCGGCACTGAAAACACCGCTGCGCCGCCCGGTCAGGCGAGCGGGAGCAGTTCGGATACGCCGTAGAGCGCTGCCAGGCTGATCATGCTTGCCGGTGGATTGGCAATGCGCAAAGTGACGCCGCGCTCACCACCCCTCTGTTGCCAGGCAAAAATAACGCTCAGGGCCGACGAATCAACTTCGTCGACGCCCGCGAGGTCGAGTAGCGTCTCGCCCGACTGCTGGCCCGAACGCAGGAGGCGATGGCCGGCTTCAAGCAGGGCGCGGGCGTTGGCAATAACCATCGGCGCCGTGACCCGCAGCCCGCCTTCCGCTTCCTCGATCACTTCTTGCCAGCTTCGAGTTGCTTGTTTCTATCGGTCAGCATCTTGATCAGGCCGTCGATACCGTTGTTACGGACTTCTTCCGAGAAGGTGCCCCGGTAGTTGGTCACCAGGCTGACGCCGGCAACCATGACATCGTACACCTTCCATCCGCTGCCCTGCTTTTCCAACGCGTAATTGAGCTGAACCGGCTTGTTCCCGGGCTGGATGACTTCAGTCTTGACCACCACGTCAGTCTCACCCGCCACCGGCTTGCTTGGCTTGTAGGCGACGGTCTGGTCCTTGTACGAGGTCAGCGCGTTGGAGTAGGTGCGTAGCAACAGCTTCTTGAATTCTTCCGACAGCTGCTTCTTCTGCTCCGGAGTCGCCTTGTTCCAGTTGCGTCCGACGGCCAGCGCGGTCATCCGATGAAAATCGAAATACGGCAGCACCTTGGTCTCGACCAGCGCGATGGCCTTCGTCGTGTCGCCACTCTGGATGTCTTTGTCCTGGCGAACGATGGTCAATACGTCGTCGGTGACGTGCTGGACCAGGGCATCAGGCGAACGCTCCTGCGCAACGGCGGAGCCAGCCAGCAAGAACAGAGCGAACAACAATGGCAGTAGATATCTCATAAACATTTCCGTGCAAGAATGGATTCAGCTTGGCGCCGCATTGCGTGCGCCCGCCTGGGTAAGCTGCTAATAGTCAAGCGGCATGCGTGGTGGGTCACCGTCGTAAATCTCGCTGCGGCGATGCTGCAGGTACGCATCCCTGATATAGATGTACTTGTCGAACGCCGCCTCTTCGATCACCTTGTCGGACGACAAGGCGCTGGCGCGCAGGTCGGTGTAGCGGACCGCCACCAGGCTGTTACGCAACGGCACATTGTCCACATGCCAGACCGGGTCGTAGGTCGTGTCGACCATCCAGCCGAAGGTGTCACGGGTGGTACGCGGCCCGATGATTGGCCAGTAGAAGTAGGGGCCATCAGGGACGCCCCACTTGCCGAGAGTCTGGCCGAACTCTTCCGAATGCTTGGTCAAGCCCACTTCACTGGCCACGTCGAAGGCACCACCGATACCGATGGTGCTGTTGATCAATACCCGACCGACATCGGAGAGTGCGTCGCCACCCTTGCCCTGCAACAGGTTGTTGATCGCGGTCCACGAATCCCAGATGTTGCCGAAGAAGTTGCCAACCGCGACTTGTACAGGCATCGGCGCTACCGCGTCGTAGCCCTGTGCCACGGGTTTGATGACCACCTTGTCAAGGCCTTCATTGACGGAAAACATCGCTCGGTTGAAACCCTCGAAGGGGTCTTTCGGATCGCTCGCTGTCGTCGCGCAACCGCTGGCCGCAAGAGCTGTGGCGACACATGCCCAGGAAGTCAGGCGCGTTGAAAGGTGTGGTTTCACTGTTTTCCTTTCCTTCTATTGTTCGCTTGAACCTTCAGAGGCTTTGTTGAACATGAACTGACTGATCAGGCTCTCCAGCACCACCGCCGATTGTGTCTTGGCGATCACATCGTTGGCATTCAGCATCTTCTCGTCGCCGCCCGGATCAAGCCCGACATACTGTTCGCCCAGCAAGCCGGCGGTCAGAATCAAGGCAAAGGTATCCTTTGGAAAGCGGTAGCGCTCATTGATGCTGAAGGTCACCACGGCCTCGTACGCTTTCGGGTCGAAATGGATGTCGACCACCCGCCCGACCACGACACCCGCGCTCTTGACCGGAGCCCGGACTTTCAGGCCGCCGATATTAGCAAACTTGGCCGTCAGCATGTACGTTTCGGCAAAATTGCCAGCAGACAGGTTGCCGACCTTCAGCGCCAGGAACAGGATCCCAGCCAGCCCCACGGCAACAAAAATTCCGACCCACAGGTCGAGCAGCTTGCGACTCATGCAGCCTCCCGGAACATGAAAGAGGTTAAGACAAAGTCGAGCGCCAGGATTGCCAGCGCGGACTGAACGACGGTGCTCTTGATCGAACTGGAAACGCCTTCGGCCGTCGGTACGGCATCGTAACCCTCGAACACGGCAATCAGCGAAACGGCGACGCCGAAGACAAAACTCTTGATGATGCCACTCCAGATGTCATAGCGAAAATCGACCGACGCCTGCATCTGTGACCAGAACGCGCCTTCATCGACACCGATGAAAACCACTCCGATCAGGTAGCCACCAAACACCCCTGCGGCAGAAAACAGCGCGGCCAGCAAGGGCATCGAGATGACGCCGCCCCAGAAGCGCGGCGCCACCACACGGGCAATCGGGTTCACGGCCATCATGTCCATCGCGGTGAGTTGCTCGGTCGCTTTCATCAGGCCAATCTCGGCGGTGATCGACGAACCGGCCCGTGAAGCAAAAAGTAGGGCTGCGACCACCGGGCCCAGTTCCCGCACCAGCGACAGCGCGACCAGAACCCCGAGCGCCTCGGCGGAACCGTAGCGCTGCAGCGTCTCGTAGCCCTGCATGCCCAGCACCATGCCGATGAACAGTCCCGAAACCATGATAATCAGCAAGGACTGGAAACCGGAAAAATAGAGCTCGCGAATCGTCAGATGCAGACGCCGGAACGACTGCCCGGAGTAAAGCAAGAGCATGACAAAGAAGCGTGCCGCAAAACCCAGCCGCTGCAGCGCCTCGTTGACGCGATGCCCGAGGGCGGAAATTACCGACACCAACGTGCCACGACTGCCCTGCCTCGAACTGCTCATATGGCTTTTTCCCCCAGAAGCTCCTCAGCGAGAGGAGTTGCCGGATAGTGGAAGGGCACCGGTCCGTCAGCTTGAGCGAAAACGAACTGGTGGACAAAGGGGTGCTGCGACGCCCTGATCTCGTCGGGCGTGCCAAGCGCGACGACTTTTCCGTCGGACATGAAGTAGATGTAATCGACGATCTGCAAGGATTCCTGAATGTCGTGGGTGACCATGATCGACGTGGCGCCCAGCGCATCATTCAGCTTGCGGATCAGTTGTCCGATGACGCCCAGGGAGATCGGATCGAGACCGGCAAACGGTTCATCATACATGATCAGCATGGGGTCGAGCGAAATGGCCCTCGCCAGAGCGACCCGTCTGGCCATCCCGCCAGACAGCTCGGCCGGCATCAGTTGATGCGCTCCACGCAGGCCCACGGCATTGAGTTTCATCAACACCATGCTGCGGATCAGCTCGTCCGGCAGATCGGTATGTTCCCGCATCTGATAGGCAACGTTGTCGAACACCGAGATGTCGGTGAACAAAGCGCCGAACTGGAACAGCATGCCCATGCGTCGGCGCAAGGCGTAGAGTTGGTCAGCGCGCAAACGCGGTACCGACAGGCCATCGACCAGGACATCTCCGCCGCTCGGCTTGAGTTGTCCGCCGATCAGCCGCAGCAGCGTGGTCTTGCCGCAACCTGACCCGCCCATGATGGCGACGACCTTCCCCCGCGGGATCTCCATGCTGATACCCTTGAGGATCGGTCGATCATCGTAGGAAAAATCAAGATCCTTGATCTCGACAAGATTATCGGCAGACACTACGGCGTCCTGAGAAAAAAAGAAGGTGAATTATACCGGACGCTCCCACGCGTTCCGTGCCAATTACTTGGCGCGAATACAATTGTGAAATAATGACCCGTCACCCATCCTGCAACGACGGCGCGCGCTTGCATCCTCTCCATGACGGAAATCCCACTGCCCGATAAGCCCCTCTTGCTCATCGTTGATGACGATGCGCTGATCTGCGACACCTTGAGCTATTCCATGAGCCCGCTGTTCGAGGTGGTCACCAGCCACGCGCGGCCGCACTGCCTGCAACTGCTGCGACAATTGCGCAGAGCACCCGAACTGGCACTGGTCGACCTCGGACTGCCGCCCTTGCCGCACCGACCGGACGAGGGTTTTGCGCTGATCTCGGACCTGCTCAAGTTCGCGCCCGGGATCCGCATCGTCGTCCTCTCCGGGCAGAGCGAGGACGGCAATGCACGCCGTGCGCGCACCCTCGGTGCGGCTGACTTCGTGGCCAAACCGTGTGACCCAGGCGACCTCCAGGAAGTTCTCAAGCGCGCGCTGGCCTTTCGCGCGCTGGACGAGCAACGGGATCATCATGGCCAGGATCCGTCACCGCTGATCGGTAACAGTCCGGCCATGCAGAAGTTGCGGGTACAGCTTCGTCAGTATGCCGACCTGCCTTTCCCAGTCCTGATCGAGGGCGAGTCAGGCAGCGGCAAGGAGATCATCGCGTCCAGTTGTCTGCATTACGATACCCGGCGCACCCACAAGCCCTTTCTGGCGCTCAACTGTGCAGCCATCTCGCCGAACCTGGTCGAAGCAACGCTGTTTGGCTACGCCAGAGGTGCGTTTACCGGCGCCATCACCAACAAGGCCGGCTACTTCGAAGACGCTGCCGACGGTACGCTGTTCCTGGACGAAATCGGCGAACTGGCACTCGAACTGCAGGCGAAGCTGCTGCGGGTGCTGGAGAACGGCGAGTATCAACGGGTAGGCGAAACGCAGCAGCGCGTCAGCCGGGCGCGCATCATCGCGGCGACCAACCGCGATCTGCGCAAGGAGGTGCGGTCGGGCAACTTCCGCGCCGACCTCTACCATCGCCTGTCGGTCTGCTCGATCGTTGCGCCGCCCTTGCGCGAGATGGGTGACGACAAGCTTTTCTTTCTCGAGCACTTCCGGCAACTCTACGCAGCGCAGACGCAGCAACTACCGTTCAGCCTCTCTGCCGAGGCGAAAGCACTGTGGCTCGATTACACGTTCCCCGGCAACGTGCGTGAGTTACGCAACATCGTCATCCGCCTGGCCACCAAACACTCGGGGCAGACGGTCGATACCAGCGCCCTGGAAGCCGAGCTTGATCTGCCGGACGAACCGCTGACAAGCGCGGCGAGCGCGACCAGCGGGATCGACGAGACAGCCGGGGACGCGATTATCGCTACCGCCACCCAGCGCCTGCGACAACGCGAGCCCTTCAGTCTCAATGGTCTGCTCGACGCCACCGAGCGCGGCTACATCGAGGCCGCGCTGAAGCTGGCGCACGGCAATGTCAGCCAGGCTGCACGCCTACTCGGCATCCACCGCACGACACTCTACAATCGCATGGAATCTTCGGCGCGGGAGCCCTGATGTATCTGGAGCATTTCGGCCTGCACCAACCGCCTTTTCGCATCACGCCCCATACCGAGTTCTTCTTCGCCGGTGCGAAGCGAGGTGCCACGCTCGAAGCGCTGATCTACGCCATCGCCCATGACGAAGGAATCGTCAAGGTCAGCGGCGAGGTCGGCAGCGGCAAAACGATGCTCTGCCGGATGCTGCTCGAGAAACTGCCGGACAACGTCGAGACGATCTATCTGGCAAACCCGATGCTGTCGCGTGACGAGATTCTGTTCGCCATCGCCGAGGAACTCCGGATTCCCCTTACGGAAGGGCGCAGCCACCTGTTGCTGCGCTCTTTGCAGGAACGTCTGCTGGAAATCTACGCGGCCGGCCGGCAGGTCGTCGCCCTGATCGATGAAGCTCATGCCATGCCTCCGGAGGCGCTCGAAGAAATCCGGCTGCTCTCCAACCTCGAATCGAACCAGCACAAACTTCTCCAGATCGTCCTCTTTGGTCAACCTGAACTGGATGACCGCCTGGGCCAGACGAGCATGCGCCAACTCAACGACCGCATCACGCACAACTTCAGGCTCGAACCGCTGCGCCGCGACGACGTCTCGGTCTATCTGATGTTTCGTCTACGCGCTGCCGGCTACCGTGGCCCGGACCTTTTCTCGACGGCCGCGCTCCAGTTGATCAGCAAGGCGTCCGAAGGCCTCACCCGGCGAATCAACATCATCGCCGACAAGGCGCTCCTCGCCGCTTTCTCGGAAGGTGTTCACCTCGTCGATAGGCGGCAGGTGCAGGCGGCCATACGCGATACCGAGTTCAAGCGTATCGGCAACCATTTCGGCGCCTGGAGGCGATGGGCCGCGGCTACGCTGGGCGTCTTTGTGATCAGCAGCGTGGCCTACTTCGCCGGCCAACAGCATTCAATCAGCACCCCTGCTGCCACGCCGATTGCCGCAGCGCAGCCGATCACCGCAGCGCTGACAGCAGCAACGCCAGCGGCACATCCGGCAGCATCGGACGCATCCGCCGCTTTGCCTTCGAGTGCGACCGCACTGGCTTTGCCCGCGCCGGAAGCGCTACCCCCCGCGTTGGCTCCGGAGGCGTCGCCGACTGTCGCCGCTCCGACAGCCCCGTCGTCAGAACCCCGTGCCGGCGAGACAGAAAACGTCCTCACGCTGGCCGAGCGAACTGCCGCAACCGAAGCCTGGCTTGAGAAGACTCCGGACAGCCATTTCTTCATTCAGTTGCTCATAGCCGACGCCAGCAGCGAGAAAGAGGTGGGCGATTTCCTTGCCAGGAACGCCTCTACACTGGATTTGCAGCAACTTCGCGTCTATCGTTCGAATTTGCGAGGAAGGGAGCGACTGGGCGTCATTTACGGTGACTACCCTTCGCGTGACCAGGCGAATGCGGCCCTGGCCACACTTGGCGAGATCAGAGGGTCGAGCAAACCGTATGTTCGCTCAGTCGGCAAACTGCGTTGAGCAAGCCCTTTTTGCGGACAGAGACACAGCCTAACATAATAAATTCATGCACTTGTCTGCGAGAGTTATCGTGCTATCATCGAGTCGAATTTTCACCGGAGCAAGCGCGAACGTGCCTCTGAAAATCCTCAGCGCCCTTCTTCTTGCGCTTCTCCTTGGCGCCTGCACACCGACGACCCTCAGCGACGGGCCCGGTGCCGGGCATCTGCAGCGCGAGAGTGTGGTCAGCACGCCGGGAACGATTCCGTCGCCGGTTCAGCAAAGCGTCTCATTGCCGCCCCCGAGAGCGACCGCCAAGACCGAAACGTATAGCGTCGTGGTGAACAACGTCAAGGTTCACGACCTGTTATTCGCCCTTGCCCGGGACGCCAAGCTCAACGTGGACATCCATCCGGGAATCGTCGGTGAAGTGACGCTCAACGCCATCGACCAGACCCTGCCGCAATTGCTCCGCCGCATCTCCAAACAGGTGGACATGCGCTTCGAACTCGATGGGCCGAACCTCGCCGTCATGCCCGACACGCCATACCTGAAGAACTACAAGGTCGACTACGTGAATATCGCGCGCGATGTCACGAGCACGCTATCCACCAACACCCAGATCTCGACGAGTGCACTAGATCGCGGTACCGGCGGCGCCAATACCTCTGAGATCAAGATCGAGAACAAGTCGAAGAACCTTTTCTGGGCATCTCTCGAGAAAAATCTCAAGGATCTGCTGCACGAAACCGACAAGATCTTTCCGGAAGGTTCGACCGAGACGGTGACCGAGCAGAGTGCGGCGCAGAGCACGACCGGCACGGGGGCCCCTTCCCCGACGACAGGCGTCGCGGCGCGCTTGAGTCAGGCCGCGCAAACCTTGGCCGGCAGCCCGAATCCGGCAACGCTGCAGAACACTGGCGCCACCATGGTCAAGCGCATGACCTTCCGCGAAGCGGCATCGGTAATCGCCAACCCGGAAGCCGGCGTGATCGCGGTCCGCGCAACCTCGAGGCAGCACGAGAAAGTTCAGGAGTTCCTCGATCGAGTCATGGGCGGCGCACGCCGGCAAGTGCTGATCGAGGCGACGATCATTGAAGTCAGCCTGTCCGATGGCTATCAGCAAGGCATCGAGTGGAATCGCCTGACCAGTGGTACCGACTACAGCATCAGCAAACCGACACTGACGACCAACGTCGGCAGCGCCGTGACGCCTTTCATCATCAAGTACCGCTCCCTCAACCCGCTGAGCCTGGTAGGCACCGTGGACCTGCTACGCGCATTCGGTACCGTTAAAGTGCTGTCTAGCCCGAAGCTATCGGTGCTCAACAACCAGACAGCAACGCTCAAGGTGTCCGAGGATTTCGTCTATTTCGAGGTCAAGACCAGTGCTGTCCCCGGGGGCCCGAACACCAACGCCACCGTGGCCACGACAACCACCCCTCGGTCGGTGTCCATCGGTTTCTTCATGAGCCTGACACCGCAGATCAGTGACAACGGCACCATCACCCTGAACGTCCGCCCGTCGATTTCCAGCATTGCCGAGCTGAAGCAGGACCCCAATCCAGAGCTCGCCGCGCAAAACATCAAGAACCTGGTGCCACAGATTCGCACGCGCGAGATCGAGTCCATGATGCGCGTCGAAAGCGGCGACATTGCGGTCCTCGGCGGCCTGATGGAAGACCGCCTGGATAACCGGAGCGGGCGCGTGCCGGGTCTGGGCGATGTCCCGTTTTTTGGCGAGTTGTTCAACACCCGCAGCAACTCGTCAACGAAATCGGAACTCGTCGTTCTCCTGCGCCCGACGGTGATCAAGGATGCCTCGATCGATGGCGACTACAGCAGTTTCCGGGACGTCCTCCCCGGCAAGAACTTCTTCAAGAGCGATCAGGTCTTCCAGCCGTTCTCGCTTCCTGAACGGCATCCGGAGCCGCTGCAGTGAGCCTGCTGATGGATGCCCTGCGAAAAGCAGAGGAAGCCAAACGGAAGGCCGGCACGACTGGCCGACCCGCCCCCCCCGCTTCACCGACCGAGTTGCGCCTCGATCCTCTGGAAACGCCGCTGGCTCAGGACAAGGATCCGCTCCCGTCGCTTGCCGAGGAGCTCGATGCGGTCGAGGCGAACCTGGCCCCGGAAACGATGGCGCGGTCGTCAAGCAAGCGTGCGCCGACGTTGGCAGCGAAAGCCGCAGACGCCGATCAGCGCCAGGAAGCCGAACGGACTGCCGCCAGGAATGTCTTTGCTGTCAAGCACGTGGCCCGATCACGCACCTCGCTATGGCTCTTCCTCGCGCTCGTCGGCGTGGCAGTGGTGGCGATCGGTGGCTACTTCTGGTGGCAGTTGCAGAGCATCGGCGGCGGATCGCTCGCCAGGCCGACGACCGCGGCCCGACCGCCCGCCATTCAGGCACCACCGGCCTTGCCAGCAAGCACACCTCAACCACCTGTCCTGGCGACGGTGGAAGCCCAGCACCCATCGCCAACTGCGGCCTCAGCGGAGGAGTCTCTCCAGCCGTCACCCGCGCCCAAAGTCAAGGAATCGGCGCCACGCGCACGGCACGCGCCCAGCGCGGCAGCCGGCAACCCGCGTCCTGCTGAAACGCGACTTTTCCAGCCCGGCAACAGCCACCAGAAGCAGGCGCAGACGCTCGACCGCGCCTATCAAGCCTGGGAGGCCAACCGGCTGGATGACGCGCGCCGTGGCTACGAACAAGTCCTCAAGGGTGATTCCAGGAATGCCGACGCGCTGCTCGGCCTGGCGGCGATCGCTGCCCGTCAAGGGCAACTCGAACGCGCCCAGGCCTTCTACCTGCGGGTACTCGACTCCGACCCGACCGACGTTACTGCCCAGGCGGCGCTGATCAACCTGCGCGGGCAGAGTGGCGCGGAGCAATCGGAGAGTCGTCTGAAGACCTTGATCAGCCGCCAGCCGGACTCGCCGGCACTGTATTTTTCACTGGGCAATCTCTATGCCGGGCAGGGCCGCTGGAACGATGGGCAGCAGGCCTATTTTCAGGCCTACTCCCTGGAACCGGGCAACGCCGACTATATTTTCAACGTTGCCGTCAGTCTCGACCACCTTCGCCAGAAGAAACTGGCGGCACAGTACTACCGGATGGCCTTGCTCGCAGCTGAAACATCGTATGCCGCTTTCAATAAGGAAGCGGCGGGGAAACGCATCCTTGAACTGCAACCGTGACTGCGGCAGCGTGCAGCGCCCGCCGTCGCTGAGTTGCTTGTCGATATGAACGCTCCGATTACGCAGACTCATTCGCGACCGCTTGGCCAGATCCTGATCGGCAAGGGCATCCTCAGCGAGGATCAGCTACGCATCGCCCTGCTCGAGCAGATGAAGGCGAACCAGCCGATCGGCAAGCTTCTGGTCTCGCTCGGCTTCGTCTCCGAAGCGACCTTGCGCGACGCGCTTTCCGAAAGCCTGGGCAAGCAGAGTGTCGATCTCTCCCACGCCATCATCGACCCCTCGGCGCTGAACTACGTCCCGCGCGATCTCGCCAAGCGCCACCACGTTCTGCCGCTCGACTACGACGCCGAAAACCTGCGTTTGACGGTGGCGATTGCGGACATCAACGACATTGTTGCCCTTGACCGCATCCGCAGTCTCGCCAGCGACGAGATCGAGATCGATACGCTGCTCGCCGGCGAGACCGAAATCAACCGCGCCATCGACCAGTACTACGGCCATGAACTGTCAATCGACGGTATCCTGCACGAAATCGAAACCGGTGAAATCGACTTTCGCGGCCTGCAATCGTCCGCTGACGAGTACAGCCAGCCGGTCGTCCGCCTGATTGACTCGATTCTCACCGATGCGGTCAAGCGTGACTCGTCCGACATTCACTTCGAGCCGGAAGCGAGTTTCCTGCGCATTCGCTACCGGATCGACGGCATGCTGCGGCAGATCCGCTCCCTGCACAAGACCTATTGGCCGGCAATGGCGGTGCGCATCAAGGTCCTGTCGACGATGAATATCGCCGAAACCCGCGCTCCCCAGGACGGTCGCATCTCGCTCAACATGCGCGGGCGGCAAATCGATTTTCGCGTCTCGGTACAACCGACCATTCACGGCGAGAACATCGTCCTGCGCATTCTCGACCGACAGAAAGGCATCGTGCCGCTGGAAGGTCTCGGCCTGGCCGAGAAGCAGCTCGACCAGCTCAAGCTGATGATCGCGCGTCCGGAAGGCATCGTTTTCGTCACCGGTCCTACCGGCAGCGGCAAGACGACCACGCTCTATTCGGTGCTCAACCACATCAATTCCGAGAGCGTCAACATCATGACGCTCGAGGATCCCGTCGAGTACCCGATGACGCTGGTTCGCCAGACGTCGGCCGCCGAATCGGTGAAGCTCGATTTCGCCAACGGCATCCGCTCGATGATGCGCCAGGATCCGGACATCATCCTGGTGGGTGAAGTGCGCGATGCCGACACCGCCGAGATGGCACTGCGTGCAGCGATGACCGGTCACCAGGTGTATTCGACGCTGCATACCAATTCGGCGATTGGTGCCATCCCGCGCCTGCTCGACATCGGCGTCCTGCCCGACATCATGGCCGGCAACATCATCGGTATCATCGCGCAACGGCTGGTGCGACGGCTGTGCCTCCACTGCAAGACACCTTACCAGGCCGAAGCGCACGAGGCGCGCCTGCTGGGTAACCTGGCGGAGGGACCGAGGCCGGTCATCTACCGGCCGGGAGGCTGCGAGCGCTGCGAATTTCAGGGCTATCGCGGGCGACTGGCGATCATGGAATTGCTGCGGATCAACGCGGACATGGACGAACTGATCGCCCGTCGCAGCACCGTCCGCGAAATGCGCACCCTCGCCGGGCGGCAGGGATTCGCCACTCTCGCCGACGACGGACTGCGGCGCGTTCTCGACGGCTCGACCTCGCTCGAGGAAATCGGCCGGGTCGTCGACCTGACTGACCGGATGTAGGCTCCCGGTGCCGCTATACACTTACAAGGCGGTCAGCCCCGAGGGGCGGATGATGCTCGGCAGGATCGACGCGCTGAACCTGGTTGACCTCGAGATGCGGCTACGGCGCATGGAGCTCGACCTGGTGCGCGGGGAACCGGTGAGCAACCGCAGCCTGTTCGCCAGCGGTGGCGTACCGCGTCGGGAGATGATTCACTTCTGCTTTCATCTTCAACAACTGGTGCGCGCCGGCGTGCCCGTCGTCGAAGGGTTGACCGATCTGCGCGACAGTCTCGAACACCCGCGCTTCCGTGAGGTGGTGGCCAGCCTGATTGAATCGATCGAGGGCGGCCAGACGCTCTCGCAGGCCATGGACAGCCATCGCCGCGTGTTCAGCGGGGTTTTTGTCAGCCTGATTCGGGCGGGGGAAACGACAGGTCGCCTGCCGGAAGTCCTGCGCAGCCTGAACGAATCGCTGAAATGGGAAGACGAACTGGCATCGCAGACCAAGAAGATGATTGCCTATCCCGCCTTCGTCGGCACCATCGTCCTTGCTGCAACCTTCTTCCTGATGGTTTACATGGTCCCACAGCTCAAGTCGTTCGTGAAGAACATGGGGCAAGAGTTACCGACGCAGACGCGCATTCTGTTCTTCATTTCCGACCAGATGGTCGCCTACTGGTATGTCTTGCTGTTGCTGCCGGTGCTGCTCGCCATCGGACTCAGAATCCTGCTGCACACCAATCCCCTGGCACGCTTCCGATTTGACGGCATCAAGCTGCGCATACCCGTCCTGGGTAACATTCTGCGCAAGGTCGTGCTCTCGCGCTTTGCCAACACCTTCGCCCTGCTCTACGCGTCGGGCATACCCATTCTCGAGTCGATCCGCACGACGCAGGACGTCGTCGGCAACCTGGTCATCCGCCAGGGTCTGGAAAGGGTCGAGCAACTGATCGGCGAGGGGCAGAATGTCACCGCCGCGTTCCACAGTACGGGATTCTTCCCACCGCTGGTAATCCGCATGCTGCGCGTCGGCGAAAACACCGGCGCGCTTGACGAGGCACTGATGAATATCAGCTATTTCTATAACCGCGACGTCAAGGAATCGGTCGAGAAAATGCAGCAGTTGGTCGAACCGATGCTCACCGTCGTGATGGGCGCCCTGCTCGGGTGGATCATGCTCTCCGTTCTCGGGCCGGTGTACGACGTGATCAGCAAGATCAAGGTCTAGCACCATGGCCGCCCGTCGTCTCATCTACCTCAGCGGCCATCAGGTATCGGTATTCCAATGGCAATCTGGCGTGCTGGCCAACGAGGGGTCGTTCGACGCCAGCGAAGACGGCCTACGTGCGTTTTCCGGCTACCTTGCGGAGAACGCGAAAAGCATCTTCGTGATCTTGGCCAACGTCGCGGAAGAAGGCTTCCACATAGAAACCATCCCGTTTCTGCGCGGCGAGGATCGCAGGTCGATCGTCGCTCGCAAGCTCGGGCAACTTTTCTTCAACGCCCGACTGACCACATCGCTATCGCTGGGCCACCAGAAGTCGCGGCGCAGGGACGAACGCATTCTGCTCGCCGCGCTTACCAATCACGAGGTATTCGCTCCGTGGCTCGGCATCATGGCCAGCAAAGAGGTGCCACTTGCCGGCATTTACTCGCTACCCCTGCTCGGCCCTTCGCTACTCAAGAAGCTCGGTGTCCCGCAGGAACCCTGCCTGTTGCTGACTATTCAGGACCAGAGCCTCCGCCAGAGTTACCTGGAAAATGGCGAACTGCATTTCAGCCGCCTCACGCCCCTGCAAAACACCAGCATTGGCGGCATCGCGCAGACCTTTTCAACCGAGGCGTCGAAGCTGCAGCAGTATCTGGTCAGTCAGCGTCTCATTGGTCGCAAGCAGGCGCTTACCGCCTACCTTCTGGCACACGCCAACGCCAGGAAGGCAATCGAGAACAGCTGTGTAGACAGCGAAACCTTGTCCTTCACCACGCTCGATATCGAAGATAGCGCCAGCAAGTGCCACCTCAAACTGCTTCCTGCGAGCAGCCACTGCGAACCGCTGTTCCTGAACCTGCTGGCCACGGCTCGGCCAGCCGCCCAGTTTGCCAACGATGAGCAGCGCCACGACTACCACCTCTGGCTCGTTCGCGCCGTACTCCGGGGTGTCGGCGTTCTCGTCATGCTGAGCTGCCTGCTGCTGTCGGGAAAGCAACTTTTCGATGCCCACCAGATCAACCAGGAGATCGCTGTTCTCGGCGAGGAAACCGCGCTGGGCCGCCGCCGTTATGCCGATATCGTCGACACCTTTCCCCCTATCCCGACCAGCAACGAGACGCTGCGTCGGGTAATCGACCGCTACGCGGAACTGGAGAAAAGCAGCATTTCGCCGGCGCCGCTGTACCGCGAAATCAGCCGTGCCCTGGACGGCGCCGCAGCGGTGGAGCTTGATGGCATTGAATGGAAGGTGAGCGCAGTGCGATCCTCGCCGGCTTCCGCCAGCCCGGATGCCTTGAGTTACGATGCGCTGACGGGGGGCACCGAGACGGCCATCGTGCGCGGCACACTGCGCCTTGGTGTCGAGAGTAACCCGCGGCAGGTGCTGGCCGTTTTCAAGCGCTTGGTCGACAAGCTGAAATTCAACCCCGAACTGGAAGTGGAAGTCCTGCAGCAACCTTTTGACGTCGAGTCTGGCAAGTCGCTCAAGGGTGGCGATACGGCGTTCGAAGACGAGCTGCCGCGCTCCTTCAAATTGCGGATCAGCAGGACGATCGGCACATGAAACTTGACCGTGACGATTTTCGCAAGCTTCAGCCCGGCATCTTTGCCGCAGTGCTGATGATTGTGGTCGGGGCGGTCGGGCTATATGTCTCGCACAGCACCAGAGAGGCCGCACAAAAGACGAAAATGACCGTTACGGCGCAATTTCAGGAGGTCGACGGGAAGCTGAAGCGAGTACGTGACGAGGAAAGCGAGGTCAAAGCGAAGTCGATTGTCTTTAACAAGCTCCAGGAGCGTGGCATCATTGGCGAGGAACACCGTTTGGATTGGCTGGAACTCCTGAAGGAGATTCGCGACCGACACCGTCTGATTGACCTTCAGTACGAGATCTCGCCCCAGCATCGGCTCGATGGCACGCAAGAAGGGGACTACAGCTTTTCGGCCAGTACCATGAAGCTGCGCTTGAAACTCTTGCATGAAGAAGACCTCATCCGGCTGCTCGACGACCTGCGCCAACAGGCTAAAGCGCTGATCCGGGTCAACGGCTGTCAGGTCGAACGGCTGCCGGCGACCGGCGATGAGCGGAGCAGTGGGCGGGCTCACCTACTGGCCGATTGCGAAATCGACTGGCTGACGCTGCACGACGTGCGCAGGAAATAGGCAACAGGAAGAGGGTAGCCAATGCGTCAAGTTGCAGTCACAGCCGATCTCACCCTTGCCGTCGCGTTGAGCGCTGGGCTGATGGCCATGGCGGCTTGCCCGGCGACCGCTGCCGAAGACACACTCGGCCGACTGTTCTTCACCCCTGAGCGCCGACAGCAACTCGACTACCAGCGTGAAATGAACATCCTCGACAAGCAGGAACTGCCCGCCGATCCGGTCCTGACTATCGACGGCATCGTCACCCGCAGCAGCGGCAGGCGCACGGCGTGGGTGAATGGCAACCCGCAGCATGAAAACGAACAGTGGAACGACCTGGCGATCACACCGCGGCGCGGCGATCCGGGCAAGGTACTCGTCGAGGGCGGTGATTCACCGGCGGCAAGAGCGAGCGTCGGGCAGACCGTCAATCGCAACACCGGTGAAGCGATCGACCTGCTACACGGCGGTCAGGTCCGGGTTCACTCCCGGCCAGCAGGAACGAAGTAGCCGATGCGGCAAATCGTGGCCATGCCGGTCACCCTCGACTGATCGCGATCTCCAATGAAGAAAATGCGCACCCGAAATGACGCTCCTGGCGGCAAGCGGCGGCAAACGGGCCTGGCGCTAATCGCGATGCTGATGCTGATAGGCCTTTGGGGCCTGTATCTGTTCGTCGGGCAACTCAGTGCAACGCGGTTGCAGGCGGAGCGCGCGGGGAATGCTGCTGCTGCACTTGCCGAGGCAAGGGCGACGCTGATCGGCGATGCGGTCAGTCAGTTACCGATCAGCGCGGCGGGCTATCTGCGTCTGCCCGATCTCGGCGCAAATGCTGGGGCGCTGTCCGAGGGGCGCGCATCCACCAACTTCACCGGTAACGGCAAGGATTTCTCGGTCGTTGGAAAGTTTCCCTGGAAGACGCTGTCCAGCGCAGTGCTGCGCGATGAAGCCGGGGAATGCCTGTGGTACGTGGTGTCAGGCCGTTTCCAAAAAGTCATCAAGACCGATATTCTCAACTGGGATACCCAGGGCCAGATCAACGTTTTCGATGGCGGTGGCAACGCCATCGCCAGCAAGCTTGCCGCGCTGATCGTCGCTCCCGGGCGAGCCTTGGGCAGCCAGAGCCGTGCCCTCGCCGATGCCGCCTACACCGAATGCGGTGGCAACTACGACACCCGCAACTACCTTGACCCCTTCGACAGCAACAACAACATTGCCGGCTACTTGAATTACTTTATCCTCAGCACCAACAACCGGGTCGCCCGGACGGGCGACGACAAGGGTTTCGTGATGACTGGTACCGACTACTACAACGACCGCTTCCTGCTGGTCACCGTCGAGGATATCTTCAACCCGTTGATCAAGCGCAGCGATTTCGCCGGCGCCATCGCCAATCTGCTCGACAGTACGGCGTTCCAGAGCCATCTGCAGGCGATCGCGATCACCGGTAGCAAGGGAACCGACTCGGTTCAGTGCAGCCAGGCACCAGACTCGGTCTTTTGCGACAACTGGAAGGAAATGCTGCTCCTGACCCAGTTGCCGACGCCCGCACAGATCACCATTG
>NZ_JAVTWB010000049.1:0-72381 GCF_032229525.1 Accumulibacter sp. | reverse complement strand
TGGAAGGAAATGCTGCTCCTGACCCAGTTGCCGACGCCCGCACAGATCACCATTGACGGCGTACTGTCGGCGAACTGCAATCGCGTCGTGATCTTTGGCGGTCGCCGGACGACTGGTCAGAGTCGTAACAACGCGACCGAAAAATTGGACAAGAACAACTATCTCGAAGGTGCGAACGCTTCCTCTTTCAATGCACCGATAGCCACCGCGACCACCTTCAGCGGTGCGTCAACCTTCGATTTCCGCTCGCCTTCGACGGACTTGATCAGGTGCCTGCCGTGACCCGACTGCGCTGCCAGCTGTCGATCGGCCGAGGCTTCACGCTGACCGAACTGGCCGTCGTCCTGGTCATCGTCGCCCTGGTGGTCGGGACGATGCTCGTACCGCTGTCCGAGCAGGTCGATGCCGGCAACAGGCGCGACACCAGGATCGCGATGGCGGAAATCCGCGAGGCACTACTCGGATTTGCCGTTGTCAATGGTCGTTTGCCCTGCCCGGCCCTGGCCACCACCGCTACCACCGCTGCTGGCGCCGGACTGGAGGTTCCGACAACGCCCAGCGTTTGCACCAATGCGGCCGGGGTCCTACCCTGGCGAACGCTCGGACTCGAAGAAACCGATGCCTGGGGGCGACGCTATACCTACCGCGTGACACAAGCATTTGGGCGCGCCATAGGAACCTCACCTGCATGCGGAGGGTTCACAACGCCAGCGAACGCGGGCTTCTTGCTTTGCTCGACAGGCGATCTCACGGTCAATTCCACCGGGGGTGTCACCATCGCCAGCAATCTACCCGCAGTGGTGGTTTCCCACGGCAAGAATGGCAACGGCGCCTACACGCCGCAGGGTACGCAGCTGGCCGTTGGCGCCGACCCCGATGAAGCAACCAACCAGTTGACGGCTGGCGGTACCAGCACTGCCAATCCGCTTTTCGTCAAGCGAGGTTCGGGCCCCACTTACGACGACGAAGTCGTCTGGCTGCCGCCCGCCGTTCTCTTTAACCGCATGATTACCGCCGGCAAGCTGCCGTAAGCGCGCCGGTGACGACCATCATGAGCGGCTACCGGACCTTCCTCGACCGACTACGCAACGCCGGCATCGCGCCCAGCGATTCCGAAGAGCTGCGCCTGCAGAAGACCTTGTTGTTTTTTGCCACCGGCCTGATCAGCCTGGCCTCGATGGTCTGGCTGTCGATCTACTGGCAACTCGGGCCCCGCTTCTCTTCCAACCTGCCTTTTGCCCTGCAACTGTTGCTCGTCGGCAATCTGCTGGTGTACCTGAAGACGCTGAATTTCAACGCCTTCCGCCTGATCCAGCTGTCGCTGTTCTTGTTCACGCCCTTTGTTGCGCAATGGAGCATCGGCAGCTTCATCACCGCCAGTGGCATCAGCCTGTGGGCCTTGCTGGCACCGATCGGCGCGGTGCTATTCATCGGCACCCGGGAGTCGGGGGCGTGGTTTTTCGCTTATATCTTCCTGACCTTGATGTCCGGTGGTTTCGACTACTACCTTGCCGACTCGCTACGCACAGCCCAGAACGCGGTGCCCGCGCACACCACGGCTTTCTTTTTTGCGCTCAACTTCACGGCGGTGTCCACCATCGTCTATCTGCTCCTTCGCTACTCGGACAGCGAGAAACACCGCGTCCAGAAACGATTGCAGGAGGCGCATGGCTTGCTGCAGATCGAACAGGAGCGTTCCGAGCGGCTGCTGCTCAACATCCTGCCGGCGCCGATTGCCGAACGCCTGAAGAACAGCCACGAGCCGATTGCCGATGGCTTCGCCGACGTTTCGGTGATGTTTGCGGACATCGTGAACTTCACCCGGGTTGCCGAGGGACTGACGCCGCAGCAGGTGTTTGCCATGCTGAACAAGATCTTCTCCTGCTTCGACGAGCTTGCCGAAACCTATGGTCTGGAGAAGATCAAGACCATCGGTGATGCCTATATGGTGGCCGGTGGCCTCAACGACCCACGCGACGAGGACTATTCCGGGGCACTGGCCGATATGGCGCTGGAGATGTCTCGCCTGCTGCACAATGACTTCAACATCAACGAGATGCGCCTCGAGCTACGCATCGGCATCGGCACCGGCCCGGTAGTGGCCGGCGTTGTGGGCAAGAAGAAGTTCATCTACGATCTGTGGGGAGATACGGTGAACATCGCCAGCCGGGTGACCTCGGAAGGTGTTCCCGGCATGGTCCAGGTGGATGAGCGAACCTACCTGCGCCTGCGCAATCGCTTCGATTTTGACGAAGGACAGTCGATTCACCTGAAGGGCAAGGGGAACATGGTCGTCTATCGCCTGATCGGCCGTCGAACGGGAAACGCTGGCAGTGCCTAGGCTTTCGGCAGGGTCGTCGAATCGAGACGCCGCAGTTCGAAGCACACCTTGCCCGGCTGGTTGCAGACCAGGCGCAGTTCGTAGCCACAGCTTTCGGCCTGTTGCGCGGCGTGGTAGAGGCCAATGCCAAGGCCGCTCTCCGAAACTACCGGCGCGCGCAGCAGGTCGCCTGCAATCTCGTCACTAATCGCACTACCGCTATCGCAGACACTCAGCACCGATGCGCCGGCCTCAAGGCTCACCCGCACCTGCAGATCGCTTTCCGATTGCCCCTTGAGCAACGCATTCTGCAGCAGGTTGTCGGTGACGCTGTCGAACAGGGTCAGCGGCACGAGCACATCCGGGCCAAGGTCTGTGGCGACGAAGCTGACCGACAAGCCGGCGTAGCGTTGCTGCTGGATCTTCCACCACATCTCGGCCGGCAACTCGCCCCCCGCCTCACTCTGCGGCTTCTGCAGTTTGGCCAGCGTCTGCTGCAAGCGCTGGGTGATTTGCGGCAATTGGCGCTGCAGCAGCAGATCGAGCCGCTTGCCCTCCTGTCCAGCTGGTGTCTGCGCCAGGTAGCACAGATTGTTCAGCGACTGCAGCATGTTCTTCACGTCATGGGTGAGACGCGCGCCGGTTTCATGTATCGCACGCAGGTAGCTGACCTGCTGCAACTCGCGGGCACGCAGCTTGGCGATATAGTGTTCGTTGGCCAGTTGGGCCAGCAGGTGGAAGTGCCAGACGAGTGCCGGGCTGAGCTTGTGGCGGGTGTGCAGGGCAAGCCGTAGTGGCTGGCCGGGAAAATCCTGGTGAAAGCGCGATTCAGTGCCAAAAGTACCACTCCGCGTCCCCGCCACCCAACTGCCCCCTTCTACCCAGGGCAGTTCGAGCATCTCCTCGAGGGCCTGCGAAAGGAATTTTTCGGGATGACTTTCGCTGCCTGCCAGGGTGGTCAGGCGATGTAGCCAATTCTCGAAAGGCAGGCCAATGGTCAGCAGATAGCGCGAGAAAAAGACGTCGATACCGGTGAAACCCGGACGCGTGTTCCAGGTCCAGCCGATCAGCAGAAGCAACAGCGCCATCGACATCAAGGTATTGAGGACCGCCTCGAGATATCCCGATTGGCGCAGCAGCATGAAGGCCAGGCTACCGAGCACCATCACCGCGATGAGCAGGAAAATGAACAGACTGTAGAACAGATCGACCATGCCGCTGCCTGGCCGATCGCTGTCTCGCGAGAGCGGCAGCAGGGTCATTGCCAGCAGAAAAACCGGCATTGCCCAGGCAAATTCGCGATCCAGCGACGGCCCGACCGAGGCAGTCGAGGGCACTACCCGCGGCACCAGCCAGAAAAGCAGTGCCGCCAGAAGGTAGGCAAAAGCGATCAGGTAGAAAATCCGCGTCGGCCGATGGTCGACGAACATCACGCGCCCGCCGACCAGGGCCGCCAGCATGACCACCCAGACAATCAGCAGCCACCAACCGTAAAAGCCGATGCCGCCCACCAGCACCAGCGTAATCACCAGCAGGCCGCTGAAATCGACGCGCCGTTCGGCATGGATGAATGGCTGCCAGAGAATGAAAAGACCGAGATGCACCAGCCAGCACAGCATGCTCAGTAGCTTGTCTGTATCGGCCAGCAGCGCCAGATGCAGGAACACCAGCAAGGCGATCAGCAGCCAGCGCTGGCGCTGGCGCAAGGTGTCGGCCAGGCCCTGAAGCAGGGCCATCAACTGCTCGCGGCGGCGACAGGCGAACCGTTGCGGAGGCTCTGCAGCAGCCCGACTCTCGACAACAGTGTCGAAAACTCGACAGGTTGACGGCTATTAACAGCCAAACTGGCGACATTTGGCTGGCACGAATATTGCTGTTTACTCACCATGACTTTCGACGTGGAATGGAGAACGCAATGAACAAGCAACAGTCGGGTTTTACCCTGGTGGAGATTGCCATTGTACTCGTCATCATCGGCCTGCTGCTCGGTGGCGTGCTGAAGGGCCAGGAACTGATCAACAGCGCCAAGGTGAAGAACATGGCCGGCGACTTCCGTACCATCTCGAGCCTGGTCTATGGCTACCAGGATCGATTCAGGTCCTTCCCTGGTGACCAGTCACAGACCCAGCTGGACCTTGCTTTTGGTACTGGTGTGGCGGCCGCCTGCACCCCGGCCGCGGCGGGCTTGTGCGCGCAGAACAACGGGCGTATCGACGGCAACTGGAATGACGGCGCAGCCACCGGCGCCGGCACCTTGACCAGCGAAGCCTCGCTCTTCTGGCAGCACGTCCGGCTGGCCAACCTGGCCGCCGGCGCGACGGTCATCACCGATACCGGCTACCGGCCGCGCAATGCCGATGGCGGCTTTATCGGCATCGAGACGGGGATCAGCGCCGCAGGTTTGGCAGCGCCGTACATCGGCACCGGTGCAACAGCCATGCGCGGCACCTTCTTTGTCTGCTCGTCGGGCGTTCTCGGCCGTTTCGTCAGGCAAATCGACAGCACCATGGACGACGGCAACACGGCTGCCGGAACGGTGCAGGCGGTTCCCGATGGATCGGCGCGTGGTACGGTGCCCACGCCCACGGCGAACATCGCGGACAACGTCGCGTACACGGTCTGCGTGGGATATTGACGAAAGAATTCCGTGAGGAAAGAAGCGTCCGGGGCCTGGTCTGTCTGGTCGCGGGCGGACGGGGCGCCAACGCAGCAAGCCGCCTGAACCAATCCTGCGCCCTGCCTCACCCGCGCAGCAAACGCTCTTCGGCGGCCGCCAGGGCGCTCGGTGTGCCGAGCAGGACGACCACATCACCGACGTCAAAACGGGTTTCTGGCGACGGTTCCAGGGCCCGGATATTGCGCCGACGGACGGCCGTCACTTCCACGCCGAGCGCCTGCACCGCCAGCTCGCCAAGCGTCCGGCCAATTGCGTGCGCGCCATCGCCCAGCAGAATCGAATGCAGGCGCTCTTCCTCGCTGTCGAGCGAATCGTCTTCGAGATCGCTCTGGCCATGGAAGAACCCGCGCAGCGTCCGGTAGTGGCCGCTGCGCGTCTGGCGAAAATGCTCCAGCACCTGCGCGTTCGGCACGCCGAGATGGCGAAGCGCGTGCGCGGCGAGCACCATGCTCGTTTCGAGCGCTTCCGGAACGACGTCCGCGGCCCCTGCTTGCAGCAAGTTATCGAGGTCTTTTTCGTCGAGCGTACGCACCACTACCGGCAGATCCGGCTTGATCTCGCGAGCGTGCTCCAGTACTCGCTCGCTTGCCCGCGCATCGGCGAAGCAGATGATCAAGACGCCCGCACGACTGACGCCGGCGGCGGCCAGCGTTTCGCGCCGGGCGGCATCGCCATAGATGACGTTCTCGCCCGCCGCCGTCGCTTCGCGGATACGCTCGGGATCGAGATCGAGAGCCAGATAGGGGACGCTTTCCTGTTCCATGAAGCGGGCCAGATACTGGCCGGTTCTGCCATAGCCGCAGATCACCACGTGTTTCTCGGTGTTCATCGTCTTCGCCGCCAGCTGCGTCATTTGCATCGAGCGCATCAGCCACTCGCTGGCGGCGAAACGTAGAACAATCTGGTTGCTGTACTGAACAATCAGCGGCGCCAGCAGCATCGACAGGACCAGTGCCGCCAGCACCGCCTGCAGGACCGGCGACGGCAGCAGGCCAAGCTGGCGCATTTCCGACAGCAGGACGAAACCAAATTCACCGCCAGCACACAACCACAGACCGGTGCGCATCGCGCCACCGAAGGTCGATCCGAACAGGCGCGACAGGCCAAGAATCAGGGCAAACTTGACCGCCAGCAGCGCGCCCAGCACACCCAGCACGAGCGGTGCGTGGGTGAGCACCAGCGGCACGTCGAGCATCATCCCGATGGTGACGAAAAACAGCCCCATCAGGACATCCCGAAAGGGCTTGATATCTTCTTCGACGTGATGCCGATACTGGGTTTCGGAGATCAGGATGCCGGCGACAAATGCGCCCAGGGCCAGTGACAGGCCGGAAATCTCGGTCACATAGGCCAGGCCCAGGGTAATCAGCAGGACGTTGAGCATGAACAGCTCGGCTGACTTTCCCCTGGCCACGATGAAGAACCAGCGGTTCATCAGGCGTTGGCCGAAGAACAGCACCACCGACAGCACCAGGACTGCCTTGAGCATGGCCAACCCCATCATGGTGGCCATCCGCTCCGGCGATTCCGAAAACGATGGAATCAGGATCAGCAGCGGCACCACCGCGATATCCTGAAACAGCAACACGCCCATCACCTCACGGCCATGCGCTTTGTCGAGTTCGAGACGCTCGGTCAGCAACTTGGTGAGCACCGCGGTAGATGACATCGCCAACACGCCACCGAGTGCGACGCCTTCCTGCCAACTCATCCCCCACGCGGTAACGATCCCGGTCACCACCGCGATGGTCGCCCCGACCTGCAGCAGGCCGAGGCCAAAAACAATGCGCTTCATGGCGTACAGCTTGGGTAGAGAAAACTCCAGCCCGATCGAGAACATCAGGAAGACGACACCAAACTCTGCCAGATGCTGAGCGCCGGCAAAGCCGCCGACCAGATTGAGGGCGTGCGGGCCAATCAGCGCGCCGACCAGCAGATAGCCGAGCACCGGTGGCAGATTGAGCGAGCGGAAGATGATCACGGCGACCACCGAGGCACCGAGCAGCATCACAATCGTTGGCAGTGTGTCCATCTGTCCCTTGGGTTCTTGTAGCGACCTTGTGGTCAAGTCGCGAGCGGCTGCGCGCTATCAGCGCTATGGGCTTCTGCTATACTCGGCGGATGATAACCGCTGCCTTCCAATGCACCAAATAATGCCATCGGCAAAGGCGCTCGACCTTGCCCGCCAGGTCCTGCGCATCGAAGGCGATGCCGTTCTGGCGCTGGTTGATCGGATCGACGGTGCTTTTCTGCAAGCCTTGGCATTGATTCTCAACTGCCAGGGCCGGGTTATCGTCAGCGGGATGGGGAAATCCGGCCACGTCGGGCGCAAGATCGCCTCGACCTTGGCGAGTACCGGTACGCCGGCGTATTTCGTGCACCCGGGAGAAGCCACCCATGGCGACCTGGGTATGATCACCCGCGATGACGTGCTGATTGCGCTGTCCAATTCCGGCGAGAGCGCCGAACTGCTGACCATCGTGCCAATTATCAAGCGGCAGGGCGCCAAGCTGATCAGCATCACCGGCAAACCGCAATCGTCACTGGCCATCGAGTCGGACGTTCACCTCGACGCGGCTGTCGCGCAGGAAGCCTGCCCGCTCAATCTTGCGCCAACCGCCAGTACGACCGCGGCTCTGGCTCTCGGCGACGCGCTGGCGATCGCCCTGCTTGACTCGCGCGGTTTCGGCGCCGAGGATTTCGCGCGCTCTCACCCCGGCGGCACCATCGGGCGTCGGCTGCTGACGCACGTTCGCGACGTCATGCGCGCCGGGCCTGCGGTTCCCGAAATCGTTCCCGAGACCAGCGTGCCCGATGCGATTCTCGAAATCTCGCGGGGTGGTATTGGCATGACCGCAGTGGTGACGTCAGAGCGCCAGGTAATTGGCATCGTCACCGACGGCGACTTGCGTCGCGCCTTCGCCAAGGGGCAGGACTTGCGGACACTCTCCGCGGCCGACATCATGACGCGAGGGCCACGCTCCATCGGCCCTGACCGACTCGCCGTTGAAGCGGTCGAGATGATGGAGCAGCACAAGATAAACCAGCTACCGGTGGTCGACCCGAGCGGGATTCTGCTCGGTGCGCTCAACATGCATGACCTCTTCAAGGCGAAGGTCATCTGATGGGAGCATCGCTCGATCACGCAGACGCCAGCGTCCGCCGGCCAAGCTTGATGGCCGAGCTTTCTCTCAGCACAGATGCCGCTGCTTACATCGGCGACGATGTGCCCGACCTGCCGCTGATGCACGCCGGCGCTTTCTCCGCCACCCCGCGGAATGGTCATGCCTCGGTACAGCAACATGCTTCACTGACCACGGTTCGTGGTGGCGCTCGGGTTGCGGTGCGCGAGGCCTGCGAATTCAACCTCGAGACGCAAGGCAAACTCGCCGCTGCACAGGCAGCGTCTCTGCCACCGGTAGACGGACAATGAGACAATGGAGCACGGCGGCGCTGCCGATCAGCATTCTGCTGATTCTGGCTGCCCTGACCTTCTGGCTGCGCTATGCTACCGATTTGGCGGAAACACACGGGGACGGCAAACACCGCCACGATCCGGACTACATCGTTACCGACGCGACCATACGCAAGGTCGGCCCCTCCGGAAACCTGCAATACACCCTGTTTGCGGACGAGATTCGTCACTATCCCGATAACGACACCACTGAGATGGACAGCCCGAAACTGGTGTACTTGCACCCGAGCAAGCCACCGGTCACCATCAGCGCCGTCCATGGTCATCTGAGCCCGAAAGGTGAACGGGTGGATTTGAGCGAAAAAGTCGAAATGCAACGTGCGGCCACCGCCAAACAGCAACCCTTGTCGCTCGAAACGCCCCAACTGACGGTGCTGACCAACGAAGAAAGGGCGTTCACCAAGAGCCCGGTGCTGATCACTCAAGGGGACTCCTGGGTCCGCGGGGTCGGGATGCAGGTCGATAATAAATTGCAGACCTATCTACTGGAGTCCGCGGTAACCGGACAAATTGAAAGTCACACGTCCAAGAAGAAACGCTAGACATGAAAAACACGTATTTTTGCGCCTGCGCGAGCAGCTTCCTGATCGCTCTCTCGATGCCGGCGCAGGCAGAGCGGGCCGACAGCGACAAACCGATCAACCTCGAAGCCGACCGGATGAGCATTGATGACGTCAAGAAGGTCCAGATTCTCGAGGGTAACGTGGTCCTCATCCAGGGCACGCTGCGAATCCTCACCGATCGCCTGGTAGTGACGCAGGATGCCGATGGTTTCCAGAAGGGCGTGGCCACCGGCGGCGCCAACGGACTCGCCCGCTTCCGGCAGAAGCGCGAGGGACGGGACGATTACATCGAAGGCGAGGCCGAGCGTATCGAGTACGATGCGCGCAGCGAGAAGAGCGAGTTCTTCAATCGTGCCTGGGTCAAGAGCGGACTCGACGAGGTCAAGGGCCCCTACATCTCCTATGATGCGCTGAATGAAAAATACGTCGTCACCACTGGCGCAGGCTCCACCAAGAGCGCCACGGGTGCCGCACAGGCGCGGGTGCGCGCGATCATCCAGCCGCGCGGCAAGAGCGAGAATCCGGCAGCGCAGACCGGCAAGCCGGCGACCCTCAAGCCCGGCGCCAACTGAGTGGCCGGTGCTCCAACCGTGCTGGCACGGTCGCCCAGCGCAAGACTTTGGCTCATTCCTTAATGTGAAAGTCGCGCACGCGACGCACGAATCTCCCTTCTCCCCAGCGCGGGAGAAGAAGGGCCGGGGTGAGGCGGGGCATTCAGGGAGCATGCTCCCTGCCCGGCGAACGATTCCGGCGTGCAAGCCGGAATGCGCACTGCAAGTGAGAGGGGGGCGGTCGTGACTTTCATGATCTGGGATATCTCGACATGTCATGACCGCTAGCCGAGCACTTACCCGAACAGAGGACCGCGCCGACCCGTCACTCGGCGAGGGCTCTGGAACCACGGCCCGTCTTGCCTGCTTGGGCGGAGGGCGATGGCGGTCCACAGCAGTGCCGCACACCGGCCGAGAATGCCGCGCAGCGCAACAATGTCCCGCATAGCGCCGACATCACAGCTGCATTTACGGGATAACATGCAGACAAAACAACACACTAGAACATATGGTGCAGTGCACCAAAAAAGTGTTGACAAGTTTCGCTGAAAGTCTATAATTCAGCCCATGGTGCAGTGCAACAAAAAATCTGGGCGCCAAAAACCCCGGATCGGAGAGTTAAACATTGCACATGTTGTACCCCACTTTTTTAGGAGATTGACCATGTTTACCAAGCCCGAACAATTCGCCGCCGCCAACAAGGCTTCCGTTGATGCCATGCTTACCCTTGCCAACACGGCTCTGGCCAGCGCCGAACGTATCGCCGCCCTCAATCTGAATACTGCCCGCTCGATGCTGGAAGACGGCGTTTCCAACGCCAAAGCGATGCTCGGCGCCAAGAACGCACAGGAATTGTTCTCCGTGCAGGCTTCGCTTGCCCAACCGAACCTTGAAAAAGCAGTCGCCTACACCCGCAGTGTCTACGAGATCTCCGCGCAGTCGAAGGAAGAAGTCTCCAAGCTTCTCGAAGCGCAATTCAGCGATTTTCAGAAGCAGGTCTTCGCTTTGCTCGAGAAAGCCGCCAAGAGCGCACCGGTTGGTTCTGACGTTGCCGTTTCCGCCGTCAAGTCCGCGATCGCCTCAGCGACCTCCGCTTTCGACACCATGAACAAGGCCGCCAAACAGGTTGCCGATCTCGCCGAATCAAACGTCGCCGCTGCCACCAACGCCACCGTCAAGGCCGTTGGCGCCACTGCCGCAGCGACCAAGAAGTAAGCTTGTGAAGAGCCCCCCCGATATCGCGCGGGGGCTTCTTTTTAGGGCGTGCGAAGCTGCCGCTCGGTAATCGCCTGAATGCTTGTACCTATGACGGGAGCAGAACGAGCGTGCCACTGTGTTCACGCGTCCTCGAGTATCCGTCACACGCCTTTTCATTGCCACCTACGGAGGAATTCATGAATACCATCAATCTCGAACAACTCGCCGAGAGCCAGAAAGCCAACGCACAGGTCATGATGACCCTGGTTCGTACCGCTTTCCACGGCATGGAGCAACTGTCCGCGCTCAATTTGGCCGCCAGCCGCGAACTATTCAACAACAGTGCCAGCGGCGCACAGCAACTGTTGGACGTCAAGGATCCAAAGAAATTGACCAGCCTCGCCGGTTCGCTCGCGCAACCCAATGTTGACAAGCTCCTGGAGTACTCGCGCGGTCTCTACGACCTGTCAGCCAACATGCAGCGTGAAATCACTTCGGTGATGGAGCAGCAATACAGCGCCATGACCCAGGCCGCTTCCGGCGTCGTCGGAAAGACCGCAGCAGCCCCGGTCGCCGGCGACGTGTTTGGCGCAGCGATGAAGCAGATGATGACCGCTTCGACCACTGCGTTTGAGAACATCTCGCAGATGGCCAAGCAGATGACCGATATCGTCGACACCAATATCAAGGCCGCCTCGAGCGTCACGTCACAGGCTGCAGCAGCCCTGACCTCGAAGAAGTAACAGTAACCCAACGACGGCACCTGACC
Organism: Accumulibacter sp.; assembly: GCF_032229525.1. Classification (GTDB taxonomy): domain Bacteria; phylum Pseudomonadota; class Gammaproteobacteria; order Burkholderiales; family Rhodocyclaceae; genus Accumulibacter. The sequence goes on along the minus strand of NZ_JAVTWB010000049.1, from coordinate 60,829 downwards.
CAGGCGCCGACCAGAACCCCGGCCACGGCCGGGGTTTTTTGTTCGCCGGTTTTTTTTAGCGGCTGGCTACTACGGTCGCCACTGCCAGGAGATCCCGCGCCGCTCGACTTCCTGCCGGATGCTGGCCATCGCCTGATCGACCAACCCGCTCTCGCCTTCGACGCCTAGTTCGAGATGTCGCCGCTGGCCGTCGTCGGATATCGACGGCAGGCTGAACAGGCGCAGCGTCGGAAAATCGGCGACCACTCGTTCCATCAGGTCGAGCAGTGCGCTCTCGTAGCTATTCGCGCCGGTCAGGAGAAACGCCTTCTCCACTTTCGGGTGGCGATGGAAAAGATCGGCGTAGAAGCTGTCAAGCGCCCATTCGACCATCGGGTGAGCCATCTGCGGAAAGCCCGGCACGAAGTAGTGATCGCGCACACTGAAGCCCGGGATGCGATTGAACGGATTCGGGACGATGTCGACACCGCGCGGAAAGGTGCCCAGCAGCAGGCGAACATCGTTTATCTGGTCGCCGAAGCGGGCACGGATTTCACGTTCCGCATCCGGATGCAGCACCAGCTCGACGCCCAGCGCGTCCGCCGCCGCCTGCCGGGTCTGGTCGTCTGGCGTGTTGCCGATGCCGCCGAAGCTGAACACCACATCACCGGCGGCCAGGCTGCGGGTCAGCGCCGCCGCGATCCGTACCCGGTCGTCGCCCAGGTATTCGACCCACGACAGACGCAGACCCCGCTGCGCCAGCAGCTCGGCGATCTTGGCAAAATGTCGATCCGTGCGCTTCCCCGAAAGGAGCTCGTCGCCGATGATGATCGCGCCGAAATTCATTGCTCGTCCGTCAGCGCCGGCTGGTCGTTGATTACCGCCACCAGGGCCCCCTGCCGCAAGCGCCGCAGCGACTCGAGACAGAAGTGGATGTAGGCCAGAGCCGCCAGCGTCGGCGTCAGCAGGCCGAGCAGCGGGATGTGCGCCAACAGCGCCAGAATGACGCCGAGCAGCAGCAGCGGCAAGCGGTACTGGCGACGCAGCTCGCGCCACTCCTGCTCGGTGGCATGCACAGTAAGTGCGTCGTAGGCAAACGTGCGGCGGGTAAACCAGGCCATCCAGAGGATCGGCAGCAGCAGGCCAAGTCCGGGAACCAGCCACAGCGGCAGCGTCAGCAGCCAGCCGACGACATACAGCAGCGCCGCCGAAATGCTGTTCCAGACGCCCGCTGTGACGCTGTCCTTGCCGGCCCGCGCGAGTTCCGGGTAATCGGCCAGGGCGACGTGGTCGAGCAGCAGGGGCATCACGAAGATCGCGGCCAAGAGCATCGCGGTAACGAAGGCGGCGGCAAGAATCAGCAGCCAGCCGCCGAGCACTGCGCCGAGCTTCGCCAGCCAGGCGACTCCCCATCCGACCAGCCAGGTCAGCGGCGGTTGATCGACGAGGGTCGAAATCACGCCCTCGAGGGCGAACATCATCAGCCCAACCCAGAGCACCAGCGCGACCACCGCCGGCCCGAAGAACAGCAGCCAGACCCTCCCCCGGCCGAGCGTCCTGACGCTGCGCCCCATGGCCAGCACGATCTCAGTCACTGTGCATCTCCTTGCCCACCACCGACACGTTCATTCCTCACATGGATTCCCACATCTTCTGCACACGCTTGATCGAAATTGGCGCCGGTGTGCGCAGTTCCTGCGCGAACAGGTGAACGCGCAACTCCTCGAGCAACCAGCGTAACTGCTCTAGTTGCGGCTCGCTGACGCCCTGCTTGGCCAACACCGTGGCGCGTCGCTGGTAGTTTGCCCACAGCGGCAGATACTCGGCCAGCAAGCGGGCGTCGCGGGCCGCGCCCTGGGCGCCGCTGGCTTTCACCTTGTCCAGCCGCAAGGTAATCGCCTTCAGATAGCGCGGATAGTGCTGCAGGCGTTCGAAAGGCGTTTCGACGACGAAGCGCTTGCCGATCAGCCGTGCCAGCTGTCCCTCGATGTCGTGTACGGTGCTGCCATAGGCCTTGAAAGCCGGCAGCTTCTTGTGCAGCGCCAGCCAGTCGCCGAGGATCTGGCCGACCAGGCGGCAGATCTCCTGCGCCAGCAGCCCGACCCTCGGCTTGGCCTCCAGGCAGCGCTGCTTGAATGTCGCCGCATCGGTCGGCCACGGCTCGGCCAGGCAGGCGCGCATGAAAGTCACCTCCAGCACCTGTCGTCGCAACTCCTCGAGGGTACCGAGCGCCATGAACTGCATCGCCATCTCGGTCAGGCCCGGCAGGTTTTTCTCCAGATACTTCAGCTGCTCGCGAAACTGCAGCATGAACAGTCTCAACAGCCCCGCCGAATGCGCCTCAAGTGCCTCCTCGGGCGAGTCGAAAACGCACACCGAAACGCTGTCGCCATCGTCGGTGAGCGCCGGGTAGCCAAGCACGGTCTGGCCGTTGCCAGTGTCGACTTCGATCAGCTCGGCCAACTCGCCAAAACTCCAGTCGGTCATCCCCGAATGCTCGGCCGGCATTTCGTGCAGATCAGAAAACTCCTGCTTCGCCTCGCGCCCCCACTCGCCGCGCAGTTCAGCCAGGCTGCGGCTGGCGCCGAGTTGGCGGCCGTTTTCGTCAACCAGGCGAAAGTTGAAGCTCAGGTGTGCTGGTACGGCGTCCGGACGAAAAGCGTCGGGCGTGATCTCCCAGCCGCGCGCATTGAGTCCGCGCGTTTGCAGGATGAATCCGACCAGGGCCATCACCAAAGGCTTGTCTGCCGGCGGCACCTGTTCGACGAACTCGGCCGCAAACTCCGGCACCGGCACCAATTTGGCGCGAATCCGCTGCGGCAGCGTTTTTACCAGCTGCAGCACCTTTTCCTTGAGCAAGCCCGGCACCAGCCACTCGCAGCGCGCGGCTGGCAACTGGTTCAGCTGCGCCAGCGGCAGGGTCAGCGTCACGCCGTCGCGCGCGCTGCCGGGTTCGAAGTGATAGGCCAATTCGTAGTCGGCCCCCCCGAGCTGCAGCTGATGCGGAAAAGCCTCGCTGGTTATCCCGGCAGCCTCATGGCGCATCAGGTCCTCGCGCACCAGATGCAGCAGTCGTGGCTGCTCGCGTTCGGCGCTGCGCCGCCACTTGTCGAAGCCGGCTCCGTTGTAGAGGCCTTCGGGAATGATCTGATCGTAGAAAGCGAAGATCAGCTCGTCGTCGACCAGCACGTCGGGCCGGCGCGACTTGTGCTCCAGCGTCTCGATATCCAGCACCAGCTGCTGGTTGTGCGTAAAGAAATCCCAGCGCCGACCAAACTCCTCGCTGACCTCGCCTTCGACCAGTGCCCGCCGGATGAACAGCTCGCGTGCGGCCGGCGGGTTCAGCGGCCCGAAATCAACTCGTCGGCACGGGTCAACGACGATGCCGTACAGCGTGATCCGCTCGAAGGCAATCGCCTGCATCGCCTTCTTCTCCCAGTGCGGGTCGAAGTGGCTGCGCTTGAGCAGGTGCGCGCCGACCAGCTCCAGCCACTTGGGATCGATACGCGCGACACAGCGCGCGAAAAGCCGTGTGGTCTCGCTGATCTCGGCAGCGACGATCCATTTGCCGGCCTTCTTCTGCAGTGCCGATCCCGGATGGATCAGATATTTGATGCCACGCGCACCAAGATAGTGTGCCGAATCTTCCGATTTAAAGCCGATGTTGCCGAGCAGACCGGCCAGCAAGGCGCGGTGGACGGCATCGTAGGTCGCCGGCACCTGATTCTGCCGCCATTGATGCTCGGCCGCCAACGCGTGCAACTGACCATGGACGTCGCGCCACTCGCGCATCCGCAGCGCCGACAAAAAGTGCGTGTGACAGGCCTCGACCAGTTTGCGCTGCGACTTCCGGTGCTCGACCTCGGCCTGGTACCAATCCCACAGTTTCAGCCACGAGAGGAACTCGGACTTGGGGTCGGCGAACTGCCGATGCGCGGCGTCGGCGCTCCCCTGCCGCTCCTGCGGACGTTCGCGCGGGTCCTGTACGCTCAGCGCGGCGGCAATCACCAGCATCTCGCGCAGGCAACCTTCGTCGCGAGCGGCGATGATCATCCGCCCCAGCCGCGGATCGAGCGGAATTTTCGCCAGTTCCTGGCCGGTCGGCGTCAGCGCGTTCTCTTCGGTCACCGCACCAAGTTCGAGCAGCAACTGGTAACCGTCGCTGATGGCCTTGCGTGGCGGCGCTTCGAGAAAGGGAAAATCCTCGATCTCACCGAGACGTAGCGCTTTCATGCGTAGAATCACGCCAGCCAGCGACGAGCGCAGAATCTCCGGTTCTGCGTAAGCCGGCCGCAGCGAGAAGTCCTGCTCGTCGTACAGGCGAACGCAGACACCCGCCGCCACCCGGCCGCAGCGCCCGGCGCGCTGGTTGGCGGATGCCTGCGCGATCTTCTCGATCTGCAGATGTTCGACCTTGTTGCGGTACGAATAGCGCTTGATGCGTGCCAGACCAGAATCGACCACATAGCGAATTCCCGGCACGGTCAGCGAGGTCTCGGCGACATTGGTGGCCAGCACGATGCGGCGGCCGACATGCGGCTTGAAGATGCGTCCCTGCTCCTCGGCCGACAAGCGGGCAAAGAGCGGCAGAATCTCGGTATGCGGCGGGTGATGCTTGCGCAGCGCTTCGGCCGCCTCGCGAATTTCCCGCTCGCCAGGAAGAAAGACCAGCACATCGCCCGGCCCGCATCGATCCAGCTCGTCGCAGGCGTCGACGATCGCCTGGTAGAGATCACGCTGGTCGTCGCCGGGCTGCTCGCCTTTGTCCGTCTGCAGCGGTCGATAGCGCAGCTCGACGGGGTGCAGCCGCCCCGAGACCTCGATCACCGGCGCGTCATCGAAGTGCTGCGAGAAGCGCCCGGCATCAATCGTCGCCGAGGTAATGATCAACTTGAGATCGCGACGCTGCGGCAAGATCTGCTTGAGATAGCCCAGCAGGAAGTCGATATTCAGACTGCGCTCGTGCGCCTCGTCGATGATCAACGTGTCGTACTGCTCCAGCCAGGCGTCGCCCTGCGTCTCGGCCAGCAGGATGCCGTCAGTCATCAGCTTGACGAAGGCGTCGGGCGAGGTACGGTCGCTGAAGCGGATCTTGTAGCCCACCAGCTGGCCGACATCGCTCTGCAGTTCGTACGCGATACGTGCGGCCGTCGAACGCGCGGCGATCCGGCGCGGCTGTGTATGACCGATCAATCCGGCCGTTCCGCGCCCGAGTTCCAGACAGATTTTCGGAATCTGAGTGGTTTTTCCAGAACCCGTCTCACCGCAGACGATCACCACCTGGTGCCGGTCAATCAACTCCGCAATCTCTAGCCGCCGCCGGTTGACCGGCAGATCGTCGGCAAAGACCGGCTTTGGTAGCCGCGCACGGCGGACTTCGACTGCCGCACGCGACTTTTCGAGCAGGCTGTCGCGCTCGGCCAGCCGCGCATCGCGTTTTGCGCCGAAGGCGTGGCGAAGGTCACGGGTCAGCGCGCGCAGCCGGCGCTGATCGAGCGCCAGGCAGTCGGCGAATGGGTTGACGGGCGGCACGGACATGCGACTGGCGATAGGGGTAGTTTCAGGAATCATCGGTCGGGGAAAATAGCGTGCCGGTAGGGTCGGTCAACATCGTCCGACGACCGCGCGACTATCGCGCCGGAACATCGCTGTGGCAACGGACTGCGACGTGGCCCGCGCGGTGCCATTCTACCGCAACGCGTCGACCGGGATGCGCGTGGGCACCGTGATGGCGTCAGGGCCTGTCGCCGCTGTTGCTCGCCGCGCCTCTCGCCATCTCGTTCAGTATCTGGCCCGTTCCCCAGAGCATCAGGGCAATCCCGACGACGACCGTGATCAGCGCGGCCGCCGTGCTGGTCGGGAAGTTGGGGATGAACAAGGTCTGTCCTCTGCCAAGCCACATCGCACCGCTCGAGAAGACGAGCATGCCGGCGACGTCAAAGAGGGCAAAGAACATGACCTTCAAGGTCACGCGCGGGCGCTTGCGGGCATACATGATGCGCTACTTGGCACGCATGCCGGGCTGCGCACCGGCGTCGGCCGAAAGCAGGAAGATGCCGGGCGTCTGGCCGTCAGCGTCAGATGCGGCAAGGACCATCCCCTCGGAGATGCCGAACTTCATCTTGCGCGGTGCCAGGTTGGCGACCATCACCGTCAGGCGGCCAACCAGTGTCGCCGGATCGTAAGCCGCCTTGATGCCGGCGAAGACCTGCCGGGTGCCCAGCGGACCGATGTCGAGCAGTAGGCGGACGAGCTTGTCTGCGCCTTCGACCTGCGTCGCCTCGACGATGCGCGCGATGCGCAGATCGACATTGAGGAAGTCGTCAATGCTGATGTGCGGCCCCGCACTTGCACCGACGGCGACCTGCGCGACGGCAACGGCGGCAGCTTTCTCCTGCTGTTCGGCATGACGTTGTGGCGCGGGAGGCGGAGTGGCGGTCAACGACTCACGGTTGGCCTCGACCAGCGCATCGACCTGTTTCTTGTCAACGCGCGTCAACAGGTGTTGGTAGGCGTTGATCGCATGCCCGGCGGCGAGCACCGAATTGCTATCTTCCCAAACGAAGGGCGAGACGTTGAGGAAAGCTTCGGCCTTGGCGCTGAGCGCCGGCAACACCGGTTTCAGCAGAATGGTGAACAGGCGGAAGAGGTTCAGCGCGTTGGTGCACGCCGCCTGCAGCTCGCCCTCACGACCCGGCTGGCGGGCGAGCTCCCACGGTTTGACGCTATCCACGTACTGGTTGGCGATATCGGTGAGCGCCATGATCTCGCGAATCGCCTTGCTGAACTCGCGCGCTTCATAGTGCTCGGCGATCAATGCACGGCGATCACGAACCGCCTGGATCGCCGGCAGTGATTCGTCGCAGGTGCACAGCTGGCCAGCGAAGCGCTTGACGATAAAACCGGCGGCACGGCTGGCGATGTTGACGAACTTGCCAACCAGGTCGGCATTGACGCGGGCGATGAAGTCGTCGAGATTGAGGTCGATATCCTCCATCGAGCTCGATAGCTTGGCGGCGTAGTAGTAACGCAGCCATTCCGGGTCGAGGCCCTGGACCAGATAGCTGTCGGCGGTAATGAAGGTGCCACGGGATTTCGACATCTTGGCGCCATCGACCGTCAGGAAGCCGTGCGCGAAGACCTTGCTCGGCGTCCGATAGCCGGCGTGCTGCAGTTCAGCCGGCCAGAACAGCGCATGGAAATAAAGGATGTCCTTACCGATGAAGTGATAAAGCTCGGCCGTCGACTCCGGGCCCCAGTACTCGTCGAAATCGAGGCCTTCGCGAGTACACAGATTCTTGAAAGCGCCCATGTAGCCGATCGGTGCATCGAGCCAGACGTAGAAGTACTTGCCCGGCGCACCAGGGATCTCAAAGCCGAAATAGGGTGCTTCGCGCGAGATATCCCAGTCGGTAAGCTTGCTCTCGCCGACCTCGCCCAGCCATTCCTGCAGCTTGTTGGCGGCTTCGTTTTGCAGCCGGCCCTCGCCCTGCGTCCAGCGCCGCAGGAAACCCTGGCAGCGCCGATCGGAGAGTTTGAAAAAATAGTGCTCGGACAGCCGCAACTCGGGCTTGGCGCCGGAAACGGCCGAATAAGGGTTCTTCAGCTCGTTTGCCGTGTACGCCGCGCCACAGCTCTCGCAGTTGTCACCGTACTGATCTTGCGCCCCGCACTTCGGGCAGTCGCCCTTGATATAGCGATCCGGCAGGAACATCTGCTTGAGCGGGTCGTAATACTGCTCGATGACGCGCGTCTCGATCAGGCCGGCAGCCTGCAAGCGCGCGTAGATTTCGTTGGCGCAGGAACGGGTCTCTTCGGAGTGCGTCGTGTAGTAGTTGTCGAAGCCGACGTGGAAGCCCGCGAAGTCACGGGTATGCTCGCCATGCACGCGCTCGATCAGCGCCTCAGGGGTGATCCCCTCCTTCTCGGCGCGAAGCATGATCGGCGTGCCATGCGTATCGTCGGCACAGACGTACCAGCACTGATGGCCGCGCATTTTCTGGAAACGCACCCAGATGTCGGTCTGGATATATTCGACCAGATGACCGAGGTGGATTGCGCCGTTGGCATACGGCAGGGCGGAGGTGACGAGGATCTTGCGGGTCATTGGACGTGGCGCAACCGGGGCAAAGCGGCATTCTACCAAAGCCGGCTCCGACCGGGCATTTCCAATCGTCAGTTGCTGAGACTGGCCGCCTGAAGCGGCGGCGCGCTGTCGGCGCCGCTGCCGGCTACGCCGCGCGCGACACGGACAGCTCGCACTGGATCAACCAATCATCTGATCGCGATATTTGCACAATTTGACGCATGCAAGCTTTTTTGGGTTCAAGAGGCATTGACCGATTCGGCTCAGGGGCAAGAATCCTGGTCTGCCGCCGCCGCCATCAATACCATCCGTACTGCCGCTTCATCTCGCGCGTCAAGCGCGGCGTTCAACTGTTCGATCAACCCGGCCAGAGTATCTGAATCGAGAGACGGTTCGTCGGCTTTCATGATTTTTGGGTGCATGGTGCTTACCGCGTTGCTGCTGGCAATCAGCAGTTCCTCGTAAAGCTTTTCGCCTGGTCGCAGGCCGGTGATGGCAATTTCAATTTCACCCTCGGGGTTGGCCTCGTCGCGCACGGTATAACCCGCGAGGCGGATCATGTTCCGCGCCAGATCGAGAACTCGTACGGGCTCGCCCATGTCGAGCAAGAAGATTTCTCCGCCATCGGCGAGACTGCCGGTCTGGATCACCAGTTGCACCGCTTCATGGATGGACATGAAATAGCGCGTCACTTCGGCATGAGTTACCGTTACCGGACCGCTCTGGGCAATCTGCTCCTTGAACAGCGGAATCACCGAGCCCGAAGAGCCAAGTACGTTACCAAAGCGAACGGCACAGAAGCGCTGGCCGGTCGCTTCTATCGTAGCCTGTCGGGCAAGGCCCTGAACGACAAGTTCCGCCCAGCGCTTGGTGGCCCCCATAACATTCGTTGGGCGCACCGCCTTGTCGGTGGAAACCAGCACGAAGGCTTCCACGCCCGCATCAAAAGCCGCTCGGGCAAGCACCAAGGTGCCCAGCACGTTGTTGCACGCTCCTGCCAGGACATTCGCCTCGACCATTGGGACATGCTTGTGGGCGGCAGCGTGGTACACCGTTTCAACCCCGTAGCTCGCCAACAGGTGCGATACCAGGGCGGCGTCGCCCACCGATCCGAGACAGGGGACCAACTCGCAGTCAAGCACGGACCGCAATACCCTGTGGATCTGGTACAGCGCATGCTCGCTCGCTTCAAGCAGTATCAGTCTGCCCGGCTGAAGCGCGGCGATCTGCAAGCACAGTTCAGAGCCAATCGACCCCCCTGCGCCAGTCACCAGAACCGCCTTACCGGTAATGCAACGCCCGAGCAGAGCCGGGTCGGCGGCCACGGGGTCGCGACCCAGGAGGTCGCCGATATCGACTTCGCGCACCATATTCACCAGGTGCCGACCGTTTGCAATATCCGTCAGTGCCGGCAGGATGCGGACCCGCAGAGGGTACTTCTCCAAGGACCCGACGACCTCACGCCGTCGAGCGCCCGATGCCGAAGGCAAGGTAACGATGACATCATGAATGTCGAAGCGCTCGATCAGCGAAGGCAACTGCTCCGGCGCATACACCCGCAGACCCGCCATGTCCTTCCCGTGCAGCGTACTATCATCGTCCAGAAAACCGGCCGGAAAGAGATCACGCCCACGCCGCAGTGATTCCGCAAGTTGCCGCCCGGCACCACCAGCGCCATAGATCAGTACCTGTCTGCCAGCAAAGCGATCCCGCACCGGAAACCAGAGAACCCAGCGCGCCCCAAAGCGCAAACCGCCGATCAGCACCATCCCGATCATCCAGTAGAGAAGCGGCACAGCCCGGGGTACACCTTCCACGCCGGTCATCTGTGTCATGAACGCCAGCGCGGCCCACAACAGCGCGGCCAGTGACATCGCCTTGACCACCGCCCATAGCGCCTGTTCGCCCAAGTAGCGAATCACCGAGCGATAAAGCCCCATTTTCAGGAAGACCGGCGTTGCCAGAAGCGGCGCCACGGCCATCAGCAGTGCTTGTTCCCGGTTTGGCACATGCCACTCGCCCAGGCGAATAGCATATGCTGCCCAGACGGCGAAGACCAACAAGGTCGCATCCGCCACCAGCATCATCCCCTGCTTGGCCGGGCGCGTCATAAGCACCAGATAGCTGGAAATCCGTTCGGGAACAAATCTCTTCATGATTCCGCTAAGCCGCCATCGGCCAATACCGTATCCATCGCCTGTAAGGTACCAATCAGTTCGTGGCCCTGAACGTATTCAGGTCCTCGGGTTAACGTCATGCGCACGGTCTTGGCCACCAGCGATCAACGGAGTCAGAGGCTGCAAAGAAATCGAAAACCCGACTCCGGACACCCCGTGACCATCTGCTTTACAACGCAGCTCATTTGCATATTGCCGCGTTTCGGGTGTTTTTCTAGACCTCGTCGTGATGCGCTGGTGCGCGACGCGCGGAGCGGCGGCGATGCGGCATGTTCTCTTTGCCCACCCGGGTAACCGTGCCGGCACGGCGCTACATTATGCCCCTTGGTGCACTGAAGGTAATGGGATTCTCGGTGCACACGGGCACAGCGCGCGCCTCTCGTCTGTTAAATCAAGCATCCGCTGCCGTTCCTGAGCCAATCCTCAGCCACGCGACGCAGTCCCTCATCTACGCTCACCGGTGGCGACCAGCCGAGCAGCGCCTTGGTGTTGCTGATATCCACCTGCAACGAGTCGCACAAACGTTGGGCGATGCCCGGTCGCCCGACGAGTTTTGCGCCCAGCGCAATCAATCCCGCCGGCAATGGAAGCAAGCGGGCTGGCCGCCCGAGGGCTGCTGCCAGCCGGCGCAGTAATGCAGCCGTCGATAGGTCTTCGTCATCGGAAACCAGGAAGGTCCGGTTGGCAGCAGCTGGATGGTAGATGCAGGCGACAATCAGGTCGACGAGATTGTCCAGAAAGACAAGACTGCGACGGTTTTCGGTGATCCCGCCCAACGGCAGTGGAATGCCGCTCGACAGCCAGCGCATCATCGCCAGGAAATTCGCCTCGACCCCCGGCCCATAGACCAGCGGTGGACGGATGATCACCACCTCCATGCCCGTATCCTGCGACACGACTCGCAGCCCCGCTTCGGCCTCGCACTTGGAAACCGCGTAGGGATCGCCAGGTTCAGGGTGCTGGTCGACGGTAAATGGTCGTCCGGGCTGCGAATAATCGCCATTCACCTTGATCGAACTGAGAGACACAAACCTCCGCACCCCCGCCTCGGCGGCTTGCCGCGCCAAACGCAAGGTACCCTCGACATTCACCCGACGGAACTCGGCCAAGGGATCGGCGGCTCGGTCCTTCATCATGTGCACGCGCGCCGCACAGTGAACGACGACGTTGACTCCCGGCATGCTACCCGTCCAATCCTGATCAGGAGACAGTGAAGCCTGGACTACGTCCACGCCTTCCGGCCATTCGCCCGCCACCCTTTTACGCACGCTAATCCGCAACGGACCCCGCTCACAGAGAGAAGCGCACAATGCCCGGCCAACGAAACCGGTTGCACCAGTAACCAGGATCATCGACGGTGCTCCCTTCGCCTGAGCTTACCCGTTCTACCCGCCGACAAATCCTCGAACCAGGACAGCAAGCGCGAAATCAGCGCCGCTCTGTCGAACTCCTCTTTGTAGAGCGCCAAACCACGTGCGCCCATTGCTTGCCGCCTATCGCTGTCCATGCAAGCGAGCTGCCGCGCAGCCACAGACAGCGCCTCTCCATCTCCGGCCGGGCACGAAAGCCCAGCGCCGGAGCGCGCAACAATCTCCGCGCCCTCACCATTCAACATGGCAAGAACTGGAATGCCCGCTGCCAGGTAAGACTGAAGTTTGCCAGGAATAGTCATGGCAAAAACCGGTTCATCCTTCAAGGACACCAACAACGCATCAGCACGTCGATAGAAAGAAGGCATACGGTTAATCGGGTAACGCCCCAGCATGAAAACGCAATGCTCAAGACCTCGCTGTCTTACCTCCGACTTGACCCAGTCGGAAGCACGGCCGTCGCCCACGATCAACCAGCGTATGCTCTTGTCTTCTTTGAGTCGCTCCGCGGCATCAAGAACTGACGGGAAATCCTGCGCATCCCCGATGTTCCCGGTAAACATGATGCTGAAAACTCCTTCGCTCGCAGGAACCTCTTTAGCCGCCTCGGCGGCCGAAGTATTGAACTCGGCATCCGACCAACTCGGGAAATACTCGACGACCTTGTCAGCCTTGCAATACCGGCGAATCTGAGGAATAAAGCTCCTTGACTGCGCCAAGACCATATCGCACCGGTTATAGATGAACGACACCACCAGGCCAACCGCCTTCAACACCTTTTTGGAGCTGACGACGCCCACGGCCTCAAGGGTTTCCGGCCAAAGATCCAGTACCCAGAATGCCAATGGCGCCCGTTTCAGGTAGCGGAGAAACACCGCCGGCAAGCCAACGGTGATGGGCGACGGCTCAAAGACAAATATGACATCGAACATCTCCCCACGTAGCCGCCACGCCCCAAGCGCCATGGCGCTGACGGCAAAGCTCGCATAATTGAGCATGAGCCGCAGACCACCCCTGCCGCGGGATACCATTGGCACGCGAACGATGCGCGCAGCAGCATAGGTTGTGTACGCGCTCGGATTTCTTTGGAACTCGGGGAAGACCTCGCCTGAAGGATAGTTGGGGTACCCGGTCAATACCGTAACCTCGTGCCCCCGCTCACAACACTCGGCCACCAGGTCATTGATCCTGAAGTTCTCCGGCCAGAAATACTGGCTGACGACAAGAATTCGCACGTCAGCCTCAATACCGCTTCCACACCACCCGGTTCACGTAATCCACGTAGCTGTGAACGATCCGCACCACCTTCTCTGCAACGTTCGGCACGCTGTAGTCGCCCACCAGCCGAAGACCACGACTGTCACCGCGCGGCTGGCTCTCCAGAATCGCCAGCGCCTGCATGACGCGCTCGACCTCCAGGCCGACCATCATCACCGCCGCCTCTTCCATGCCTTCGGGCCGCTCGTGCGCTTCGCGCAGGTTCAGCGCCGGGAAATTGAGGATCGAGGACTCTTCGTTGATCGTTCCGCTGTCGGATAACACTGCTTTGGCGGTCAGTTGCAGCTTGTTGTAATCCTTGAAGCCAAGGGGCTTTAACAGGCGAACCAAAGGACCAAACCGGATACTTAGGGCATCCACCCGATTTCGCGTACGCGGGTGGGTGGAAACGATCACCGGGTAGCCGTAGCTTTCGGCCAGCTGATTGACAACGCCGACCAGCTTGAGGAAGTTGCAGTCGGAATCGATGTTTTCTTCGCGGTGAGCGCTGACGACGAAGAATTTCCCGGCCTCGAGTTGCAGTCGTGACAGCACATCCGACTGCTCAATGCCTGCCCGATAGTGGTTAAGCACCTCGAACATCGGGCTACCGACCTTGATTACCATGTCGGGTGGCAAGCCTTCGCGCAGCAGATAGTCACGGGCGCTGGTGCTGTACGTCAGGTTGATGTCGGCGGTATGGTCGACGATGCGGCGGTTGATCTCTTCTGGCACACGCATGTCGAAGCAGCGATTACCCGCCTCCATGTGGAAGATCGGAATCTTGCGGCGCTTGGCCGGAATCACTGCCATGCAGCTGTTGGTGTCACCCAGCACGAGCATTGCATGCGGCTTTTCTACCGCCAAAACGGTGTCGACCGCAATAATGACCTTGCCGATGGTTTCGGCACCGCTGGCCCCGGCTGCATTCAGAAAGTGGTCGGGTGTGCGGATAGCCAGGTCGTCGAAAAATATCTGATTCAGTTCGTAATCGTAATTCTGACCCGTGTGCACGATCACGTGCTCGCAATGTTCGTCCAGCTTTGCCACCACGCGCGATAGGCGGATGATCTCCGGGCGGGTGCCTACCACGGTCATGACTTTCAGCTTCTTCATATCAAACCTTTGCGGCGATGGTATCCGAACGGGTGCGGTCGAAGATCTCGTTGGCCCACAGCATGACCACCATATCGTCAACACCGACATTGGTGATATCGTGCGCCCAGCCTGGCACGGTTTCGACGACCTGGGGTTTGTCGCCCGACGTAAGGACCTCGTACTGTTCATCTGTGACCACATGCCGGAAACCGAAACGTGCCGAGCCCTTGACGACCAGGAATTTCTCGGTCTTGGTGTGGTGATAGTGTCCACCCCGAGTAGTCCCCGGATGGGCGGTGAAGAACGAGAACTGCCCGGAATCCTTCGTCTTCAGCATTTCGACAAACACGCCGCGCTCATCGCCGTGTTTGGGGAGGTCGTAGGCCAACTTGGCGAGTGGTAGATAAGTGACGTAGGTAGCATACAAGGCGCGCACCAGCCCGGTCCCCACTCGCTCCGAAACCAAGCTATCGCGGCAGTTCCGGAAGGCGCCGATCTGCTCCGCCAGATCACCCAGCGTAATGCCGTAAACCGGGCTGACCACTCCCCTGCTCACACCGGCTGGCGCCGCACACAGCGTATCAATGAATTGGGCGACGAGATCATCCACATAGACCAGTTCAAGGGCGGCGGCAGGAGCCCTAATCTCGATCGGCAGATCATTGGCGACATTGTGGCAGAAGGTCGCTACCACTGAATTGTAATTCGGGCGGCACCATTTACCGAACACGTTGGGCAGGCGATAGACAACCACCGGATTGCCAGTCTTTTCTGCCAGCAATTCACCGGCCACTTCGGCAGCCCGCTTGCTCTCGCCATAGGGGTTGGCCAGAGCGGCTTGGGTGGAAGACGAGATGATCAGTGGGATCTTTCGGTTCGTTGCTGCGATCAAGTCACAAAGCTGTCCCGTCAGATCGGCATTACCCGCAGCAAACTCCTCGACGTTCTTCGGCCGGTTGACGCCTGCCAGATGCACAATGGCGTCGCTTCGAGTCACCCGTTCCGCGAGGTCGGCCAGCGAATCTTGACGATCAAATTCAATGGCTTCGAACGCCGCCAGCTCACCAAGGCGAACCATCAAGTTCTTGCCGATGAAGCCATTGGAACCGGTAACGAGAACTTTCACAGCCACTCATCCGAGTGGGGGGTTTCGCCACGCACCATCGCTTGAACGAAGCTCAAACGACGCAGGAGCTCCTTCATCTCTTCGACATCCAGCCGTTCGGTATTGTGGGAGTTGTAGTCGTCCGCAAGCGAAATTCTCGGTTCACCTTCTTCCACGAACTTGCCGTAATTCAGGTCGCGCAGATCGGGCGGCACGCGGTAATAGGCACCCCTGTCTTCCGCTGCTACGCGCTCCTCTCGGCTAAGCAGGGCTTCATACAGCTTTTCGCCGTGACGCGTACCGATGACCCGGATTTCATGATTCGGCACACCCATGATTGAAATCAGCGCCTTGGCCAAGGTGTCTACCGTAGCCGCCGGCGCTTTCTGGACAAAGATGTCACCAGAACTGCCCTGCTCAAAGGCATAAAGCACCAGATCGAGCGCATCATCGAGGGTCATCATGAAGCGCGTCATGTTCGGATCGGTGACGGTAATCGGCTTACCCGAGCGAATCTGCTCAATGAACAAGGGAATCACCGACCCGCGGGAGGCCATCACATTGCCGTAACGCGTACCGCAGATCACCGTTTCGCTACTGCCACGCGACTTGGCGACCATGACTTTTTCCATCATGGCCTTCGAAATCCCCATGGCGTTGATCGGATAAACGGCCTTGTCGGTGCTAAGACAAACCACCCGCTTGACCGAACAGCTAATCGCCGCCTCAAGCACGTTCTCCGTACCCAACACGTTGGTCTTGACCGCTTCGAGCGGGTGGAACTCGCAGGAGGGGACCTGCTTGAGCGCCGCAGCGTGAAAAACCAAATCGACGCCGCGCATGGCATTCAACACCGCCTGATAATCGCGCACATCGCCGAGGTAGAACTTCAGCTTGGCGTCGTGATAGCGCGTACGCATGTCGTTCTGCTTCTTCTCGTCGCGGCTGAGAATGCGGATTTCGCGCAGGTCGGAATTGAGAAACTGCCGGATAACCGCGCTACCGAACGAGCCGGTGCCACCGGTAATCAAAAGAGTCTTGTCTTTGAACATTAGGTCTCGCTTATGACAACGAATACGACGCAAGGCCGGCACGGCAAATCGCGTCCTTCTGCTCTGGCGTGGGATAGTTGATCAGAACAGCGCGATATGGCCCCTTGAAAACGAACAGACTACCAGCGGAAGCACCCACCACGCCACATGCACCCAGCAGCGCTTCAAGGTCGTGATGAGAGCCAGCGCCGCCTAGCAGAGTAAGCGGAATCCGCGATTCGCGCCGCATTCTGGTCGCCAGGGCCAGGTCGTAGCCCTTCATCTGGCCGTCACGCTCGATCGAATTGATGATGATCTCGCCCGCGCCGGCCGCCTGCATCCGCTCTGCCAGCTTGAAGGGGTCTCCACTTTGCGCTTTTTTGCCGTTGCCAGTGAAGACTTCGTAGCCGGAGGCGAAAAGTCCGGCTTTCCTGCGCACATCCAGAACGACCACCACACTTTGCCGGCCCACCGCGTCCGCCGTGCGGGAAACCAGCGTCGCATCTTCAACTGCCGCCGTGCTCATGGCGATCTTCTCGACGCCAAGGCCGATGATCTTCTTGGCCTGCTCCGGCGTCCGGACGCCACCGCCGTAACACAAGGGCATGCGGCACTCGGCGGCCAGATTGGCAATCATCCGGTAATCCGGTTCAGCCCCCTTGACCGTGGCATCGATATCGAGAACGATCAGTTCGTCCGCCTCTTTTTCATTGAAAATCCTGACCGCATTGATCGGATCACCAACGTATTTTGGGTCTTTGAATTCAACGGTTTTGACGAGCCCGCCCTGATGCACCAGCAAGCACGGAATGATTCTTGGGCGTAGCATCTCAGAGCTCCGCGAAGTTCTTCAAGAGCGCCGCACCCCAGTGATGGCTCTTTTCGGGGTGGAACTGTACACCAAAGACATTATCATTCTGCACTGCGCAAGCAAACCTGAAGCCGTAGTCCGCGCGTGCCACCGCACTTGTCACGTCTGCACATTCCAAGTAGTACGAATGCAGGAAATAGAAGCGGGCCTCATCTTCCAGCGTTTTAAACAAGCGGCACCCGGCAGCGGGAAGAACATCGTTCCACCCCATGTGCGGCATGGGCAAAGCGGCGGAAGCCGGATTGCCGGCAAAGCTGCGCACCTGCCCCTTGACCCAACCGAGGCCCGCCCCAACACCCTCTTCGCTGGAATCGGCAAGGATCTGCATACCAACACAAATGCCCAATACGGGCACGCGGTCCCGTTTCACCAGCTGTTCAAGCGCTTGGCGCATTCCAGAAGCATCAAGCAAGGCCATGGCATGGTCAAAAGCGCCGACGCCCGGGAGGATCAGCTTGTTCGCATCGCGCAGGTCATCCTCGCATCGAGCACGCACCGTCGCCACGCCCAGGCGCTTGTACATGGTGACAAACGCCTGGATGTTCCCCAAACCATAGTCCACGATGTGAATCATCGAAACAACCTTCTTTCCTGGCCGAGCCGACGCATTACGTCGGTACCAACGCCGATAGCCCAGCGCTTGTTCCGGTAGTCCCGGTAGGTCTTGTTCTCGCCATCAAAGATCTCCTGAAGTTCAGCCACCGTCAAGCCGAGCTTGTGGGCTACGTACTCGAACTCCTGCCTGAGAAACTCTTCGCCCATCTCGGGCCGTGCGAGACGCGCCAATGCGGCCTCGCGCGTCATCTGCCCGGTGAGGATCAGACTGGAGAAGTGAGCTCGGCGCTTGTGGTAACCGAACTTGCGCGGCATCCAGTAGTCTTCATAGAAACGCGTGAAGCGCGACTCGTGGTGTTTGTGCTGGAACTTCTGCCAGCCGAAGCGGCGTTCGAGCTCCCGCTCAGCCTCAGCCTTGATATACGGTACAAGATTCAAAGGTTTGACGACCTCCATTCCGAGAACCTTCTGATAGAGCACCTTGTACGTAAAGATGTCCACCAGCGGAAAGGTCTTCAACTGACGTTTGCCAAAGCGAGCGTGAATATCCTTGAACAGCGTTTTGTCAATGCCTGGATAGCCACCCCATGCTTCCGGTTCACGGCAGCATTCCGTTGACACATTTGAGCCGGTCAACACGTACTTGATGCGGTGCTTCCTGGCAAACTTGTAGAGGGCCGAGAAGAAGGCGCCATCCTGTGGCAAATCCTGGTCCGCGATCTGCGCACGCAGGAAAGCAAGTTGGAGATCCTTCATTTCTTCCCAGTTGATCACCTCGGTATAGAGATCAAGTCCAAGGCCATCGACCAGTTTCTCTATGTTTCCCACCGCCTGATCGGTGTTCCACCCGGCATCCACGTGGAACAGCAGCGGCCGCAAGCCCATCCTATCCTTCGCGATCAGCGCGGTATAGGAACTATCCAGACCGCCGCTCAACCCGATAATGCAATCAAAGCTCTTGCCCTTTCCCTCTACCTGGATTTTTTCAGCAAGAGAAGCAAGT
The DNA here is from genome assembly GCF_032229525.1 of Accumulibacter sp. Taxonomy (GTDB): domain Bacteria; phylum Pseudomonadota; class Gammaproteobacteria; order Burkholderiales; family Rhodocyclaceae; genus Accumulibacter. The sequence continues at coordinate 42,297 of NZ_JAVTWB010000049.1, read as the reverse complement.
TCCGTCTGGCCTTTGGTGTTTGGGTACCAGTTCGGTTCGATTTCATTCTTGAAGTTGCTGCAGTAGTCGCAAACACCCTCCTCATCAAAAGAGATGCCGGGATCCGTGGTGTCCATAATGCAATTGACGCATATCCTATATCGTTCACTCATAAAATTCCCCGAACAGCCAAACCTACCAGCCACTAAACAGACCGTAGCAAGATCGTCGAATCCAAAACAGGAATCCGTTGGTAATCGAAAGAGCACGCAGTCGATCAACGAAACCCGCGCCAGACAACATGACGCCAACCATATCTCCCTGAACTCGGGATTCCTCGCAACGCATTTTTGCTCGCAATATGGTCGACTGATCTTGACTGATACTATCTTTGAACTTCTCGTAGAATACGGGCAACGCACGAAATCTGGCGGTCACCTTTGAGTTGTATTCTGCAAATGGCAACATCATATTGATACTATTGCCAGAATGAACACGCCATCGGCACGCCACGACATTGGAGTGAATCACTAGGACGTCTTCAAGATGCAAGACAGCCAACTCCATCCATGTATCCTCGTTCGGCAAAAACTCCGGCACCGGAAAAACCAGCTCCAGCGCTTTCCGATTCATCAATGGCGACACGCCACTGAGAGCACCAACTCCCTTGGCCCGGGGAATAAGGAAGCCATCAAATTTGCTGACATCGGACATCGTCACGAGCTTCGAGAGTCCGATAACCGCGGTTTCCTGACCACTAGCCTGAATGGCATCAAGGCGACCCCGCAAACTGCCCTGGGGCATCACATCGTCCCCGGAAAAAATGCACACGTAGGCACCTCTGGCCTTGCTTACTCCGAAATTGAAGCCGCTGCACTTGCCCGAACCCTGATTACTGTAGACAGACAAGCGACGATCTCCCCGACCTATTTCGCAAGCAATATCTAACGTGCGGTCATTGGATCCGTCATCGACGAAAACGAGCTCAAGGTTAACGTCATTCTGAGCCAAAATACTACAAAGCGCCTGACGCAGATGATGTTCTTCGTTCTTCGCGGCCACCACCACCGAAATAAGAGGAGCGCCACCACATTGTGTATTACCACCAAGACGGCTATTCATTTAAGTGTCGGCCCAACGATTGATCAGTATTGTGTTCCGATACCTTGAAAAACAGGGCGCAAAGCACCAACCCTCCCCAACCATTACTTAGTACTGTCCCGATCAATGACCCCGAAAATAGCTGAAAGGCAAAAATCGGCCACAAAGCTTTGAACGCAATGTCGCTCGAGAACCGAAACAATCGGAAAATCTGCCCAGCAACCAGGCCATACAGAAAAACGCCGAGCCAACCAAAGTTAACAAAACCGTCGATAAAAAACACGGCGTTGGAGTTCGCAATCTGACTAGACCCACCAAATTGATAATCGGCAACATAGCGTTCTATGTTAATCCTGTCAAACCCAAAAACGAAGGCAAAGAAGGAACTGGTGGCGCCAAGGAGATGCTCGGAACTGAACGTCTCCCGGTGAACGGCAAGGGTGTCCGCGGCCGTAAATATCGGAACAGCGAAAATACGCCACACAAGATAGTCCAAACTCCCAACAGGAAGGTAAGACCCAGAAAAATAGCTTCCCGCAACAAGCGCTTCGGACTTGTTGCCATCATATGAAAACGCAACCAATCCGAGCAGTGCGATAAATGTGCCGGAAACAACAAAGAAAACCAGCCGCCGGCTGAGATAGCCTTTCATGGCAATCAATACAATAATTGGCATCAGCGCATTGAGAAAAAGCGCCTTCTGCATAAAACTAAGGCAGTAGATTATAAACAGGCCCAGAGTAATATAACGAATCCGGTACCCAAAGGCAAACGCATGCAGCAAAGCGTAGGGAACGAGGGTGCTTGTCAGGATAGTCGAGACATAAAGCAAAGCGCTCTCAACGCCCTGCCTCCCCTTCAAGAAGGCACCTCTTTCCTCACTTAGCGAGTACGCGTCAACCCCTTGCAAAGCGCTTAATAGCGGAACTGTCGGTGCTGTTAAAACAACGTACAAACCGAAAAATAAAAAGAGAAGACAAATAAAAGCGATGACATACTTCCCGTCCACTTCCACCAATTCTGAAGCGCCGCCAACGCGATGGTCGAAGATGGAGCAGTTGCCACCGAGCCACATGGCGAGAAGCGCCAAACACGTAAGGCTCGCCAAAAGCAAATACTCGTCGCTTGCACCCGCAGCAGCCCAGGCAAGAAACGGCACCATGCTGTAGGCCATCAGCAACAAGAAACCGAAAACCAACAAACTGTTATCTGGTGATAATAACGCTGTGGCCCACCGAGATCGCTCGGATTGACGCCTGAAAACGGATCCAAGGTCGATCATCACGACGCTAATCCACTGTAGTTATGTATAGTCCAAGCCAGCATCGCGCCGCAAATAATCCACGGCAGCGACCACAACAGGTTTTTAGCCAAAACGCCAGCCAACGCCCCAGGCCTTATTCTCAGGGAGTGAGCGACGATCAACAGGTAGTTACTGTACACAAAAAAGCCCGAGATGGCATAGGCTTCCCCTACGAGACCAGGCCAAACCTCGGCAGCCCAGAGTACAGAAAAAACACGCAGGCATAACGCGAAAAACTGGAAGCTCATGGCAGCACGCTGATTGCCAGTGACGTGCAAAGCCATTGATACCGGTGATGCGAGGAACTGGAGGACAAACCAAGGCGTCATCCAAGCGATGAGAAGGCCCGCTTTTTCCCATTCGCTTCCGAAAACGATCCAAAAAACACTTGGTGACAAAACCCCAATCGCAACCAGGGGGCCAACTCCTACCTTACAAAGTTTCCCTAAAACCTCTAATGTGAACTGATCCAGTCGGCCGACACGTAACCTCGACGGGGCCTCCGACAGATACACTTGAGAAATCGCCCCCCCAATTAATCCCATCGGCGCCTGAATTACGTACATCGCCAGCATTAGTTGACCTGCAATATCATTGCCAACCTTCCCCGCGATGAGAATAACGGGTACGTGGATGGCGGCAACGTTAGACAGGGCTTCCCAAGTAGAAAATGCCGGGAAGCGACTGTAGGTGCTAGCAAGCCTTCGCAGGTTTGCCGTGTTCAGAGCCAATTGCAAATCGTGGCTTTGTTTAAATAATTGAAAGCCTAGAAATCCAACCACTACGATGGCTGCAGCAACATACCCCATCAACAGCCCGATCACACCGATGCCCGACAATCCAAAGGCGATCTGTAGTGAACCACTGGTGCCGGCTTGACTCAACCTCGCTTTAGAGATTAAACCGAAATTTTGAGCCCGTATAAACCAGTTCTGTAAGGCGCTGCCAGTCGCTACCGCCAAGACAGCGGGTGGTACCAGCCATAGCCAAGTTGCCGCCTCTGGCTGATCCAGCCAGTCCACGAAGGTCGCGGTAGCCGACGTCACGGCCAGCAATCCCAGCAGGGAGATGACCAAACAACTGGCAACACTCAAGACCAAGAGCCCGAAGGCATCCGCGTCCGCTTCAGGAAGAGCAATTGCGATATCCCAGCGCAGGCATGCCGCCACCGAAATCGTCAATACAAGTCCAGAAAATACTGCCAATTGACCGAAGTCGGCGGGAGAGTACAAGCGGGAGAGCACAGGCATCGCCGCCGCCATTACAAGCTGCGCTCCCGCGGCACCTCCAGCAAGAATCAGGACGGAGCGTAGCAAACCACCACGTGCTGCCAAACGGTCGAACCAACTTATCATCATTGACGCTTATTGCGTTCAGCCAGGGACAGAACCGGAATCTCCACAGCATTATCCATGTTGGCGTTTACATAACTCCGCTCGATTGTGCCTCAACGCGTTCCCCAAGCAAGCAGAAAAACCCAAGCCAGTTGCTAGCACGACTGAATTTCTCAGTTCACAGGCTCGAGTTTAGTGATCGACGCCTTCTCAATCAAAACACTGGATCGGCCGAAATGCTCGACGCCGATCCGCAAAAATTTTCCATCGGGGTGAGGCCGGAAACGGCGCGCGAAATCCTGTCCGGGATGGCTTTCCGTAAGGGCTATTTCGCCGATACGTAAAGGCTTGCCTTTGTCGATGGTGTCATAAAGCACCGGTGCTCCTGTGCTGTCAAACTGCGCGATCCAGAGCCTCACGAACCCTTTCCCATGCAGACCTAGGTTTATCAGGTACTCCGCGTTCTCAATACCGATAAACGTCTGCTTCAGCGCACCCCAACCGATACCACCCGCAAAGCCCGTTGCCAGCAAAACGCTTTGATCCTGGTGATTTAAAAGAGAAGTGGTCACCGACTCTGAGGACTTGAATGGCGTCGGTTGAAAACCGATCAACTCGACAATGCTTTTAGGCACAAAAGCAGGAAACAGATGGCTTCGTGCCCACGGGAAACCCGGCGGGGCCAACTCGGTCGCTGTGCTTTTTTTTAACCCGCTTGAATGCAGGGAATATAGCTGCGACATTCCTACCGAGGACTCAAGACGGCTCAACTCCGGATCGGCCAATACCGACTGCAAAGCCGAGTTGTAGAACGGCGGCAGGCTGTAATCTGTCAACTGAATGAAATGTATTCCAAGCTCTTGAAGTTTTTGCGCTACCGCTCGCGCAGTTTTTTCGCGATACACACCTATCAGCCGAGGATCAAGATAGCTGACGAATCGCCGTTTCGTGTAGTACATATCTGCCGGGCGCATGCTGAGCACAAGAGAGTCGGCCGGAACGACGTCGTCAAGCTGTCTCGCTAGGCGAATCGACGGCCAATAATCTAGAATGAAGTCGAAACGCGGCGCCTTCGATTGGTTACCTTCTGCAGCATCTTCGGCGAATATATCTGGCTTAGGTTGTGATGGGACTTGGCGCCACTCAGCATATAGCCCGACCAAAAAATAGTTCAGAAGAATAATAGCACTGCATCCTATCGCCAATCCGAGGATGGCATCTCTTAACAACCCGGGCGTGGTGGTTCTGCTTAACAAATTGGTCGCGCGCTGGCAGGACAACTCAACGGCATAAGCGGCGAGGAAGACGAGCGCCGGCACCATCACCAGCATATATCGGCCATTACGAATCATGATGTCTACGCCCAACCCGACTGAGCACAGAACACCTAATAGATAAACAACTACAAAGGATCCAGACAGCCACAAAAGCTGCTGTTCTTGATCCAACAAACTCTGCCTTAAACCGGTTTTGCCGACCTTTTCATTTCGCCTGAACTGTCGCCAGAAGAGAAAAGCACCCAGCGTCCAAAGCCAGAAGGCGAAACCAAACGAGGTCGGAACAAACCAACCCTTCAAAACACCATATTGGATGATTGCTGCCCAATTATCCAGTCCGCGCGCATAGGAGAAATATCCAGACCAATCCAATTCTCGCAGGGCAAATACAGGAGGATTGTCACTGACCGCGGAGCCATAAATAGTCCAGTTCTTAAAATAGGGAGCGCCGCCAACCACTAAAGCGCAAATCGACACGATCACCGCTTCCTTGACAATCATAAGCCAATCTGCAAATCCGCGGCGGATAATCAGCATCGCGAAAACCAACGGAACGAAAAGTAATGCCTGGGAATGGGTCCACAGGGAGACGCCGAGAACCAAACCCAAGCTGATAGAATATTTCGCTGTATCGTTTCTGGCGCCCAGCAAGATCAAAATAATTAGGGTGACTCCGCTAACCGCTAGCGCGTCGATCGCGCCTGCACCTGCCCCGAGGAAAAGCAAGGGCGTTGATAAGAACAAAACTCCGGAGAGAAGGCCAAAGGTTTTCGAACGAAGTATTCCCAAACTCACGACGCCGAAAGTGGCGGTGATGAGAAACCACGGCGCGATCAGTCTCATCAAGCCGGGTGCATCAGCGTGCCTTTGAATAATAGACATCAGGTAGATCAGCGAGACGTAAAGCGGGGGATGGGTCCAGGGCCCGTAAAACCCGGAGAGATTTGTGTCCGGATTCAGAACCGGGTAGGCGTCGAGTGTGCGGACATGGAACAACTCTCGCCCAACCGTCGCATACTCGAGGGCATCGTTCGCAATTAGGGGTATGAAAACAGAGTTAACCAGCAGCGCCGATATCCACAGAATCAGCAGTGCGCAAAGGAGATAGAATCCCAGAGATGGAGACCGTGGATCAATTATTTGTTGGGGCCGCGACGACCATTTAGTGAGGCCGAGTGCGCACGGTATAAAGAGAATGAGCGCCGTGACCCAAAGATGAGTGGCGTGGGAGTCCCGCGGAAAAACATACAATGCCAATATTATCGCCAAACCCGCGAGGAATGGTCCTAGCGCGAGGCCGAAAGCCAAGTTCATTCTCGCCTGTCGAGCGGTGTCTGTCCAGGAGATAAAGCACGCAAATGCCAAGCCCGCGCCGCTGGCAAGGATTACAAGCAAGGAGAAGCCCAACCAGGCCTTGATTGAAAACTCAATCATCGGTCGACTTGTTATTCATTAGATATACACAGATTTGCTGGCGCGATAATCAACCATGAAGGCCAAGGTGATCTAATTGATTGATCCGCCGCACCGTGTCGTTGAAATCTAGCCCAACGACATCAAGGTACCATCTCAAGCTCTCGACTCTGGGTCTATTTTCGACCACAATAGCTTTCATTGCCTGTTCTCTCGTTATGTGGCCTTCGCGAATCTGGTTGCTGCGAAAGGTGTCGAACTCGGAAAAACCTCGGGCTGTCATGTAAATGTAATTGTAGAATGGCGCCGTTCCGTCTCCGATTCGCCAACTACTAGTGGAGTCAGGCGCAAGTTCGAAGTCATAGTCGCCGATGATCGTTTTGTTGACTTCATCTTCATTCCAAACCATATGGCTGAACATGAAGAAAAAATCACGTCGTGGCTCAATGTAATATGAGAGGAAGGCCTTCCCTGTATCCAGCAATGAGGAATTGACGTATCCCGGATTGGTTGCAAAGCGCGAAGCATAATAGATAGCCAGACGGAGCTTGCGACTCATCGAGAGATAGTCGACACGGCTTTTGTCGAAATCCGGCGGCACGCCGCAGAAACCGGTTTTGAAATCAGTGTTTTCGAGCGGGTTGGCGGACCAAAGGTCGAGCCGAATACCCGTCTGGCGCTTCAGATCGTTGACGATCTTGAAGAAGTGCTTATCGCCCGCCATGAATAGCGGCACCATACCGAGATCAGGTTTTCTCAACCAGGCAGCGACGTTCTTGCGGATATTTTCGCGCTTGGTCTTGATGTCCGCGGACACCAGTATGTTCTGAACGCCCAGCTTGCCACAGAGACGAGCGATGTTGCGGCGGGCCAGATCAGTCACCATTCCCCAGTCGTAGGTGAAAGTAATCGGGTTAAGCCCGAATTCCCGCTTTATTAGATGCAAGCCGTAACAGCTGTCGCGTCCACCACTGAAAGGTACGAGAACATCCGGCAAACCGTTCTCGCTGCGATACTTTTGTACCGACTGGATAAAATCAGCCTTGGCTTTTTCTGGAGAAATCCCTTTGTATTTTTTCTTGTAGCCTCTGCAATAGTTGCACAGGCCCTGCTGGTCAAACGCAATGAACGGGAAGGTTTCCGGCAAGACGCAGCAGGTACAACGACGGATTTGTTTCATGGCCTCTTCGCTGTAGCGCAGCAAAGACACATCAGCTTCACGAGCCACGACGGTAAATACTTTTGGGATATCTCCGGTGACATCTGATTGCCTGGTCTTTTCATCGCGCCGCCAGTAAATTCCTTTTGGCGGGACGTCGCGGTGGTCGGCAAGTCGAAACCGCTTTGCCGCACTCTCACCAGTCATCTCGAGGCAAAGACCAGTTCCTGCGTCAACCGGGATGGTCTGGCTGGCGATGTCTTGGTTGCCAACGGCATTCTCGAGAATGAAGCGCTCCGACGCAAAAACGAGCCCATTGCCTTCGGAAAGGTTGGCGCAATACAAGTCACCGGTGTTGGTTGCGATGGTCAAGGTGCTTGCTTGGCCATGGACCCACGCGACGGAGGCCGCGCCCTCGATCACGGAGTACGCTTCGGCTGTCGCCTGAACAGGGTCGAAATTATTCCCCATAGCGCTGGCGACCATGGCCGCCAGGACCTCGGTATCGACTTCAGCGTGACGAACCAAATTGGGAAGTTGAGCCCAAAGTTTGTCGACGTTAACGATGATGCCGTTATGGATCATCGTGACATCGCCCCAACGGACCGGCTGGTTATTCTCTGTCAACTCGGCACGACCGTTAGTCACCAGCCGTGAGTGGGCAATGGCAATGATCGGCTGACGTGGTACCGGGGACCCAGGGGCATACGCCAGATCAAGGGTGGCAGAAAGCGTTGCTTTGTACGCCGCCGACTCCAGCAATTCAGTTCCCGGCTTGGCGCCTTTGATGGTCCATGCCTGCCCTGCAGCTGGAAGGTAAAGATGCAGCCCGGCGGACTCCTTGCCGCGGCTTTCAGAGAGGATGTAGAGTCTCTTTAACAGCCCTTCGAAGCGATCTCTGGACAGGGCGGCGTTTTCCCTGATGCCGAGCCCGAAAATTCCACACATAGATTTTTACCTGGTTACCGCCCCACTGGGACCGTGTTACTGAGCAATCGCCAACCCAACAGTCGACTGGAGAAAATTACCAACATTAAAATGCCGCAGAGATAGCTAAGGGCGGTTCCCAAGGCAGCGCCCTCGATACCGATCAGTGGCAGCAGTACGGCTGCCATAATAATATTGGCTCCCACTGCAGTCATTTGCTGTGCGGCCTGATATCCCGGGTGACCGGAGACCACCATCAAGTTATCAAAGGGAACCAATACTGAAATCAGGTTCAAACCCGCCAAGAGAATCAGGAGCGATGGCAAGCCTTCAAGAAGCCCCTTTCCGGGAACCATCCAGGCGGCAAGGACGTAGTAGGCGATGACGAGGAGCATGGACAACACCAAGACTACCGGCTGGACAAACCTTCTCGATTGAATCCGCAGGCGTCGGGCCTGTTCCCAGTTACCGTCGCGCACCGCACCAACCAAGACTGGATTGAAGTTGATTCGAATCATCGCCAGGACCTGGTATAGACCATCCACCAGCATCGCGGCAAAACTGTAGATCCCCGTTGCGCGATCATTCAGAAAGAAGCCGATCAAGAGGACGTCGATTCGTGAATTGACTTCCGCGAACATTCCCCCTGCCAGGCCTTTTGTGCCAAATGCAAAATGCTTTCGCACCCAAACCGCGGAAAAGGTCATGGACTCCGTGGGCCGGCACTTGATGAACCAGACGACGGCGCCCAAGGCCGTTCCAACTTCGGCGACAAAAAAAGCCAAAGTCGCCAATTCGATGGGCAAGGAGGACGCGGCAATTGCCGTGACCGTCAGCATCACCATCAGATAGCGGAAGCCTTGCAAGATCGAAAATACCCTCATCTCTTGCAAGCCATTGAGATAAGCGAGGAGCACCTTGTTGAGGGGGAAGAGCAACAGGCCGAGCGCCGAATAGCGAACCGCAGCAGCGGTCTGCGAACTCTCAAAAATCGCCGCAAACAGTGGTTCTGCCAAGACAGTCAAGGCGGCTGCGAGCACCCCCGAAACAAGGGCCATAGCGGCGGCAGTAAAAAGCATGGTCCCGCGCTCTACCGGGTTCTCCTTGAAAAACGCGGCATGTCTCAAGACGGAATAATGGATGCCCCAGATCGCCAGCTGCGAAATGACAATGTAGACTGCATACGCAAGATTGAAGACGCCCAGCGCCGCCGCATCCCGCAATGCGGTGACAGCAACGTTGATGACAATGCCACTAATCGCGAGGACGAAGAAGCTGCCCATGGACCATGCAATGTCTCTCGTCAGTTTGTGCTTGCTTAGGCTGTCTCTTATCGTTTCGAACAGCGATACCATCATCCAGGCCTTGGCTTGCGCTTGATCTCCCGATGTTTCAATGGGGGATTGAGGTGCTTGTTCTCTTCATAGTCAAACCACATTGCAAAGAAAAGCGAGTTGAACCCCAGCGAGAAGGAAAACAACCAGCTCAGAAATGTAATTTCGGGGATATGCCCCTGGCCGACCCACAAAGCGATCAGACGAATGAATAGTGCCGCACTCAGGCCAACACCAAAAAAACTCATTGCGTAGAAAAATACCAGCGGGTGGAAATTGCGAATGATGTATTTTTCCTTGAGACGCCAGAAAAACAGACGAATCAGCAGGGAGCCAATCGTGAAGATAGCCTTGCGCACGTTGATGCCGGATTTCTCTCCAACGTTGTACACGGGCTCGATCGGTACATCGATAACGCGCATCTCGGCGACGTTCAGCTTCACCAGAAGATCGTTCGGCTGACCATAGCGCTTGTACATGTTGTCCCAGTCGATGGCCCGCAGCGCAGAGCGGTTGATGGCGGTGTAACCTGTCTGAGAATCAGCCACATGCCAGTAACCGGAGGCAATTTTGGTCAGCAGGGAAAGCGCCGAGTTGCCAAAAAAACGAACCTTTGGAATTTTCTTGAAGGCTTCGCCTGTCACCAGACGGTTTCCCTTGGTGTAATCCGCCTGACCATCGACGACCGGGTCGAGAATGGCGGGCAAATCATCGGGATCCATCTGCCCATCGCCAGCCATGACGACAGCCACGTCATAGTCGTGGTCTCGCGACCACATGTAGCCGGTCGCGATGGCCCCTCCGACACCCTGATTGACCTCGTGCTCGAGCAATGTGACCCGCCCTGCGCCATACTGGGGGTGCTGCCGAATGACTTCAGAGGTCTGGTCGCGACTGCGATCATTCACGATAACAATCATGTCGACGATGTCGGGCATGGTCTCGATTACGCGGGCAATCTGGGTTTCTTCGTCATACGCCGGCACGACCACCACGACGGAATTATTCTTGTACATGCTCCCCCCTCTTCAATCGGCAAAACACCCAATGATCATTTGCTGTTCAGCGTGCTCAAGGTAGGGATGCATCGGAAGGCTGAACACCCTGGAGGAGACAAGTTCAGCCGTCTTCAGAGTGCCGGAGGTCCGACAAATCCCCTGATAGGCAGGTTGAAGATGAAGCGGGACCGGGTAGTGAACTGCCGTCGGCACCCCTTTCACCGTGAAGCGATCAAGCACAGACTCCCGATTCTCAACCTGAACGGTAAACTGACCCCAAACGCAGGTTCTATCTGGTCGAATCACAGGCTGCTGGACAGAGGAAAGCCCCTCTAGCAGGCCGAGGTAGTGCTCGCCACGCAGCAAGCGCTGTTCGACTTCCCACTCGAAGTGTTCCATCTTCGCGAGAACGACGGCGCATTGCAGGGTATCCATGCGACCGCCGACGCCAATCCGCGTATGAACGTAACGTTTTTCCTGACCATGTACGCGAATTTCCCGCATCGCTTTGGCGAGTTGATCGTCGCTTGTAAAGATGGCCCCTCCGTCGCCATAGCAGCCAAGGGGCTTGCTCGGGAAGAAGCTGGTGCAACCAATGGTGGACAGATTACAACTCTTCTTGCCCTGATATTCGGCGCCAAAGCTCTGCGCTGCATCTTCGATGACCGTCAGCCCGTGCCTGGCCGCGATGGCATTTATTTCGTTCATATCCGCCGCTTGCCCATAGAGGCTGACCGGCATGATTACGCGAGTCCGCGGGCTGATCGCAGCCTCGATCTTCTTGACGTCGATGTTGCAGGTATCCGCTTCGATGTCGACAAAGACCGGGGTGGCGCCCAGCAAGGCGATGACTTCGGCCGTGGCGACGAAGGTGAACGGGGTAGTGATGATCTCATCACCCGGCTTGATATCGAGTGCCATCAGGGCAATGAGAAGCGCCTCGGTACCGGAGGCGACAGTGATGCATTGCTTCGCCCCGGTGTATTCAACGAGCTTGCCTTCGAGTTCAAGCACTTCGGGGCCCATGATGTACTGGCCGTGGTCGAGCACTTTCTGGATGCGTGCGTTGATTGAAGTCTTGAGCGCCTGATACTGGGCCTGCAGATCGATGAATTGAATTTTCACTTTTTCTTTCAATGCTGCGATTTGGTCAGCACGGCGGCAGCAAGTGCCCTCGCAGTGGTCCATTTGCCGCCAAAGACGTTGAGCAGCCGGCCCTGACGTTCAATCACCGATTCCCGACTAGCGGCGGAATAATCGGTTTTGCTCGCAACAATCGGGCGGATACCGGCAAAGCGTGCAAGTATATCCTGCTGCGCTATGGGTTCAGAAAAACAACGGTTGTAATTGTCGATCAGGTAGCCGACTTCGGCCTCGGTGGGCGCACAGTGGTCGGGGTCACTCTGGCTGACTTCCGTGGTGCCGAGCAGGGTACGTTCCCCAAGGGGGAGAACAAACAGGATGCGCTTCTCGCCGGGCACCTGGAGAACACAACCTTGCTCACGTTTGCCCGGTATGACGATATGGCTACCGCGGATCAGGTCAAGGCGGTAGGCGCTGGTCACGCCTGAGTCGGCAAGGAGCTTTTCCGCCCAAGGGCCGGCAACATTGACGACACGGTCGTAGCTGGCACTGGAGCCGCCAAAACTGACCTCTCCTGTCGTCGCATCGAGCCTCAGCACGGGAGTCTGCTCGTGCAGTCTGGCGCCTGCCTGCCTTGCTTTTTCAGCAGCCCACAGACCCAGTTGGTAGTCGTCCATCTGGGCATCCCAGTAGCCATAGGCGCCCAGCAGTTGCTCCCGTCGCAGCGCAGGGAAGCGGTCGACCACCTCGGTAGCGCTGTACCAACGGCCACGTGGGAACCCGGATCCGAGTGCCAGCAGGTCGTACAACCGGATGCCTGCTCCAACCAACCACTTCGCCCGCCCGCCTTGCCGATAGATTGGGATGAGCAACTGCAATGGGCTGGCAAATTGTGGTGCCTGCCGGACCCACCAGGAGCGCTCCTGCAGCGCTTCGCGAACCAAACCCAGATGACCGTGTTCGAGGTATCGCAATCCACCGTGCAGCATTTTGCTGGAGCTGCTGCTGGTGGCGGACATCAGTTGGCCTTTTTCGTAGAGATCGACGCTATCGCCCCGCCGGGCAAAGGCCCAGGCGGTCATCACACCGTTGATTCCGCCGCCGATCACCGCGACCCTCATTCAACCGCCAATGTCGTCCCCGTCAGCTTGTAGGTCTTGCCGGTGATCGGGCATTGGAGCAAGGCATCACCCTCGAGCGGAAGGTCGAGTCGGTCGCCATGCTCGTTCATCCAGCCGATCTGCCGTGCCGGCACGCCCGCCATCAAGGCATAGGGCTTGACATCGCGGTTGATTACGGCGCCAGCAGCGACAAAGGCAAACTCGCCCACGGTTACACCACAGACGATGGTGGAATTGGCTCCCAGCGTCGCCCCTCTTTTCACCGTCGTAACCCGGTATTCATTCTTGCGGGTAACCGCAGACCGCGGGTTATACACATTGGTAAAGACCATGCTCGGCCCGCAGAAGACATCGTCCTCAAGATGGACCGCATCGTAGATGGAAACGTTGTTCTGAACCCTGGCGTTGTTACCGATCGTGACATCATTGCCGACGAACACATTCTGGCCGAAGGAGCAATCCTGGCCGATGCGCGCACCGGCACAGATGTGGGCAAAATGCCAGACTCGGCTACCGTCGCCGATGACAGCACCCTCGTCCACGATCGCGGATGAGTGGATGGTAATTGCCACGTCAGTAATCCAGCGGCAAGGCGACCCGCTTGCCGTCACGCGCAGCCAGATAGGCGGCAATCAGCACTTCCAGCGACTTCAGCCCTTCGCGACCATCGGTTTCAGGCTCGGCCTCGCCACGCATGACTTTGATTACATTATCGTAGTAGAGCGGATGACCGAAACCGTAAACCGACGTGGTTTGGTAGTTGGCGGAAGCGATCTGCTCGTCTTCCGGCCGCTTCTCGGCGAACTCCCAGTGCTGGATCTCGTTGACTGCCACACCGCCAACCCGCACGGAACCCTTTTCACCTAGAATCGTGACGCTACCTTCCAGATTCCTTGGGTAGGTCAGCATCGTGACGTTCATCGAACCCAGCGCACCGGAACGCCAGCGAACGCTGAGCACCCCGGTATCCTCGACCTCGATGTTGCGCTCCAAAGTGGAGGTATAGGCCTGCAGGCTTTCGATGGGGCCGATCAGCCAGTCCAGCAGATCGACATAATGACTGGCCTGGTTCATGAAGGCGCCACCATCGAACTCCCAGGTCCCACGCCACTTGGCACTGTCATAGTACTCCTGCGGGCGGGTCCAGAAGACGTTGATATTGACCATGTAGATGCGGCCGAAGCGCTTCTGCTCAACCGCACGCTTCAAGAGCTGCAGAGTGGCGTTGCGCCGGTTCTGCTTGACTACGAACAGGCGCACGCCGATATCGTCGCAAGCCTTGACCATGCGCAGACCATCCTGCCAGCGGGTTGCCATCGGCTTCTCGGTCATCACATGACGGCCTGATTGTGCGATCTCGATAGTCTCCTCCGAGTGCAAACCACTCGGCGTCGACAGGACGACCACATCCGCCGTGGTCGTTTTGAGCATATCGGTCAGGCTCGCATGCCCTCTGGCGCCGGTACATTGGACGGCTTTGTCAAGCGCCTTGCGGTCAACGTCGCAAACATCGACGATTTCGATGTGCTCGCCGTGCTGCTGCATGGCGCTAAAGTGATTAGCCGCGATGCGTCCGCAGCCAACAAGCGCCATGCGGATCTTGCGACCGGTAATCGTGGGGTAGTTATGCATTGTTTCCTCTTGCAGGCGGAGTTCGGTACAGCCGACGTCGGCCCCAGCATGGCGATCGAACAGGCATTCCAGGTCGGCCAATAAGGGTTACTCGCTGCGGCATGGTGAGCGCCATTTCGAGATCCCGTCGTGACCAGCGGCGACCACCAACGAATCCACCGGATACCCATCATTAATGGTTACAAGCTGGATGCCGTATTGACGAGCAATCTATTCATCATTGAGCGGACAGCAGAATTCTACCAGCAAGTGACTGCGGCGAGAGGAAGCAGTCCACGAGACTTGTCGCACTGGCCCTCGTCGAAACCGGCGGGATCCACATCCCCGGTGACTTCGTCGACTAGCGCAAGGTGGGTATCAGTGTCGACCAACTCGCCGACTGGAACGGCCGCGCCGGTTGGCAGCGGCTGCTCAACTAGCGTGGCACGACCTGGAAAGGGCTTGCTGAAGACAAGCACGAGAACGCTCTTGCTCGCCAGCAACCCTGAAGCAGCTCGGACGCCCGCCCACCCAGTTGCGCGGTAGCTTCGCTGCTGGTCATCGACTGCAACGAGCCGCAGATCCGCGGCATGGGCAGGTGCAGCGCGGCCGTTGCCGCGGGCTCCGCTGCGGACCTGCTCGGTGAAGGCCAACTACAACTGGCGCTCGCCATGCCGTCAATGCACGAGCCTTACCAGAACATCGTGCCACTCACCGGCGACCGCATCGCCGAAATCTTCGAGCACTACCTCGGGCAATCGGAGCAGTTGCCAGCACGCCTGTTTCTCGCCACTTCGGCGGACGGTGCCGCCGGCCTCTTTCTGCAGCGCCTGCCCACCGCCGAACAACGCGACGCGGGCGGCTGGACACGTATCGAAGGGCTCGCCGCGACAGTGAAACCTGCTGAACTGCTGTCACTGCCCCCCCAACGAACTGCTGCTGCGCCTTTTTGGCCAGGAGACGGTCCGTCTCTTCGCCACCCGAGCGGTCGCCTATCACTGCCCGAAAGACTGGGGAAAGGTGCGTTTGATACCGCGCTCGCTCGGTCGCTGCGAAGTTTACGCGGCTCTCCCGGAACACGGCGAAGTCGTGATCAAGGACGATATCTGTAACCGTGAATACCGTCTTGACGCGCAGGCCACAGACGAGTTGCTTTGTGATCCGCCGTCAGACACGTCACCGACCGTCCACGAGCAGAGGAACCAGCCCACTCGGCGCGGCGCCCCGGAAATTGCCAAACGCTGCAGAACGGGCGTCCGCTTGATCGCAGGGATCATCTCGATCCCCAGCGGGTTCTTGCAGCGCCGGTTCCTCGCGTGTCAGGTGCCGGGATCCGTGTTTCGCGCTGGTGTGGTCAGCGGGCTTTCGGCGCGGCTACCCTAATCGGCCCATCGAGCCGCGTAAGAGCGGAGATCTGGGCGCGATGAACGGCCTTATGCCGTGGCAGTACTCTGCCACCAGCCCAATCAAATTCTCACGAACCGGTTTCGGCCTGCATGTTTCGCCTGGTAGAGAGCGTCATCTGCCCTTTTCAGTAGCGTATCCGGGGAGTCATCAGCGACCAGGGTTGAAATTCCGAGGCTGATGGTGACCTTGATGGGCTTGTCATCGAATCGGTTCTCCATCTCCTGAATATGTACTCTAAGGTTTTCGGCCACGGTTTCGGCGGCCTCGGCGCCCGTTTCCGGGAGCAGGCAGCAGAACTCTTCGCCGCCGTAGCGGGCGAAAAAATCGGTCTTCCTGATTACAGATGCCGCTTTTCCCGCAACGGACTGCAGGATTAAATCTCCGCCCTGGTGGCCATAGGTATCGTTCACTTTCTTGAAGAAATCGATGTCGATCATGATCAGGCTCAAGGGTCGAAGATACCTCTGTTGCCTTGTACACTCATCCTTCAGGCGCGACTCCAGAAATCGTCGGTTGTAGACCCCGGTTAGCGCATCTTTCGTATTCATCTCAACCAATTTCTGCTCGTAACTGGCAAGCTCGGTTACGTCCTGAACAATCAGGAAGATGCCGGAGATGCAATTGTCTTTGGAGCGAAGCGGCCCCATGCTGCAGCTCTGCTGCATCATGTCGAAGCGCGAACCGAACGAACTGTCCGGTTTGAATGGAAAGAGAAAGCGATGCAGTTTTTGAGAAAAGAATGCGAAGTTGCCGAAGGTCAAAACCGACTTGCAGTTTTTGTTGAAACTGGCGGTGTTCAATTGGGGAAAGAAATCGAGAACGGGTTGGCCGACAATCCGTGCCGCAGGTATTCCACTATGCATCGCCATCCAGCGATTCCAGTGCCGAATGGCCATGTCCCGGTCGAAAACGACCAGACCGAAGTTGACGGTGTCGAAGATCTGGCTGAGTTCGCTCTGGGTCACTCGTACTGCTCCATAAACTTCGCCAGGGCTTTTTTCAGCCAGACAATCGATTCATTGCTGGTAACCAGGAACAGGAAGCCATCAACGTTGCGCTCGTTGAAACAGAAGGTAGTTTTCAGAACGATTGCAGAGGAGTAGCTTTCAAAGATACTGCTCGGGATAGCGTCGTTGGAGGTGTTTTCGGTGACCACACGGGGGGGAGAATAGGTGACGGAGTCGCCCAGGAGCTCGGACAGCTTGCCAACGCAGGCGCCGATGAGAATATTGCCCACCTCCATCAGGGTTTCTTTTTCCAATCCGTAAATTGGCTCCGAGCCGAGTTCTTCGGTACCGTCGCCAAAAAGCGAGACCAGCTCTCTGCCGGCACTGGCTTGAAAAGCAAGAAAAGCACTTCCCTTGAACTCTCCCCAGAAATTCTGTTCGACAATGGTGATGCGGTGATACGCACTGACCTGCTTCTTAAGATATTCCGGGAGGTCCTGTGCCCTGAGCATCTGGATGTCGGGCACGCTGAGGACAACAAAAATATTGATCACCTCGGCAAGGTCGGCAGCGGCCTTGCCGAACGCAATGTTCATGATTTCCTGAAGAATATCCTTTTCTTCATCCGACACAACATCGAACGAGTAGTCATCCATCGGCCTGCCGCAGATTCTTTTCGGCTCTTGTCAGAGCATCTTCAACCGAAGCCTTTGAGGAGGGTTTTCTTACAACCAGCAGAGCGCCCAGTGCCAGTATCCTGGTAATCGACTTGACTTGAATATCTGCCGTGCAGGCAATGACGACGGCTCCTGGGTCAAGTTCGATAATCTTTGCGGTGGCTTCATTGCCATCCATGACCGGCATGGTCAGATCCATGAAGGTTACATCCGGTCGGATCTCTTTATACGCCTCAAATCCGGCCAACCCATCACTGGCTTCGAACAACTCGTAGCCACGATCTTGTGGAATGCAGCTCTTCAGCATCCTTCGGGAGATCGGCGAATCATCCACGAGAAGTATCGTTTTTATCATGATCGGCAGTCAATATTTCCAATAATCTACAAATAAAATCAAGAGGATAGCAGGAAGGGTTGGCGAACCGAACCATTCGGGAGTATAGGTACCGCCATCAAGCGCTGTCAATCGCGGAGTTGACTGCGGTTGACCATGCAAAGGGCCTGGACCCCGGCGTCGCTGGCTGCCGGAACGAACGGCAGCCGACGGCCAAACCCGCCTGCGGCCCTGGAAAAACCGATGCGCGAGTTTAACGACCACGCTGCGTTGGGATTAGCCGATCATGATCGCGCCTCTGGCGATTGTCGTCGTGGCGTGGCGAGACAAGATGGCCAAGTTGCCCGCGCGCACCACCATCGAAGAGCGGCGCACGGGCAGCCTGGATATCAGCGGCGGAAGCGTTCTTCGGCAATCACGTCGGCCACTTCGCCGGTCGGGCGTTGTTCCTGGCGGGCGCGGTCGAAAATTTCCATCAGGTTGTCGTAGATGCCATCGATGTGGTGGATCAGGGCATCACGGTCAAAGCCGATACGCTCGTGATAGATGTCGATGATGCCGCCGGCGTTGATCACGTAGTCCGGTGCGTACAGGATGCCGCGCTTCATCAGGTCCACGCCATGGCGCGTTTCGGCCAACTGGTTGTTCGATGCGCCGGCGATGATCGGCGCCTTGAGCTGCGGAATGGTCTTGTCGTTGAGCACGGCGCCCAGCGCACAGGGCGCGAAGACGTCCACGTCCTGCGCGTAGATCTCCTCCACTCCGACAACGGTGGCGGCCAGTTCGTCGCGGGCACGATCGACCTGCTCCGGGTGAACGTCCGCCACCCACAGCTTCGCTCCGGCCGCGTGCAGCTGAGACGCGAGATCGAAACCGACATTGCCGACCCCCTGCAGGGCGACGCGCAAGCCGTCCAGCGAGTCGCGACCGAGCTTCTCCTTCACTGCCGCGCGGATGCCGACAAAAGTGCCGTAGGCGGTGGCCGGCGACGGGTCGCCGCTACGCATGCCGACGTCGCTTTGCTTGTCCTCGATGCCGGCGATATGCGGCGTGATCTGGCGCATCAGTTTCATGTCCGCGACGTTGGTACCGGAGTCCTCGGCAGCGATGTAGCGGCCGTTCAAGCGGTCAATCGCGCGCGCCAGTGCTTGCAGCAGCTGCGGCGTCTTGTCGAGACGCGGATTGCCGATCACCACCGCCTTGCCGCCGCCCAATTTGAGGTTGGCCATCGCCGACTTGTAGGTCATGCCGCGTGACAGGCGCAGCACGTCGCGCACCGCGTCCTCTTCGCTGGCGTAGGCCCACATGCGGCAGCCACCCAGCGCGGGACCGAGATTGGAATTGTGCACGGCGATGATCGCTTTCAGCCCGCTCTTGTCGTCGCTGCAGAACACGACTTGTTCGTGGTCGGCGAAATCGCTCAGGGAAAATACGGCCATGTCTCTCCTTTTCTGGTCATCAAGGGTGTGCCAGGCCGGTCAAGGCTGGTTGCCTGGAACAGCGGCGCGGGGATCAGCCCGGGATCACCGCAATCGTCTTGCGCGGGCGCGGCTGCCCGCTGGCCGCAGGTGCTTCGCGGTTGCGAAAGGCAGTCAACAGCATGGCCTCGCGCTGTTTGGCGGAGGCATGGTAGCGCTCGCGCACATGGCCAAAACCCCGCACTTGCTCGGGCAGGCTGGCGAGCTCGAGGGCGGCCGCGTGGTTATCAGGCGCCAAGGCGGCGATGATCTCGGCCAGCACAGCCTCGTAGTCAACGATCAGTTGCCGGTCGAGCTTGCGCTCGGCGCTGCGCGCGAAAGGATCGAGCACACCGCCTCGCAGGCGCTTGAAACGCGTCAACAAACGCAGCCCTTTGAGCATCCAGGGACCGTAGCTGCGCTTCATCAGCTGACCACCGGGGTCCTTCTTCGCCAACAGCGGCGGCGCCAGGTGGAAGACAATCCGGTAGTCACCCTCGAAGCTTTCCTCGACCCGCTTGAGGAAATCGCCATCGCTGTATAGCCGCGCCACTTCGTACTCGTCCTTGTAGGCCAGCAGCTTGTAGTAGCCGCGCGCGACAGCCTCGGTGAGCAAGGTGATGCCTGGCGCCATGGCCTCTTCGGCCTCGCGCACGCGGCTCACCAACCGCGTGTAGCGGTCGGCGTAGGCGGCATCCTGGTATGCAGAGAGTTGCTCCCGGCGGCGTGCAATCACTTCCTCGACGCTGGTGGACAAGCGGTGATGCTCCGGCAGACCGCTTTGCGGCCGGGCGGCCTCGTTCACCGCTGCCGGATCAACCGCCGCGCGACGACCCCACTGGAACGCCGCCTTGTTGCCGGCGACTGCCGTGCCATTGATCTCGATGGCGCGCATGATTGCCGCCTTGCCGAGCGGCACCAGTCCCTGCTGCCAGGCGTAACCGAGCATGAACAGGTTGGTGGCGATCGAGTCGCCGAGCAATTCGGTGGCCAATCGCGACGCTTCGAGGAACTCGACGCGGTCTTCGCCGACGGCTTCGACGATCTGCTGTTCCATCGAATGGCCGGGAAAGACCGGGTCCGGGTTGGCCAGCACGTTGCCCGAGCGCGCCTGCGCGGCAAAGCCGCGGACGAACTCGCTGGTGTTGGTCTGGTCGCGGTTGATGACCACCCGGGTGTGTCCCAGGCGCATCTTGGCCAGCGATTCGTCGCTGGCGGCCACCACCAGGTCGCAACCGATCACCGCATTGGCCTCGCCGGCGGGCACCCGCGCCGCGTAGAGTTGATCCTGGCGGTCGGCGATACGCACGTGCGACCAGACGGCACCGCCTTTCTGCGCCAGACCGGCCATGTCGAGGACCGAAATGCCTTTGCCTTCGAGGTGCGCGGCCATCCCCAGCAGGGCGCCGATGGTGACCACGCCGGTACCGCCGACACCGGTGACGACGACACTCCACGGCGTCGTCGTGACGGGCAGTGTCGGGATCGGCAACTGGTCGAAGGCATCGCCGCCGGCCTCCGCCGCTTTACCCTTGCGCAGCTTGCCGCCCTCGATGGTGACGAAGCTCGGGCAAAAACCCTTGATGCACGAGAAATCCTTGTTGCACGACGACTGGTCGATCGCCCGCTTGCGGCCGAACTCGGTGTCCACCGGCACCACCGACATGCAGTTGGATTTGTCGCTGCAATCGCCACAGCCTTCGCAGACGCGGTCGTTGATGAGCACACGTTTGGCCGGGTCAGGGTAAGTACCGCGCTTGCGACGGCGGCGTTTTTCGGCGGCGCAGGTCTGATCGTAGATCAGCGCCGAGACGCCGGGCAGCTCGCGCAGCTCGCGCTGCACGGCGTCGAGTTCGTCCCGGTGGCGGATCGGTACGCCTGGTGGCAAGCCCGAACGCTCGTAGGCGCGCCCGCTGCCGTCGTTGACCACGACGATCTTCTGCACGCCTTCGGCTGCCAGCTGACGGGCGATGATCGGCACCGACAGGTTGCCATCGTGCGGTTGGCCCCCGGTCATTGCCACCGCATCGTTGTAGAGAATCTTGTAGGTGATGTTCACTCGCGCCGCCACCGCCGCCCGGATGGCCAGGATTCCCGAGTGCATGTAGGTGCCGTCACCCAGATTGGCGAAGACGTGACGGGTACTGGTGAAAGGCGATTGACCAATCCAGGGCGCCCCTTCACCACCCATCTGACAGAAGGTCGAGGTCGATTCCGGCGACAGCCAGGTGGCCATGTAGTGACAGCCGATGCCGGCCAGCGCGCGCGAGCCCTGTGGCACCCGAGTCGAGGTGTTGTGCGGGCAACCCGAGCAATAGTGCGGCACACGCTGCAGCGACGGGTGCGGCCTGGCCAGCGCCGCCTCCTTGGCTTCCAGGAACGCGAGGCGGTCCTTGATGCGTTCCGAAGTGTAGATGCGCGCGATGCGTGCAGCGATCACCCGTGCCACCATCGCCGGCGTCAGTTCGCCGGCCGACGGCAGCAGCCACTCGGCGTGCGGCAGCGCCCATTCGCCGGTTTCGTCGAACTTGCCGATGACTCGCGGGCGCACCGATTCGCGCCAGTTGTAGAGTTCTTCCTTGAGCTGGTATTCGAGAAACTGTCGCTTCTCCTCGACCACCAGGATCTCGTCCAGTCCGTCGGCGAAGGCACGCACGCCTTCTGCTTCGAGCGGCCAGACCATGCCGACCTTGTAGACGCGCAAGCCGATCTCGGCTGCCACCTTGTCGTCGATGCCGAGGTCTGCCAGGGCCTGACGGACGTCGAGATAACTCTTGCCGCTGGTGATTATCCCGAGCCTGGCGTTCGGGCTGTCGATGACGGTCTTGTTGAGTCCGTTGGCGCGGCAGTAGGCGAGCGCGGCGTAGAGCTTGTGATGCAGCAGGCGCTCTTCCTGCACCAGAGGAGGATCGGGCCAGCGCAGGTTGAGCCCGGCAGCGGGTAAGCGGAAGTCGGTGGGGATCACGGTGTGCACGGCGAACGGATCGATGCTCACCGATGCCGAGGTTTCCACCGTGTCGGTGAGTGCCTTGAAGGCCACCCAGCAACCCGAATAGCGCGACAGCGCAAAGCCGTGCAGGCCATATTCGAGGTAATCCTGGATGCCTGCAGGCGCGAGCACCGGCATCATCAGCGCCTTGAAGACGTGCTCGGTCTGATGCGGCAGGGTGGAAGACTTGGCCGCGTGGTCGTCGCCGGCGATTGCCAGCACACCCCCGTATCGCGACGTTCCCGCGGCATTCGCGTGACGAAACACGTCACCACTGCGGTCAACGCCGGGGCCCTTGCCGTACCAGATCGAGAATACCCCGTCGTAGCTGGCGTTGGGGTCGAGGTTGACCTGCTGCGACCCCCACACCGCGGTCGCTGCCAGGTCTTCGTTGAGACCGGGCTGAAAGCGGATGTGTTGCGGCTCGAGGTAGCTGGCGGCTTTCCAGTATTCCTGGTCTACGCTGCCCAGTGGCGAGCCACGGTAGCCGGTGACGAAGCCAGCGGTATTCAGCCCGGCGGCCTGATCGCGCCTGCGCTGCATCATCGGCAGGCGAACCAGAGCCTGAATGCCGGTCATGTAGGCCTGGCCGCTGGCCAGAGCGTACTTGTCGTCGAGACTCGCGTTGCGCAGGGCGCTAGCGCCAGCGTTGTCCTTGGGCTCATTCATGACCTGTCTCCTTGTTGGCTCTCTTTTTTATGCGCATGGTACAAACACTCTCTGCTATCGTAAATTCACAAATACATTGTCGAGGTATTCGAATAACAGATGGCAAAGGACGTCTCGCTCAGGCAACTGCGTTACTTCGCTGCGGCCGCTGAAACCGGCCAGTTCTCGATGGCCGCGGCCAAGTTGTTCGTTTCGCAATCGGCGATCACCAACGCCATTCTGCTCTTGGAGCATCGCCTCGGCGTAAAGTTGTTCGCCCGCCATCCGCACGGTGTTTCGCTGACGGCCGAGGGGCACAGCTTTCACCAGCACGCGAGGCATATTCTCGACTCCTTGCAGGACGCCCTGCGCGAGCCGCGATTTCGCGCCAGTCACCTCGACGGCAGCATCCGGATCGCCGCCAGCTACACCGTCCTCGGCTATTTCCTGCCGCCACTGCTAGCGCGCTTTCGCGCCAATTTCCCGGGCGTGGAACTCGATCTGCACGATATGGCCCGGCGCGACATCGAGTCGGCGGTGGACAGTGGCGAGCTCGAATTGGGTGTGGTGATCCTCTCGAACGTCGAGGCGCCGGAGCCCTTCGAGCAGCACGTACTGATGCGCTCGCGACGCCAGCTGTGGGCGGCCGGCGGACACCCGGTGCTGGCCACGCCCTATCCTTCGCTGGCGGATATTTCGGCGCATCCCTACATCCTGCTCACGGTCGACGAAGGCGAGGAGTCGAACCGACGCTACTGGGTGGCCCGCGGCATCGAGCCCGACATTGCCTTTCGCACCAATGGCATGGAAGCTCTGCGCGGCCTGGTGGCGCACGGCTTCGGGGTGACCATCCTGTCCGACATGGTGTACCGGCCGTGGTCGCTGGAAGGAAAGAAGATCGAGGCGCGCCCGATTCTCGATGCGATCCCCTACCTGGAGGTTGGCATGCTCTGGAAGCGGGAAGCCAGGCTGGGGGCACCCGCCGAAGCGCTGCGGCAATTCCTCATCCAGGCCTGTGGCATCTGACCGTCGCGTCGGGCTTGGGGCTGGCGCTCATTCGCCGACGGAAATTACATGGTGCGCCCAATCCAGCGCTTCGAGCATCAAGCCGGTGACTTCCGACGCAGCGAGTTCACACAACAGAGCGGCGGCAGCAATTTCATCCGGAGATTTTAATTCGACGGCTATCGCCAGTGATAGCGCATCGCGCAGGCCGCCCGGCTCGCCTTGCAACGCCAAAAGCACATCTTCTGGCAGCGCAACCTGTCGCAGGATGTCGGGGAGCGCTTGCCCCATCATCACATCGAGTAACGAGAACAGCCCGATCAGGAACAGCGTGTCCGCGGCACCACGAACTGCCCCGCGCCCGGCAAGCGTCTCCATGAAGCGGGCTCGCGTCAACGCCCGTTCGTTGAGGACGCGCCCGACGTAGCCGGGCTGATCGAGATCGAAGAGCAGCAAGGAAAGCCATCGGTAGAACTGCTCCCGACCCAGGATCAGTAGCGCCTGTGAGATCTTGTCGATGTGCTTGACCAGGCCGATGCCGGGCGAATTGATATAGCGCAACAGCTTGAAAGTCAGGATTGGGTCATTGCGCAGGCGCTCGCTGATGACACCGAACTCGGCGCCCGAGCGAATCATGCTCAGCACTTCGAAAACCAGCAACCGGTTGATCTTGCTCTTCGGTGGATGCCAGTTCTCGTGGCTGGCAACGAACGGCCCCATGAAGTAGTCGAAACCACTACGGTAACAAAGGCTGAAGTCGTCCGAGGTCCGGATTTCACTGGCAATCAACCGGGTTCCAGCTTTCGCTGCGCGAAAATCCGCGCACATTTCCTTCAGCTGAATGCCATCGAGAGCGGTGGTCTCGATTTCGATCAGTTCAGCCTGATCGAGAAACTCGGCAATCCCGGGAAGCGGGCGGTCGAGTGTCCATCCCTGTTTGACACCGATCTCCCGCAGGTACTGAAGGTCGGTGCGCAGGCCAGCGAGATCGGCCTCGGCCATCGCCCCAGGCGTGACCATAATCACCACGTTCCGATGGGCGAAGGTTTTCAACAGAGGGTTTCGCAGCGACACCGGCGACACCCGGATAAAGGCAAAGCGGTCACCCAACATCGATGACACGCCCAGCGGCACCAGATTCTGCAGCATGGCGTCATCATAGACGCGGCGTAGCTTCGCACTCTTGTCCAGCAGTGGTGATTGCAGGTTCCGCTCCAGCGCGAACTGGTAGCCGGCAATTCGCTCACTGCGATCGAGAAGCTCCTCGCGGCAAACGAAGGTACGCACTTCTGGTGTGTTGTTTGTTGCCGGTTCGCTGGCCTCGGCCTGCGTGGACTTCAGAGGCGCCACTTCGTCGAGCTGCTGGAAGGCGTCTTGCGGCGCCGGTGCAGCCGGGCCAAGCCCCAGCCAGCGAAGGACTGTCTTGAACACGCGGGTTCTCCCTCTAACCAATAACCTCGTTGCGTAGCGCGCTCGGCCCTCTGAGCGCGGCACCAGCCTGGCAAAATCTTCTCGCCTCGAGCTGGTCGGCGGCGCTCCGGATGATAGCAATCGCCGAGCTCCCGATATGCCCCAGTGCTACGCGATGGCAGGCTGCCGCATTCTACCGCATCCCGATGGGGTCGCCATGAAAAGGCCGGGGGCATCATTCCGGAAGCGTAGCCGCGCGATTTCGCGAGCCGTCGCGAACACGCCGCCTGCGAGCTAGCGCCCACACTCCCGCTCGACACGGCAGGCACCCGCAGCCGTTGGCTCAGAGCAATTTGCCGGGATTCATCAAGCCCTGCGGATCGAACGTTCGCTTGATCGCCCGCATCATCTCGATCTCGACCGGGCTCTTGTAGCGCAACAGTTCCTCGCGCTTCAACTGGCCGATCCCGTGCTCGGCGCTGATGCTGCCACCAAGCTGATGCACCAGGTCATGAACGATGCGGTTGACCGCCGACTGTGCAGCAATGAAGGCGGCGTTGTCGCCCGCTTCGGCTTTCGACTGGTTGTAGTGCAGGTTGCCGTCACCGATGTGCCCGAAGGTAACGATGCGAATATCCGGAAAAGCCTGCGCCAGTTGCCGGTCGGCGCGCTCGACGAACTCCGCGATGCGCGAAATCGGTACCGAAACGTCGTGCTTGATGCTCAGCCCTTCGATCTTCTGGGCTTCACCGATGTTCTCGCGCAAAGCCCATAGACGCCGCGCCTGTTCATTGCTCTGGGCCAGCACGGCATCGTTGACCGTGCCATTTTCCAGCGCCTCGGCCAGGAAGGCCTCGAGCGCCTGCTGCCCGGCTTGTGCATCGTCACCGCCTGACACTTCGATCAGCAAGTGCCAAGAGCTTGGCGAGAGCGTCGGCGAAGAACCCGGGAGATGCTTGCGGACCAGACCGAGAGCAAGGTCCGAGATCAGCTCGCAGGCGGTCAGCAGCGAGCCGAAAGAGGCCTGCAGGTCACCGAGCAAGCGCACCGCCACGGCCGGCGAGGCGATCGCCAGCCAGGCAGTCGCCGTCGCCCGCGGCAAAGGGAAGAGCTTGAGCACGGCCGCGGTGATGATTCCCAGCGTGCCTTCGGCGCCGATGAACAGATGCTTGAGGTCGTAGCCGGTGTTGTCCTTGCGCAGACCGCGCAGCCCATCCCAAACCTCGCCGCTCGCTAAAACCACTTCCAGACCCAGCGTCAGCTCGCGCGCGTTGCCATAACGCAGCACCTGCACGCCACCGGCGTTGGTCGACAGGTTGCCACCGATCTGACAACTTCCCTCGGCGGCAAGCGACAGCGGAAACAGGCGCCCTGCCTGCGCCGCCGCCTCCTGCAGCGTCTGCAGGACGCAGCCCGCCTCGGCAGTGATCGTGTTGTTCGCCGCATCGATGGCCCGCACGCGCTTCAGCCGCGACAGGCTGATCACCACCGACAGCGCGTCCGGCCCCGGCGTTGCCGCACCACACAGACTGGTATTACCCCCTTGCGGCACCATCGGCACCCCGGCTTCGGCGCAGGCACGCACTACCGCCGCCACCTCGGCCGTGCTGGCCGGGCGAACGACAGCGATCGCCGCACCGCGATAGCGCCCACGCCAATCGCCGAGATGGGGAGCCATGGCGTCGGGCGTCGTAAGCAGCTGCTCGGCACCAACGAGTTTGGCAAGTTTTTGCAGCAGATTCGCATGGTTCACTGACGGCCCCCGGAGAAGAACACCACGGCACAGCATCTGCCGGTGCCCGTTCATCGAGCACGCGACAGCAGCCATTGACACAGCTGACGATTGTACGGGTCTGCTGGAGGCTTGGCAGCAGGCTGCACGCGCTGCAACAGCAGATTGTGACAGCACCTTGACAGGACCCGCGTGCAACCGACAGACTCGCAAGGAATGACCCTGTTTCTTCCGGGGATCGCGCGGCCTCGCAGCATCGCTCTTTGATAAGCACCGTAATTGGTGCGAATATTCACGCCCGGCCATCGTTTTCGGCCTCCGGGCATTTCATCTCGAACCTGCAGCAGCCCTGCCACACTGAGCGGCAAGTGGTGGCCGCAGCTTGATCCACCGAATTCCATGGAAATCGCCCCTCTCCCGCCCCAGCATTCCACTTCGACGGCGTCATCCGACGCGGCCGTTGTTCCTTCCCGCGCGGAGGCTGCCGGCAGCCCGGCGGGCATGCTGGTTGCCGACATTGGTGGCACACGGGCACGCTTTGCGCTGCTCGATCACCAAGGCTCGCCGCATCTGATACGGATCATGGCGGTGGCTGACTTTGCCGGCCCAGTAGAGGCCATCCAGGCTTACCTTCGCGAGCTTGGCTGTAGCGCGTTGCGGGCGGCGGCGATCGCCCTTGCGGCGCCAGTACACGACGAAGTGATTCGATTGACCAATGGTTCGTGGACCTTCTCGCGCGAGGAAATGAAGTCGCGGCTGGGGCTCTCCCGCCTGCTGCTGCTCAACGACTTCACTGCCCTGGCGCTGTCGCTGCCGCGCCTGAACGCCAACGACTTGCGGCAGGTCGGCGGCGGCACGGCAGTGCCCCTGGCCGCCAAGGCGGTGCTCGGCCCGGGAACGGGCCTGGGCGTCTCGGGGCTACTTTTCAACCGCGGACACTGGCTGGCGCTGGCTGGCGAAGGTGGGCACTGCACGCTGGCCGCCGCCGATGAACGCGAAGCGGCGATCCTCGCCCTCGCCTGGCGTGAGCTGCCGCATGTGTCTGCCGAGCGCCTGCTTTCGGGTAGCGGCTTGCCGCTGCTGCACCGTCTGGTCGCCGAGGTCGACGGCCGCGCTGCTGGCGAAGCCTTGACCCCGGCGGAGATCGTTTCCCGGGCACTGGCCAACGGCGATGTTCAGTGCCGGGCGGTTCTCGATACTTTCTGCGCCATGCTCGGCTCGATGGCCGGCAATCTCGCACTGACCCTGGGCGCGCAGGGCGGCGTCTATCTCGGCGGTGGTATCATTCCACGCCTCGGCGAGCTGTTTGATCGATCACATTTTCGCACCCGCTTCGAGGCCAAGGGGCGCTTCGCCGCCTACTTGGCCACAATCCCGACCTATGTAATGCTCTCTCCCACGCCGGCCCTGCTGGGCGCTGCCCATGCCCTGGCCGAGAGTGAGGATGGCCCATGAAACCTACTGGAGTATTTGCGTGAAATCCGATGCCACTCAAGCCAAACCCGAAAGCGAAGCGCTGCGCTCGCAGATCGACCACAAGCTGCTCTGCCAGGTAGCTACCGAGCCGGAGGTCGCCAGCAAGGCCGAGTTCTACCATGCCCTGGCGCAGGTGGCGCGCGAGCAGCTGGCCAAGCGCTGGGTCGACACCCAGCACGCCGACCGCCAGAACAAGGCGCGGCGGGTCTATTATCTGTCGATGGAATTCCTGATCGGCCGGGCCATGAACAACGCCTTGTCGGCACTCGATCTTCGCGACTCCGCGGCCGCGGTGTTCACCCCGCCAGGCCCGTCGATTGAAGAAGTGATGGAATGCGAACCCGATGCTGCGCTCGGCAACGGCGGCCTGGGGCGCCTGGCGGCGTGCTTTCTCGATTCGATGGCCACCCTGGGGCTTCCCTCCTGGGGCTACGGCGTGCGCTACGAATACGGGATGTTCGCGCAGTCGATCGTCAACGGCCAGCAGGTCGAGAAGCCGGAAGCCTGGGTGCAGGATCGTTCGCCGTGGGAATTCCCGCGCGCCAGCAAGCACTTTACGGTCCATTTTGGTGGCACCGCTGAACACCACGGCGAATGGGCCGAGTGGAATCCTGCCGACTCGGTCGAAGCCAAGGCGTTCGACCACGTCATACCCGGCTATGGCACCGAGCGGGTGAGCACCTTGCGGCTGTGGAAAGCGGCGGCGCCATCGCAGATCGATCTCGGCGCCTTCAATACCGGTGACTACCAGCGTGCCGCCGAACTGAAGAACCGCTTCGAAAACATCTCCTGGGTTCTCTACCCCAACGACAGCACTTCCGCGGGCCGCGAACTGCGTCTGCGGCAAGAGTACTTTTTCGTCTCGGCGTCGATGCAGGACATCCTCGACCGCCATCTTGCCGAGTACGACAGCTTCGACAATCTGTCGGAAAAGATCGCCATCCACCTCAACGACACCCACCCGGCGATCGGCGTCGCGGAGCTGATGCGCCTGCTGGTCGACGAGCACAAGATGACCTGGAATGCCGCCTGGGATCAGTGTCGGCGCATCTTCTCCTACACCAACCACACGCTGATGCCGGAAGCTCTGGAAACCTGGAAGGTGACCCTGATCCAGCGCGTGCTACCACGGCACATGCTGATCATCTACCGCATCAACCAGGAATTTCTCGACGAGGTGGTCCGCCTCTACCCAAGCGACATCGACCTGATGCGAAGGGTGTCCCTGATCGACGACGGCAATGGCCACGAAAAGGACAAGCGCGTGCGCATGGCGCACCTGAGCATCGTTGGCAGCCACCGCATCAATGGCGTCTCGCAGTTGCATTCGGACCTGATGGTGCAGACCATTTTTGCCGATTTCGCCCGCCTCTACCCCGAACGTTTCCACAACAAGACCAACGGCGTCACGCCACGGCGCTGGCTGGCGCAGGCCAACCCCGGCTTGTCGGCGCTGATCGACCAACGCGTCGGCAAGGATTGGCGCCTCGATCTCGACCGCCTGGAGGGGCTGCGCGCCAGTGCCGACGATACCGCCTTCGGTGCGTCTTTCGAGGCCGCCAAACGAAGCAACAAACTGCGCCTGGCCAATTATGTCGCGCGCGAAACCGGCGTCAACCTGGACCCGGACAGCCTGTTCGACGTGCAGGTCAAGCGGATCCACGAATACAAGCGGCAATTGCTCAACGTGCTGCACGTCATTACCCGCTACAACGCGCTGCTGGACGGCAAAAGCGACGGCCTTGCGCCACGCAGCGTGATCTTCGCCGGCAAGGCGGCGTCGTCGTATCACATGGCCAAGCAGGTGATCCGGCTGATCAACGATGTCGCGACGGTGGTGAACAACGACCCGAGAACCCGCGACTTGCTGCAGGTGGTCTTCATCCCCAACTATGGCGTCTCCGTCGCCGAGCTGATCATGCCGGCAGCCAACCTCTCGGAGCAGATTTCCACCGCCGGCACCGAAGCCTCGGGCACCGGCAACATGAAGCTCTCGCTCAACGGCGCGTTGACCATCGGCACCGAAGACGGCGCCAACATCGAGATTCGCGACCAGGTCGGCGCCGAGAACATCTTCATCTTCGGCAACAACACCCCACAGGTCGAAGCAATCAGG
Organism: Accumulibacter sp.; assembly: GCF_032229525.1. Taxonomy (GTDB): domain Bacteria; phylum Pseudomonadota; class Gammaproteobacteria; order Burkholderiales; family Rhodocyclaceae; genus Accumulibacter. The sequence continues at coordinate 11,459 of NZ_JAVTWB010000049.1, read as the reverse complement.
AAAGCGGGCTATCAGCCCAACGACATCTACCAGAACGATCCGGCGCTCAAGGAAGCCCTCGACAAGATCGACGGCGGCTTCTTCTCGCCCGGGGAACGCTCGCGCTATCACGACGTCTTCAACTGCCTGGTGCACTATGGCGACCACTACCTGCTGCTCGCCGACTATGCCGACTACGTAGCCACCCAGAAGCGTGTTGACGCGCTCTATCTGACGCCCGCCGAATGGCAGCGCAAGGCCATCCTCAACGTCGCCGGAATGGGCCCCTTCTCGGCCGACCGGACGATTCGCGACTATGCCGACGATACCTGGAACCTGAAAACACTCACCAATAGCTGAGGAACTCGCAGATGATTGACAATGCAGAGATCATTTCCCTTTGCCGGGCAGAGCACGGCAACCCTTATGCCGTACTCGGCATGCACACCGACAGCGACGACAAACTGTGGGTCCGCAGCCTGCAACCAGGCGCACGTGCGGTTGCCGTACTGGACGCCAAGACCGGCAAGCAGGTCGCCGAACTCGCCCAGCGCGACGTCGAAGGCGTGGAAGGCTTCTTCGAAGGCGTCATTCCCCGCCGGCGCAACGATTTTGCTTATCGCCTGCGCATCACCTGGGAGCACGGCGTCCAGGAAACCGATGACCCCTACCGCTTCTGGGCGGTGCTCGGCGATATGGACGTCTGGCTGCTCGCCGAAGGCTCGCATCTGCGACCTTTCGAGCGTCTCGGTGCGCACCTGACGGAAATCGATGGCGTTGCCGGTACCGCTTTCGCAGTCTGGGCGCCCGACGCACAGCGCGTCAGCGTGGTCGGCGACTTCAATACCTGGGACGGTCGCCGTCACCCGATGCGTCTGCGACGGGAAGCCGGGGTGTGGGAGATTTTCCTGCCAGGCGTGACTGCCGGCGCGCGCTACAAGTACGAAATACGCTCTCGTCACGGACACCTGCTGCCGCTGAAGGCCGACCCCTACGGTTTCGAAGCCGAACTGCGGCCATCGACGGCCTCGGTGGTCTGTGCCCTGCCGCCACCCGTGGAACCGGCCCCGATACCGGCCGGCGAACAACTCGGCGCCCCGCTGTCGGTCTACGAAGTGCATCTGGCTTCGTGGCGGCGAACCGACGATGGCGGCTTCCCGGACTGGCAGCGCCTCGCCGAAACGCTGATTCCCTACGTCGTCGACCTTGGCTTCACCCATCTCGAGCTGTTGCCGATATCCGAGCATCCCTTCGATGGCTCCTGGGGCTATCAACCACTGGGGCTCTACGCACCGACCGCCCGTCACGGCAGCCCGGCGGGCTTCCGCCAGTTCGTCAGCGACTGTCACGCGGCCGGACTGCGGGTGATCGTGGACTGGGTGCCAGCGCATTTCCCGACCGACGAGCACGGCCTCTCCCGCTTCGACGGCACGCCGCTCTACGAACATCAGGATCCGCGCGAAGGCATGCACCAGGACTGGGGCACGCTGATCTACAACTTCGGCCGCCGTGAGGTGAGCAACTTCCTGATCGGCAATGCATTGTTCTGGATCGAGCGCTACGGTGTCGATGGCCTGCGCGTCGATGCCGTCGCCTCGATGCTCTACCGTGACTACAGCCGCTCCGAGGGACAGTGGGTGCCGAACGTCCATGGCGGCCGCGAGAACCTCGAGGCCGTCGCCTTCCTGCGCCGGGTGAACGAGGTCCTCGGCCAGGAGCACCCCTCTGCCGATACCCATGCCGAAGAGTCGACCGCCTGGCCATCGGTCAGCCGCCCGCCGTCGATGGGTGGCCTGGGTTTCCACTACAAGTGGAACATGGGCTGGATGCACGACGTCCTCGCCTACATGTCCCAGGACCCGGTGCATCGCAAGTACCATCACAACAAGCTCAGCTTCGGCATGATGTACGCCTTCACCGAAAACTTCGTCCTGCCGCTGTCGCACGACGAAGTGGTGCACGGCAAGGGCTCGCTGATCAACAAGATGCCCGGCGACCCCTGGCAGAAGTTTGCCAACCTGCGCTCCCTGTACGGCTACATGTGGGCACATCCGGGCAAGAAGCTGCTGTTCATGGGCGGCGAGTTCGGCCAGTGGAGCGAGTGGAATGATGCAGGTTCCCTGGACTGGGCGCTGCTCGACTTCCCGACCCACAACGGCGTACGCAACCTGATCCGCGATCTCAACAAGCTCTACCGCAGCCATCCGGCGCTGCACGAGGTTGATTTCGAACCGGCTGGTTTCGAGTGGATCGCCGCCGACGACGCAGACACTTCGATCGTCGCCTTCGTTCGCTGGACGCGTGATCGTTCGCGCGCCATGCTCTATGTCGGCAACTTCACGCCGGTTGTTCGCGAGGGCTACCGGATCGGCGTGCCGATGGCCGGCAAGTATTGCGAGCGCCTCAATACCGACGCCGAGCATTATGGTGGCAGCAATGTCGGCAACGGGTCAGATGGGGTACACGCGGAGCAGGTATCGGCGCACGGTCGGGAGTTGTCGATCAGCCTGACCCTGCCACCGCTCGGTGCGGTGTTCCTCGAATGGGTGCCGTGAGCGACGGCACGGTGCTCGAAGCCGGGCGGCCGTGCCCGCTCGGCGCCAGCTGGGACGGGCGCGGCGTCAACTTTGCGCTGTTCTCGGCGCATGCCGAAGCCGTGGAGCTGTGCGTCTTCGATGGCCAGCTGATACATACGCTGCCCCTGCGTCGATGTACTGACCAGGTCTGGCATGGCTACCTGGCCGGGGCAGCTCCCGGGCTGCGCTACGCTTACCGGGTGCACGGACCCGACGCCCCCGAACGGGGCCAGCGCTTCGATTCCGGGCGACTGCTGCTCGACCCCTACGCCCGCGAAGTCGTCGGCCACTGCGCTTCCCCAGCGCAGGATGATCCCGTGGTGGGCGTGCAGGCCTGCGTCGTCGACGAAGACTTCGACTGGCAGGGCGATGCACCACCGGCCACACCCTGGGCCGACACGGTGCTCCACGAAGTCCATGTCAAGGGCGTCAGCCGGCAGCACCCCGAGGTTCCCGAAACACTACGCGGCACCTACGCCGGACTCGCCTCGCCGGCGATGATCGCGCACTTCCAGCGGCTGGGCGTCACCGCCCTCAGCCTGCTGCCGGTACACCACTTTCTCGACGAGCAACGCCTGAGCGACGCGGGTCGCGTCAACTACTGGGGCTACAACACGCTGGCTTTCTTCGCTCCCGAACCGCGCTATGCGGCTGGGATCGAAGGCCAAGCGCTGATTGCCGAGTTCAAGACGATGATCCGGACCCTGCACGCCGCCGGCCTCGAAGTGATCCTCGACGTGGTCTTCAACCACACCGCCGAAACCGACGCATTCGGCCCGACACTGTCGTTTCGCGGCATCGACAACCACAGCTACTACCTGCTGCCCCCAGGCAATCTCGCCGCCTACGAGAACTTCAGCGGCTGCGGCAACACCTTCAACCTCACCCAGCCGCGCGTTCTGCAGCTGGTCATGGATGCGCTGCGCTACTGGGTCGGCGTGATGCACGTCGACGGCTTCCGCTTCGACCTCGCCGCCGCCCTCGCTCGCAACAGCGCGTTTCTCGCCACGCTGCGGCAGGATCCCTTGCTGCAGCAGGTCAAGCTGATCGCCGAGCCCTGGGACATGGGACCGGACGGTTACCAGCTCGGGGGCTTTCTGCCCGGCTGGAGCGAATGGAACGATCGCTTCCGCGATGACGTTCGCGCCTTCTGGCTGACCGGCGAAGTGGGCGCCGGCGCACTGGCGCAGCGGCTGTCCGGATCGAGCGAACTGTTCAGCAAGTCGGGACGCGCGCCGCAGGCCAGCGTCAACTTCATCACCGCGCACGACGGCTTCACACTGCGCGACCTGGTCAGTTACCAGGAAAAACACAACGAGCTCAACGGCGAGAACAATCGCGACGGGCATGGCCACAACCTCTCCTGGAACTGCGGCGAGGAAGGCGAGAGTACCGATCCCGTGGTACTCGAAAAACGCCGCCGCTTGCAGCGCGCGCTGCTGACCACCCTGCTGATCGCCCAGGGCGTTCCGATGCTGCAAGCGGGCGACGAACTCGGCCGGTCGCAGGGCGGCAACAACAACGCCTACTGCCAGGACAACGAGATGACCTGGCTCGACTGGCAACACGCCGACACCGAGCTGATCGATTTCGTCGCCGAACTGCTCGCCTTGCGACGGCGCTTCCCGCAGCTGCGGCAAGACCGCTGGCTGACCGGCGAGACCAACGACGACGGGCTGCCCGATGCGCTGTGGTGGCATCCGGCGGGACGGCCGATGGGCGGCGGCGACTGGCAGTCGGCCAAGCTCGGCGCTTTCGGTCTGCAACTCGCCTCCCGGGAAGCCGGCAGCGGCAAGGCGAAGGGCGGGCCGACCTTGCTCTGCCTGATCAACCGCGACGAAATACCCGTCCCTTTCCTGCTTCCGCCCGGCGTCTGGAAGCAGATCTGCGACAGCAGCGCGAAAACACCCTTCACCAGCTGTCGACGCGAGAAGACCAGTCCCGTCGCCGCGCGCAGTGTCCAGCTGCTCAGCCTGGAGTGATGGCGGAGGGGCGATGGGACGGCAGCGCAAGCTCCTTTCCGTCGTCCCCCTCCTGTTCGCGCTGGTCGCCTTTGAAGCCGGCGCCGAAGCGATCACTGCCGCGCAGTATTCGGCGCCGGTCGATCGCTATGGGCATTTCGCGCTTGGCCGGCCACACGAATACGCACGCCTGACAGCGACCACCGACCATGGCCGCAGCCTCGCACTGGAACTGCCCGGAAACGAGGTGTTCGAGGATCTGACGCCACGCCTGGTCCGGCTGGCGCCCAACGAGCCGGAGGAGATCCTGGCCATCGTCAGCCGGCGAGACAGCGGCGCGCGGCTGGTGCTGATTCGCTTACGCGCGGGCCACCTGGAGATAGACGCTCAATCGCCGGCGATCGGCATGCCGATGCGCTGGCTGAACCCGGTCGGCGTTGCCGACCTCGACGGCGACGGGCAGGCCGAGCTGGCGGTGGTGAGCACGCCGCATATCAGCGGCACGCTGAAGATCTACCGGCGGAGCGGCAAGCAGTTGGTCGAGGGTGCCGCGCTGCCGGGCTTTTCAAATCACGTCTTCGGCTCAACCGAGCTGGGCCTGTCGACCGCACTTTCCATCGCTGGCCGCATGCAGCTGCTGGTCCCGGACACCACCCGTCGCCGGCTGCGCATCATCGCGCTGCAGGGCGACCGCCTGGTCGAAACAGCGCAATGCGCTCTCACCGAGCCACTGACGACCGCGATCACCCTGACTTCAGCATCCGCGATCTCGGTCGGCTCGCCCTCGGCACGACAGTTGATCGTCCCGAACGACTGCCCCGGTAGCCCGTGAGCAGTGGCGGCTGGAAATCAGCTCAGCGCCAGCCACGCATCAGCGCGACGCCGTGCCCGCCCGCAGTACAGGCCGTTTCAAGCATTTCGGGCTGCAGCCCACCCAGCGCATAAACCGGTAGCGGCGAGCGTTCGACCAGCGCCGAGAACTGCGGCCAGCCGATGCCACTCGAGCCGGGGTGACTTGGCGTCGGCAGTAGCGGACCAAGGACGACGAAATCGAGCCCGAGTTCCGCCGCCCGGGTGAGATCGGCGGCGCTGTGGCAGGAAGCGGCGACGCATTCGAAATCCGGCCGTCGATCGACCTGCCAGAGCCGCTGCGACGACAGATGCACCCCGTCGGCCCCGACCATGCGGGCAAGTTCCGCATCGTCGTTGATCAGCACGCGGGCCCGCTGGTAGCGGCGCGCCGCCGCCACGGCTGCCCGTGCAAAATGCTGGCGCTCAGCGGGCGCCAAGGACTTGTCGCGTATCTGGAGCAGCTGCAGCCCCCCTGACAGCGCGCGCTCGATGCGAGCCAATTCCGCTGCCGGCCCATTCTCTTCGGCATTGCTCAGCGCATACAGCGGCGGTAAATCGAGGGCGCGCAGGATCGGCCCATTGGCGGGCAGGATCGGCTCGACGCTCGCCGGCTCGCCGACCTTCAACCAGGCGAAGGCGCTGTGCTCGATCGGGGAGATCACCCCGTGCCACGAGCTGACGCGAAAGAAACGCAAGCGTACGGTGGCGTGCGGATAGCTGAACTCACGGCAGAGCCACGGCCAGGCCTGATCCACCGTGATGCCAAGCTCTTCCTGCAATTCGCGCACCAGTGCTTCGAACGACGTCTCGCCGGGTTCGAGCTTGCCGCCAGGAAATTCCCAGTAGCCCGCATAGACCTTCCCCGGCGGGCGTTGCGCGAGGAGAAACTCCGGCGCCGCCGGGTCGCCACGCAACAGGACCGCCGCGGCGACTTCGGTAACTTTGCTGACCTTGGTGGTGGCTGCGGCGACGGGCGTCATCTGCCGACCGGCGCTGCAGGCAGGCAGAGCGAGCGACTCACGGCGCGCCTGCCGGACGTTTTCTGGACGGCGCCGCGCCCGCACGCACCGAAGGAGTGCGCTGGCGCCGTGGACGGTCTGCTGCAGCGAGATGCCGACCCGCCCAGTCGCGAGCAAACTGCCAGGCGACGCGGCCGCTGCGCGAACCGCGTTCGAGCGCCCAGTTGAGCGCATCACGTTCGGCACGGGCGACTTCCTCCTGGCGGCAACCGAAAGACTTCAGCCAGTGGGCAACGATGTTCAGGTAGGCGTCCTGGTCGAAGGGATAGAAGGAAATCCACAGCCCGAAGCGCTCCGAGAGGGAGATCTTTTCCTCGATCGCTTCGCCCGGATGGATCTCCTCACCGACCCGCTTGCTGTCGAGGTTTTCGGCGAAATACTCGGGCATCAGGTGGCGGCGGTTGGAAGTGGCGTAGATCAGCACGTTCTCCGGCGGGGCACAGATCGAGCCGTCGAGGACGACCTTCAGCGCCTTGTAGCGCGCGTCCCCGGAGTCGAAGGAAAGATCGTCGCAGAAGATGATGAAGCGCTCCGGCCGCCCGTCGATCAGGTCAACGATGTCCGGCAGATCGATCAGGTCGCCCTTTTCGACTTCGATGACGCGTAGGCCCGCCGCCGCGTAAGCATTGAGCAGCGCCTTGATCAGTGACGACTTGCCCGAGCCGCGTGAACCGGTGAGCAAGACGTTGTTGGCCGGTTGCCCGGCGACGAAATGACGCGTGTTGGCGTCGATACGTGCCTTCTGCTGATCGATGTCGTGCAGATCGGCGAGCTGTATTTCCGGTAAGCGGGTGATCGGCTGCAGGTAGCCGGTGCCGCGGCTCTTGCGCCAGCGGAAGGCGTTGGCGGCAGCCCAGTCGGGCACCGGCGACGCCGGTGGCAACAAGGGCTCGAGTCGATCGAGGAACTTCTCGGCGCGAACCAGAAAGCTCGCAAGTTGCCTGAAAGGGTCAGTCATCGGACGGTATACTCGGCGGGTGACAAACCCGACACTCTAGCCAAACCATGCTCAAAAGCCAACCGCGCCGCTTCGCTGTTCTTGCCGCTGCATTGCTTGCCCTGCTGCTCACCGCCTGCGGCACCAAACGCGAAGCGCCGCAAGGCGACTGTCCCGCTTGCCCGGCGTGCCAGCCATGCGAGCCGGCAGCGACCCCGGCGACGCCCACACCACGCTTCAAACCCCTGCAGCCCGCACGCTGGAGTGAGCTGCCGGGCTGGACAGAAGACGACCTGCGCGCCGCCTGGCCCGCCTTCCTGCAATCGTGCCGGGCGCTGGCCAAGCGCCCGCAATGGCCGCTGTGGCGGACCGCCTGCGAGCAGGCGAAGGCATTGCCGGCGCCGTCGACAGCCGCCATCCGCAATTTCTTCGAGGCGCGCTTGCAGCCCTGGCTGCTGACCAACCCCGATGGCAACTCGCAAGGGATGGTCACCGGCTACTACGAGCCCCTGCTGCGCGGCTCGCGAACACGCGGCAAACCCTATCTGCAAGCCGTGCTCGGCGTGCCGCCCGATCTGCTGAGCATTGATCTGGGCTCGGTGCAGCCAGAGCTCAAGAACCTGCGCCTGCGCGGTCGCCTGCAAGGCAACAAGGTCGTTCCCTATTTTTCGCGAGCGGAGATCAACAGCCGGGAGCAGGCTTACAGCGACCGCGTCCTGCTGTGGGTCGACGACCCCATCGAGCTGTTCTTTCTGCAGATTCAAGGGTCCGGGCGGGTCAAGCTGCCGGATGGCAGCATGGTCCGCCTGGCTTTCGCCGACCAGAATGGTCACCCCTATCAGTCGATCGGCAAACTACTGGTCGAGCGCGGCGAGTTGACCCTCGACCAGGCCTCGATGCAAGGCATCAAGGAGTGGGCGCGGGCCAACCCGAGCCGACTCACCGATCTCTTGAACGCCAACCCGAGGTACGTCTTCTTCAGCGAGCAAGCGCTCAAAGGCGGCGAAGGCGACGGCCCCAGTGGCGCCCTGGCGGTGCCGCTGACACCCGAGAGAAGCATCGCCGTCGACCCTGCCCACGTTCCCCTTGGTGCTCCCGTTTTCCTGTCCACTACGCAACCCGCGACCACGACGCCACTGCGCCGCCTGATGCTCGCGCAGGATACCGGCAGTGCGATTCGCGGCGTCGTCCGCGCCGACTTCTTCTGGGGCTTCGGGGCGACGGCGGGTACGCAGGCCGGGCGGATGAAACAGCAGGGACAAATGTGGGTTCTCCTGCCACCGGGCGCCGCACCAGAATAGCCCAGGCGCGGCGGAAACTGGTGCATCGAGCCCCATCACGGTGCTTGCCAAGCCCGCTTCCGCACCATACTAGTGCGCCGGTGGGGTTGATCACTCTCGAATCGCCGGTGGTGCGCACCAATTAGCGTTGGCGCGGAACTTGCTTGGTGGCTTCCACAAGATTTTCAGGAGGAACCATGGAAGTTCTCAAGTCTGGTAGCGACGTTCTCTTCATTCTGCTCGGCGGCATCATGGTCTTGGCCATGCACTCCGGCTTTGCCTTTCTCGAACTCGGTACGGTCCGCAAGAAGAGCCAGGTCAACGCGCTGGTGAAAATCCTTACCGACTTCTCGGTATCGACCATCGCCTATTTCTTCGTCGGCTACAGCCTGGCCTACGGCACCAATTTTTTCCACGGCGCCGACACCTTGCTGGCAAAGAACGGCTTCGAGCTGACCAGGTTCTTCTTCCTGCTCACCTTTGCGGCCGCCATTCCGGCGATCATTTCGGGCGGCATCGCCGAACGGGCGAAGTTCAACCCGCAACTGGCGGCGACCTTCCTGATCGTTGCCTTCATCTATCCTTTCTTCGAGGGCATCGCCTGGAATCAGGCCTACGGCATCCAGGCCTGGCTGAAAGCGACCTACGGCGAAGAGTTCCACGATTTCGCCGGATCGGTCGTCGTGCACGCGATGGGGGGCTGGCTGGCACTGCCCGCCGTGCTGCTGCTCGGTGCCCGTCACGGGCGCTACAACAAACAGGGCGGCATCTCGGCACACCCGCCATCGTCGATCCCCTTCCTGGCGCTCGGCGCCTGGATTCTGACCGTCGGCTGGTTCGGCTTCAACGTCATGAGCGCGCAAACGATCGACAAGATCTCCGGCCTGGTGGCGATGAACTCGCTGATGGCGATGGCGGGCGGCACGCTGGTCGCCCTGGTGGCCGGCAAGAACGACCCCGGCTTCCTGCACAACGGCCCACTGGCCGGCCTGGTCGCGGTCTGCGCCGGCTCCGACATCATGCACCCGATCGGTGCGCTGGTCGTCGGCGGCGTCGCCGGCGGACTGTTCGTGATGATGTTCACGCTTACCCAGAACCGCTGGAAGATCGACGACGTCCTCGGCGTCTGGCCATTGCACGGGCTTTGTGGCGCCTGGGGCGGCATCGCTGCCGGCATCTTCGGCAGCAAGACACTGGGTGGTGTTGGCGGTATCGCCTTCATGCCACAATTGCTGATGACCGGACTGGCCATCGTCGTTGCCCTGACCGGCAGTTTCATCGTCTATGGCCTGCTGAAAGTCACCGTCGGGCTGCGCCTCGATCAGGAACAGGAATACAACGGTGCCGACCTCTCGATCCACAACATCACCGCCACCCCGGAACGCGAGAGCAACTGGTAAGCAACTGCCTGCCCGGCCGGCGTGGCGCTGGCCGGCATGAAAGTCATCGTTCTCGGCGCCGGTGTGGTCGGTACGGCCACCGCCTGGTACCTGATGCGCGATGGCCATCAGGTCACCGTGGTCGACCGCAACCAGGGACCAGCACGCGAAGCGAGCTACGCCAACGGCGGACAGTTGAGCTACAGCTACGTGGCGCCGCTGGCCGACCCGAGCGTGTGGACCAAACTGGCTCCCTGGCTGCTTTCGCCGACATCGCCGATACGTTTTCGTCCGCAAGCAGACCCAGCGCAATGGCGCTGGTGCCTGCAATTCCTGGCTGCCTGCACCCGCACGCGTAGCACGGAGAGCACCCGCCACCTGTTGCGCCTGGGGCATGCCAGCCGGCGCCTGATGCGCGACCTGCTCACCCAGGAGCCCGCCCTCGACTTCGGCCATTCCGACAGCGGGAAACTGGTGATCTACCGCAATGCGGCGTCGCTGGACAGCGCCCGCCGTCAGCTCGAGCTCCAGAACCGATTGAGCGGCGATCAAGACACTCGCCAGCAAGTGCTCGACAGCGCAGCCTGCGTCGCCACCGAACCCGCCCTCGAGCGCATCCGCGGCAAGATCGTCGGCGGCGTCCAGACGCCGAGCGAGGAAACCGCCGACTGCCATCGTTTCAGCGTCGGACTGCTTGAGCGAATTCGCGCTGCCTCACCCGGCAACCTCTGCCTGTTCGACACCGTGATTCATCGGCTGCGCGTCAGACACGGCGAGATGGTCGGTGTCGACACCAGCCAGGGCTTGCTCGAAGCCGACGCCTACGTCCTCGCCACCGGCTGTGACACCCCTCGCCTGGCCCGCCCGCTGGGCCTGTCCTTGCCAATCTACCCGCTCAAGGGCTACAGCCTGACGGCGCCGATCGCCGAGCCGGACGCCGCGCCGACAATCAGCGTCACCGACTTCCAGCGCAAGATCGTCTATGCCCGCATCGATGGCCAGTTGCGCGTAGCCGGCATTGCCGACATCACGGGTTACGACCGCGCGATCGAACCGCGGCGCCTGGCCCTGCTGGTGACCGAAGCACGCGCGGTCTTTCCGGACGCGGTCGACTACCGGCAGCTTGAAGGCTGGGCCGGCCTGCGACCAGCGACGCCGAGCGGCCGGCCGATCCTGGGGCCGGGCGGCTACCGAAAGCTCTGGCTCAACGTCGGCCACGGTGCGCTCGGATTCACCCTGTCGCTGGCCAGCGGCCGTGCCGTAGCGGACCTGATTGGCGGAAAGCAGCCGTTCGTAGCGCTGGATGGCCTGACGCTGGCGCGTACAGGAGGCCGCCCGGCCGGCCGATGATCGTCGGTCGACCGCGCTGGCGCTTGCCGCGGCGAGGACCGATTCTCGCCGAATGGCAACCTCGAGTGCAGCCAGCGCAGGGAACGCTGGCACGGCCTCCATGAAACAGAAACCCGTTTCATACCT
>NZ_JAVTWB010000048.1:0-17165 GCF_032229525.1 Accumulibacter sp. | reverse complement strand
CCATCACCCAGGCAACGACCAGCCAGGCCTGCGGCGCAAAGGCGAGCATCGACAGCGCCACCAGCTGCGTCCCAAGGCCAATGAACAGCGTCGTCTTGAGCCCGAAACGGGCGCCAATGTAGCCACCGAAGAGGTTGGTCAGAATGCCGAAGACTTCGTAAAAGATGAACAGCGAGGCGACCGCAAAAGGCGAGTAGCCAAGGTTATAGAAATAGAACAGCACCAACATGCGCGTTGCCCCATCGGTGACCGTATCCGCCCAGTAGGCGCCGGTCACCAGGACGTAGTTGCGCAAGCCGGCGCGCGACGCGTCGCTCCGCTCGGCTGATGGCTCGCTCATCATTCTCCTCCTGTCGGCTACCCGTGCGCTGAAGCCATCACCCGCAGGGCGACAACTTCAGCCGCGCCCGGCTGTGGCGAGACGCCTTACAGCGACGCCGCCAGCTTGCGTGCCAGCTCGGCGTAGCGGTTGGCATAACCCCACTCGTTGTCATACCAGGCGTAGATCTTGAGCATGGTGCCGTTGACCACCAGGGTATGCGCGGCGTCGACGATCGACGAGCGCGGGTCACCGAGGTAGTCCATCGACACCAGCGGCCGCTCCTCGTAACCGAGGATTCCCTTGAGCGGGCCTTCGGCGGCGGCCTTGAACAGCGCATTGACCTCGTCGGTCGTCGTCGGCCGCTGCATCTCGAAGACACAGTCGGTCAGCGAGGCGTTGAGCAGCGGAACGCGCACCGCGTGGCCATGCAGCCGTCCCTTCAGTTCGGGGAAGATCAGCGCGATGGCGGTCGCCGAACCGGTCGTCGTCGGTATCAATGACAGACTGGCAGCACGTGCGCGGCGCAGGTCCTTGTGCATCTGGTCATGCACCACCTGCGTGTTGGTCGAACTGTGGATGGTGGTGATCATGCCGTGCGAGATGCCGATCGCTTGATGGACGATCTTGACCACCGGCGCCAGGCAATTGGTGGTGCACGAGGCGGCGGTGACGATCTGGTCGCGCGCCGGATCGTAGAGATGATCGTTCACCCCCATGACGATGTTCAGCACATCGCCGTCCTTGACCGGCGCGGCGACGACCACTTTCTTCACCCCCGCCGCCAGATACGGCGATAGTTGGTCGACCAGGCGCCATTTGCCGCTGGCTTCGAGAACGATATCCACACCGGCTTCGCGCCAGGGACCACCAGCCACGTCCTTGGCGCTGCTGTAGCTGATCGACTTGCCATCAACCAGCATGCGCCCGTTGCTGACCGAAATGTCACGCCGCCAGCGGCCCTGCACGGAATCGAATTCGAGCAGGTGCGCCGCGGACTCTACCGGCCCGTTGGCTTCGTTGATGTGGACGAATTCCAGCTCCGGATAATCCCACGCCGCGCGCAACGCCAGCCTGCCCATGCGACCGAAACCGTTGATGCCAACCTTGATAGTCATTCTCGCTCCTCCTTTGGTGGTGGCCCTGCCGGGTTCCGGCGAGCCGACAATCTTCACGCAGCGGGCGCCGTGCGCCGCGGCAACATTTCCATATTGCTAGAAGCTTCGAAGTTTGTAAACCCCACAGCGCCAAACTCGGACAGCCATTCTGGCCGGACGACGGATCGCGACGGAGCTGACAACGCCATTGAACCCCAGCGCCCCGGGGCAAACGCTTTGCGGCGTCGGTCATATTTCGGTATTGTTGGAAAGATGAACAATACTAATGCCGTCACCGCCCTCGCCGCGCTGGCGCAGGACAGCCGCCTCGCCATCTTCCGCCTGCTGGTCCAGAACGCGCCGGCCGGCCTGACCGTCGGCGTGATCGCGGAACAACTGGAATTGCCCGCCCCGACCTTGTCTTTCCACCTCAAGACGCTCTCTCACGCCGGTCTGGTCAGCACCGTCCAGGAGGGTCGCTTCGTGCGCTGTCGCGCCGAGATGGGCAAGATCGACTCACTGATCGGCTTCCTCACCGACAACTGCTGCGGTGGCCACCCGGAAATCTGCAAGCCGCCGGAGGCTGCCAGCCAATGAGTTTTTTTGAACGTTGGCTGACGCTCTGGGTATTCCTGTGCATCGTCGCCGGCACGACTGTCGGCGTCGTCGCGCCCGAACTGGCTCAAACCATCGGCGGTTTCGAAATTGCCCACGTCAACCTCCCGGTCGGCCTGCTGATCTGGGTGATGATCATCCCGATGTTGATGAAGGTCGACTTCGATTCGCTGCATCAGGTGCGCAAACAGAAGAGCGCAATCGGCATTACCCTGTTCGTGAATTGGGCAGTAAAACCGTTTTCGATGGCCCTGCTCGGCTGGATATTTATCCGGCACGTTTTCGCCCCATTCCTGCCGGCGACACAGATCGACAGCTACATCGCCGGCCTGATCCTGCTGGGCGCGGCGCCGTGCACGGCGATGGTTTTCGTCTGGAGCAATCTCTGCCGCGGCGACGCCAACTTTACCCTCACACAAGTGGCACTCAACGATCTGGTGATGGTCTTTGCCTTCGCCCCGATCGTCGCCCTGCTGCTTGGCGTCTCGGCAATCCCCGTTCCCTGGCAAACCCTGTTCCTGTCGGTCGTCATGTACATCGTGCTACCACTGGCGATAGCCCAGTTCGCCCGCCACCAGCTGCGTCAGCGCGGCGACCCGGCGCTCCGGCGAGCGCTGGCGCGTATCGCACCGTTTTCGATCGTCGCCCTGCTGGCGACTCTGGTGCTGCTGTTTGCCTTCCAGGGTCAGGCGATCGTCGACCAGCCGTTGATCATCGCCATGCTGGCGGTACCGATCCTGTTGCAAGGCCTGCTCATCGCTGCCCTCGGCTACTGGCTCAACCGCAAGTTCTGCGTGGCCCATGCGGTGGCCGGCCCGTCGACAATGATAGGCGCATCAAACTTCTTCGAGCTGGCCGTAGCGGTGGCGATTGTCCTGTATGGCTTCGATTCCGGAGCCGCACTGGCGACCGTCGTCGGCGTCCTGATCGAGGTCCCGGTGATGCTCTGGCTGGTGCGCCTGGTGAATCGCAGCAAGCCCTGGTACGAGGCCGGACTGAGCCCTGCGCAACCGGTTTCCTAGTTGGCTTGAACAACGGAACCAGTGCCCGCAAGGGTCGGGCAGGCGGCCCTTGACGAGTGGCAGTTCGAACGAGATACTTCTAGTGAACCGGTCAACTTCAGCGGCCGTTTTCCTCTAGTTTCTGAACCCTTTCGATCAACCGAATCTGGACAAGAACTCATGAATGCAAAAAGCATCAAACCAGGCGTCGCCAGTGGCGACCAATTACAAGCGATCTTCGAGCTGGCCAAGGAAAAGCGGTTTGCCCTGCCGGCCGTAAACGTCATCAATACCAGCACCGTCAATGCGGTGATGGAAACCGCCGCAGAACTCAACTCTCCGGCAATCATCCAGTTCTCCAACGGCGGGGCGCAGTTCTTTGCTGGCAAGGGACTCGGCAATGCCGACCAGCGTGCCTGCATCGCCGGCGCCGTTTCCGGTGCGGTACACATCCATCAAATGGCCGAGCTGTACGGCTGCACCGTGGTGACCCATACCGACCACGCCGCCAAGAAACTGCTGCCGTGGATCGACGGCCTGCTGGATGCCGGCGAGCAGTATTTCAAGGTGCATGGCAAGCCGCTCTACAGCTCGCACATGTTGGACCTCTCCGAAGAGCCGATCAGCGAAAACATCGAGATCTGCAAGCGCTATCTCGAACGGATGAGCAAGATGGGCATGACCCTGGAGATCGAACTCGGCGTCACCGGCGGTGAAGAGGACGGCGTGGACAACACCAATGTCGACAGCTCCAAGCTCTACACCCAGCCCGAAGACGTGGCTCTGGCCTACGAAGAGCTCTCCAAAGTCAGCAATCGCTTCACCGTCGCCGCCGCCTTCGGCAATGTACACGGCGTCTACAAGCCGGGTAACGTCAAGCTGCAGCCGATCATCCTGAAGAACTCACAAGAGTACGTGCAGAAGAAATTCGGCACCAAAGCGCAGCCGGTCGACTTCGTCTTCCACGGTGGATCGGGATCGAGCCTCGAGGAAATCCGTGAAGCGATCTCCTACGGCGTCATCAAGATGAACCTCGACACCGACCTGCAGTGGGCCTTCTGGGACGGCGTGATGGGCTTCTACAAGAAGAACGAAGGCTATCTGCAGGGTCAGATCGGCAACCCCGAGGGTGACGCCAAGCCGAACAAGAAGTACTACGATCCTCGCGCCTGGCTGCGCAGTGGTGAGGACGCTTTCCGCGCCAGGCTGAAGCAGGCCTTTGCCGACCTGAACAACATCGGCACGCTGGGGTAATCGTCCGCCGAGCGCACTGAAACGGGCTGGCCCAGGTCTGGGCTGGCCCGTTTTCGTATCGCACTTCGCCGCCAGCCGTTTTTCCTGGCGAACCCGGTTGCCGCGGCCAGATGCCGCGCGAGGCAGCGTGCGGGCCAGGGCGAGCAGCCACGCCCCGCCAGGCGCTTGCGCAGCCCTGCCCTTTTCCGACACCACTCTTCTAGTAAAAAACGAGGACCCACGCATGAGCACCCTGGCAGAACAGCTAATCCAGACAGAAGCGCACAAATCGATTTTTGAATCCGCCGTCCGCCAACTTCCCCTTCCCGTCTGTGCGGCATTCGGCTCGTCCACCAACCCGCAGCCGGTCAGCTTCAGCAACACCGCGCGCGTCCTGAGCACCAAGGACAGCGAAGCCGTCGCCAAAGAGTTTCCGCAATCCGTTGCCGCATCAGGCAATGTCGTCCTCACCTCCGCCGGCCCCAGCAGCGCCAAAGTGCAGGGCAAGCGGGTTGCCGTCCTCTTCTCGGGTGGCCCGGCTGCCGGTGGTCACAACGTGGTCTGCGGCCTGAAGCGGGTGCTCGGCGCCGGCAACACCCTGTTCGGCGTCAAGGCCGGCCCCAAGGGACTGCTTCAGGGTACGCTGTTCGAGATCACCGATGCCGACGTCGACTTCGTCCTCAACACCGGTGGCTTCGACTTTCTCGGCTCCGACCGCACCAAGATCAAGAGCGACGAGCAGTTCGCCCAGGTTCGCGAAACCTGCATCAAGCATAATCTCGACGCCATCGTCGTCGTTGGCGGTGATGATTCCAACACCAATGCAGCGGTGCTGGCCGAGTCGCTGTACACCGGCGTCAAGGCTGACGGCTCGGGCGTGCAGGTGATCGGCGTACCAAAAACCATTGACGGCGATCTGCAGCTCGGCGACCTGCTGGCAATCTCCTTCGGCTTCGATACGGCGACCCGGATCTACAGCGAAATGGTCGGTAACATCCTGCAGGACACCAGTTCGTCACTGAAATACTGGCACTTCGTCAAGCTGATGGGGCGCTCCGCTTCGCACGTCGCACTCGAGGTGACACTGCAGACCAAACCGGCGATCGCCATCATTTCCGAAGAGGTGTCGACCAAGAAAATGTCCTTGGCCAGCATCATCGACGGTATCGCCAAGGTGGTCGTCGACCGTTCGCACAAGGGCATGAACTACGGCGTGTTGCTGGCACCGGAAGGCCTGATCGAGTTCATCCCCGAAATGAACGCCATGATCGCCGAACTCAACGATGTCCTGGCGCATGAAGCCGACGCTTTCGCGGCACTGGCCGAGGACGCCAAGGCGCCTTTCATCGAGAGCAAGCTCAGCGCCGACAACGGGCGCCTGCTGGCTTCCCTGCCGCACTACATCGTCGACATGCTGCTCGCCGAGCGCGACTCGCACGGCAACCTGCAGGTCTCGCTGATCCCGACCGAACAACTGCTGATCGACATGACCAAGGCGCGTGTCAAGGAACTTGACGCCAAGGTGCCGTTTGCCGCCCACAGCCACTTCCTCGGCTACGAAGGCCGCTGCGGCGCGCCGACGCTGTTCGACGCCGCGTACACCTACAACCTCGGCCTGACCGCCGGCTCGCTGATCCTCGACGGCCGCAGCGGCTACATGGCGACGGTGACCGGGTTGACCAGCGGCGGCACGCCACAAGCCATCCCGCTCGCCGGCCTGCTCAACATCGAGCGCCGGCACGGCAAGGACGAGTTCGTGATCGAGAAAGCGCTGGTCAAGATGGATTCACCGGCCATGCAGTACTTCGTTTCGCGGCGCGACGAATGGGCAGCGAAAGATCTGTTCGCATCGCCCGGCCCGCGCCAGTTCTGGGGCCCGACCACGCACCAGCAACCGATCACCGTCGCACTCAATTCCGGGTCCGACTCGCTGATGTTCAAGATCGGCTGATCGCGCAGCGCAATGCGCAAGTAAAGAGGGGCCATTGGGTGACGATGGCCCCTCTTTTTGCGCTAAAAACCATACTTAGAGAGCATGACGAACTGCTGGCGCGCTTTGGCGTTCTCTAAGCTCTGCCAAACCCCATTCTATTCGTATAAGATTCAGCAAATTCAAGGCCAGTCCTGAAATTGGTCATGCGACCGCATTCGGCGAGGCTCCACTGGTCCATTTGGTTTCTGGTTCCAACGAACGGATTCGCTTCTTCATGGCGTTCCGCCACCGTGATACGGAAAAGCCATTTTGCTGCCGATACTCGCCGTCGTCGGGTTCAAAAAACCTCTGCAACTGGTCGGGATATCCCTTGTTGTAGCCACTTCGCTTCACGCCAGCCCAGTGGATGTTTCCAGGCTCCAAAACCCGCTGGCTGAGCCGCGCTTCGCGTCGGTCGGTGTCGGCATCATTCCACGCGACGTGGTTCCCACGATGGCCCAGGACCGCGCCGGGTTCTTGTGGATAGCCACGGGTGACGGCCTGGTGCGCTTCGACGGCTACCGCTTTCGCCCGCAGGAACGCGACAGCGCAGACCCCGCGGCGCGAAATCTCGGCTGGATCCGCGCCTTGCTGGCGGGGAGCGACGGCCGCCTGTGGATAGGTACCGAGTGGGATGGCCTGGCGGTCTACGACCCAGCCAGCGAAAAGGTCACCTCCTGGCGCGGAAAGCGTGACACATACGGCGACAAGAGCGAACGCGTAATGCCGACCATTCGCGCCCTGGCCGAAGACAGCGACGGCGGCATCTGGGCGGGCAGCGAGGGCGGGGGTCTGGAACGCTTCGACCTGAACAGCGGCAGCGTCGCCCGCTACCGTCATTCGCAGCAACCCGGCAGCCTCCCCGACGACCGAGTGCAGGCCTTGCTGATCGATCGCCAGGGCACCCTGTGGGTGGGCACCTGGGCTGGCCTGAGTCGTCGCCAAGCGGGCAGCAAGGACTTCGAGCCGGTGTTGTCGACAGGCAGCGGCGCCAGCCTGGCTGGACGCATCGTCCAGGCCCTCTTCCAGGCGTCGGACGGACGCATCTGGGTCGGCACGCAGCAAGGCGATCTGGCAATCGTCGATCCGACGACGACCAGTGCGCTGTTCCTGACCTACGCGGGAGACAGCGCCAACCTGGGCGCGGTGTCCAGCCTGGTCGAGGCGCCGGGCGGGCAGATGTGGGTGGGCAGATCCTCCGGCATCGATGTGCACGACGCAGTTAGCGGCCACCTGATGCAGCGGCTACGACACGATGTGCGCAAGCGCTCGGGCCTGGCGGGCAACGAGGTGACCGCCCTGATCCGCGATCACGGGGGCTTGATCTGGGTTGGCGGCTTTGGCCTCGGCCTGCAGCGCCACGACCCGAACAATTGGAGCATCTGGTTGCGCGGTGCCGATCCCGAGGGCCCCCTGGCGTCCGCCGATGTCCGCAGCGTGCTGCAGGTGGACAATGGCGAAATCTGGGCCGCCAGCCATGAAGGCGGTGTCGCCGTGATGGACGGGCAGTTGCGCGTAACCGCTGCGCTGTGGCCGCGGGGGCCGCGACAAAGCACCGCCAGCGGATCGCTGGAGAGGCCGTCGGCAGTGCGCATCGAGGCGATGGCTCAGGCGCGCGACGGCAGCGTCTGGCTCGGTGCTGATTCGCTGCTCTACCAGTTCAGCCGGGAGCGGCGGCAATTGCAGGCAGTGCCACACGGAGGCGGCCTGACACGGCGGCTGCTGGCCAGCAGCGACGGCTCCTTGTGGGTAGGCACCCAGGATGGCGTGTTTTGCCGGCGCGCCGGCGCCGCCCCAGTGCTGCGCATCAGTCAGCCGGGTGGGCAGCCCCTGCACGCCGACATCAACGCCCTCACCGAGGCACCTGACGGCAGCGTGTGGGTCGGCAGCGGCAAGGGACTCTTTCGCATCGCGGCGGGTGGCAGCGAACTACAAGCGGTCGCGACGCAAGCGGACGCCGGCCTCGGCAACCCAAGCGTCATCGGCCTTCTCTTCGACCATCAACAAACGCTGTGGGTAGACACCGCGGTGACCGGCCTGCATCGAATGAGCAGCAGGGAGGGGCAACCCGCCAGCTTCGAGCGCATCAGCCAACGCCATGGCATCGTCAGCCGGCCATTTGGCGGCGAGATGCTGGAGGATGGGCGCGGTCGCATCTGGACGCACATGTACGTCTACGACCCGGCGACCGACCGGCTGGACGAGCTGACCGCCGCCGACGGTGTCGATCTCGGCACCGGCTGGTTTCTTGCCCGTGCCAAGACGGACGATGGCCGACTGCTGTTCGGCGGCAGCAAGGGAATGCTGGTGGTCACCCCGGACGACTTCGACGTCTCAAGCTACGCGCCGCCATTGCTGATCTCGGAGCTGACTATCAACGGTCAGCGCCAGTCCGCCGGCGGGGTGCTGGACGGACTTCAGCTGACGCCCGAGCAGCGTAGCTTCAGCCTGGGGTTCACGGCCGTCGACTACAGCGACCCCGATCGCGTTCGCTACGCCTATCAGCTGCAAGGTTTCGACCCCGACTGGATCGAAACCGCGGCCAATTCCCGCTTCGCCAGCTACAGCAATCTGGACCCCGGCGACTACCTTCTGCGCGTGCGAGCCAGCAACCGTAGCGGCGTCTGGAGTCCGCAGCAACTGGCCATCGCGGTCCGCGTATTGCCCGCCTGGTGGCAAAGCTGGTGGTTCCGTCTGGCCACGCCCTCACTGCTAATGGTCATGATCTACGCCTTGATGCAGCTGCGTACCCGCCATCTTCGTTTGCGGCAGGTCGAACTGAAACGCCTGGTGAACGAACGCACCGCCGAGCTGGAGGAATTGACCCTGGCGCTGCAACGCGAGTCGGCTGCACTGCAAGAATCGAGCCTGACCGACCCCCTGACCGGCTTGCGCAACCGGCGCTTCCTGACCCAGCACATCGAGGCCGATGCAGGGCTCGCGGTGCGCGAGTACGAGAGTCACTTCAATTACGGCGCACCCTTGCGCGATGATGCCGACTTGATATTTTTCCTGTTCGACATCGATTGCTTCAAGCACGTCAACGACCGCTATGGCCACGCCGCGGGGGATGCGGTGATCAGGCAAATGAGTAATCGATTGACCGCGGTATTCCGTGACACCGATTACCTGGTGCGCTGGGGCGGCGAAGAATTCCTCGTCGTGACGCGTGAGACGCCGCGCACGCAGGCGGCCGAACTGGCCGAGCGGGCGCGCGCCGCGGTCGCTGACCGCCCATTCGAGCTTGACGATGGCAGCTCGCTGTCCAAGACCTGCTCGATCGGTTTCTGCTGCTTTCCGCTGTCAACGCAGCATCCCGCCGCTCTGGACTGGAATGCCGCGGTCAAGATTGCCGATGCGGCGCTCTACGCCGTCAAGAACGACGGCCGAAATGGCTGGCTGGGCGCCCTCAGCGCCCGCGGTGAAGCGCCCGCCGCCCTGCTTGCCAGGTCGCGTAGAACTCTGGCCGAGTGGGCGCGCTCGGGTAATCTGGAGGTGATCTGCTCGCCAGATCACGACTGCCTGGCGGCGACTCTGCTCAGCGACTGAGCGTCGCGTCGCTGGATTGATGGCGGTCACGGTCATCGCCTTGGCCACTTGCCGCGTTAAACTCTGGCCGCCCGGGTCAGCCTCGGGTACAGTGCGCGGCTGCTCGCTGCGGCAGCATCAGCGCAGGTCCCTCCCGCAAGGCTTCTGCTGCCCCCTTGGCCCACCCCGAGGGGATTCCTCGACGCGTCGATCTGACCATCACTTGGATACAAATGGCAACCAACTACAATCTGGCGCATGCCGTCTATCGCCACAGTTTGACGAATCCTGACGCCCCAGCGGTGGTCTTCAAGGGGCAGTCATTGACCTATGGCGAGATGGCTGCCAGCGCCGCGCGCCTGGCGAAGTGTTTGCGGCACAGTCGCGCCTGGCAACGCCCGGAAGAAAAGCCGCTGCGGGTGGGGATTCTTGCTTCACGCGGGATAGATGCCTGCGTTGCCTTGATGGGTGCGTGCTGGGCAGGCGCCACCTATGTTCCGATTGGCCTGAAGCTGCCCGAGGAGCGCATCCTGACCTTGCTCTCCCTGTGCGATCTGGCGGCGATCATCGCCGATGAAGAAGGCGCAAAGCTGTTGACCGAGCGCCTTCTCGGCGCTTGTCCACCGATCGTGATTCATACCGGGCATACGCCGGCAACGCCAGCGGACGACGCGGTCGAATTGCTCGCCATGACCTCACTGCCGCCGGTGACGCCCGAGGAACCCGTGCACATGACGGCGGACGAGAGTGCCTACATCATCTTCACCTCGGGCACCACCGGCGTCCCCAAGGGGGTCGTGATTTCGACCGCTGCCGTCCGCCACTACACGGTGATGATCGCCGACCAGCTTGGCTTGCAGGGCAGCGACCGGGCGCTCGAGACCTGCGAGATCGGCTTCGATTTCTCGGTGCACAACATGTTCTCGACCTGGGAAGTCGGTGCCTCGCTGCATATCCTGCCGGCGACCACGGTGATGAACGCGGTGAAGTTCGCGCGCAGTTCCGAATTGACCGTGTGGAACTCCGTGCCATCGCTGGCCGGAATGCTGCGCCAGGTCAATGCGCTCAAGCCGGGAAGCCTGCCAAGCCTGCGCGTGACGGTGTTCGGCGGCGAACAGCTTCCCGAGGGTACGGTCACCACCTGGCAGAGCGCCGCACCGAACAGTTGCATCGTCAATCTTTACGGGCCCACCGAGGCTACCGTTTTCTGCCTGACCCAGACCATTACCAACCCGCTGCCAGTGACGCCGGGACGCGGCGTTCTGGCCATCGGCACGCCGCTGCCCGGCAACGAAGCCACCGTTTTCGACGCCCACGGCCGGCAGATTGCCGACGGAACGCCGGGCGAACTGGCCATTGCCGGCGTGCAGCTGGCGGATGGCTATCTCGGCGCGCCCGAGCTGACGGCGTCGCGTTTTCCGGTGATCGATGGAAAACGCTGGTATCTGACCGGCGATGTGGCGATCCGCGACGCCGCGGGAAGCTTCCATTGCCTTGGCCGCATCGACAACCAGGTCAAGGTTCTCGGCTACCGCGTCGAACTGGAGGAGATTGACGCGCATCTGCGCCACGTCACCTGCGCCGATGTCGTCGGCTCCGTGGCCTGGCCGCTGGTGGACGGGATGGCGCGCGGCATCGTCAGCTTCGTCGGCTTGCGGACGATCGACGCTGCGCGCGTCATCTCCGAGCTCAAGGCCAAGATTCCACCGTACATGGTTCCGAGCCGGGTTCTCGCCCTGGAGAGCATGCCGCTGAATCAGAGCGGCAAGGTCGACCGGCGAGCGCTGCATCTGTTGCTTGACGCGGGAACCGCTTGAGCACTCCGGCATCGACGGCCGACGGGGCAGCACCGGGCCGAGCCGACGACTCGTCCGGCGTCAACCCCTGGCGCCGCTTCCTGGCCATCGATGAGCGAGAGAATTTCATCGCCTGGTCGCAAACGCTGACCGGTCGGCTGCTGATCTACCTGACGGCGATTGTTGCCGTCGCCACCTACTTCCCCTGGTGGGAATCCGCTCTGGTGGTCAGCGCGGCAATGGCCGCGGCCTATGCACCGAATTTCCGTAACCCGATCCTGTTCACCGCGACCTGGGTGGCGGCATTCCTCGAAATGGGACTCGCCGAGAATCGCATCCTTAGAGACATCGGCATCGTCCTGCAGCAGGAGCAGGTCACCAATGTCGCTCCGATAGCGCTGGCAGCGGCGTTCCTGCTGCTGGTGATGGTCGGTGCCTGGGCAAGCCTGGATTTTGTCCGGCGAAGGCCGAAGTCCTTCCTGGCGCGCCGTCCGTTGGTCACGCTGCTGGCCGTGGAAGTGTTGCTCTTCAGCCTGACCACCCTCGACGTCATGCAGGGGCTGCCACGCGTAGTCCTTTGGTCGATGCTGGTGGTGCTGACGCCGTACGTCTGGTTTCTGCCCTACGCCATCGTCGACCAGCGCGCCCGGGACGCCAGTCCGCCATTGCTGCAACTGGCCGTGCTGCGACCGTTCTGGAGTCCGAGCTACCTGCCATTCGGCAAGGGGGCGGCATTCCTGCGCAAGAAACTCTCGAAGACCCCGAGGGATGTGGCGATCACGCAGCTCAAGGCAGTCAAGCTGCTGCTGTGGTCGAACGCGCTGCTGGCGGTAAAGACGGCCATGGCCTGGCTGTTCGTGGAGCAAATGCAGATTCCGAGCGTGGAACTGGCGCTGGATGCCTTCCTTGGCAGTCAGCCGTACCCGATCACCGTCGGCTGGTCTGCCCTGATCCTGTCGACCGCCAACTACGCGCTGAAGATCGCCATGTGGACGGGGCTGTTCATCGGCATCGCCCGACTGGCCGCTTACCGCTTGCCGCGCGGCTGCTGGCGACCGCTCGAATCCAGAACCCTGATGGATTACTTCAATCGCTTTCACTACTACTTCAAGGAACTGCTGGTCGATTTCTTCTTCGTACCGACGTTCTTTACGATGTTCCGCAAGCACCCGCGCCTGAGGATGTTCTTCGCCACCTTCATGGCCGCCGGCGTGGGCAACGCCATCTGGCATTTCACCTGGGAAATCCATCTCCTGGCCACGATGGGCCTGGCCGGGGCAGTCGAAACCTACACCAGCTATCTGTTCTACTGTGTCGTTCTGGCGACCGGGATCGGCATTTCGCAGGTCCGCGCGAATCTCGGCATTCGCCCCTCATCAACGTTTTTCGGAAGGTGTTATTCCTTCCTTTTTGTCTGGTCGTTCGTCGTCTGCCTGCATGTCTTTGGCGACGAATCACGTAACCACACGCTGGGCGAGCGCCTCTCGTTCCTGGCGAGCCTTTTTGGAGTGAGCTGATGGATGTCAATGCCAAGCAGAAGCTACGCGAGTTTCTCAAGGAAACCCTGGCCAAGCTCGCCGATCACAAGGAATTTTCGGACAGCGAGTCGCTTTTCATCAGCGGCCGACTGGATTCGTTTTCGATGATGAATCTGATCATGCATCTGGAAGAATCTTGTGGCATCGATTTTTCCGATCTGGATTTCGATGTCGGTCTGGTTGATTCTGTTGATGATATCGAGGCTCTGGTCGACTCGAAAACGTAGGGGCCGGCGCCCCGCGTTTCACCTGTTGGCCTGATCGCCAGACAGCACACGCCGGAAAGATCAGCGACTCGACCGCCGGGCCTGTTCGGCTGAACATCTGCCGCTGACGCGGCCCGAGCAGGGCCACCTCGGTGCCCCACTCGACCGCTTGGTGTCGCTCGCCATCGGCCAGCCCTGGCTGTGGCCGGTCGACAGTCAATGGATTGCGTGTTCGATGATCTGCTGAACCTCCTGCTCCAGCCCTTTGGATGGGATTACCACCACCTTCTTGCCGGCCACTTCGGTCGAAAAACGAGGGCTTTCACTCGCGTGCTCATAGGCGTGACCGAGCTTCCCGACCATTTGGCCAACAGCGCCCGGCGAGAGCTTGTGTTCTTCCGTCAGTTCCTTGAGGCCACTCACTTTGCCATCGTGGATCCAGGCGATGCCAAAACGCTTGGGAGGTTTGCCGACGAAGACGAACGCCTGGCGTTCGGCGGGTACCACTTCCAGCGGGTCCGAAACGCGCTGCGCCAACTCCTCGAGCGGGCCTTTTACCTCGTTGAGCCAGGCTTGTGCCTCATTGTCTTCCGGGAGCGGTGGGTAGTCCTTGCTGCCGCCAAACAACTTGTCGAGCATTCCCATGGTGTCCTCCTGTTTCCGGATTGAAAGATCGCCCGCTAACACGCCGACACTGTGGATTGCCAGGATTCACGTGCTAGCAGGCCCTTTAACCCTAGGCCCTAAACGGTGAATTATCAAACCCCAATGAAATCCGGCGCGGTGAGCAGCACGCTTTCGCTCGCCAAATCCCTGACCTGTCTCCATGCCACGGCTGTTACTGCGCACCGTCAGGAGCAAGGCAAATCCACCTGTGGCTAAGAGGTGTCGGCTGTGGGTTGTTGAGCGAATCCGCGAGCAGCCGGATCGTCGGCACGCGCTGCCGCGCCAGCACCTCAGCCCAGACCAGGTGCTTGACCGCGCTTCGCTGTTGCCCGGCCTGTCAGGGTCAGACGTCCGCTTCGATGCGCAGGCCAGCTGGTCCGCAAGCGCTCAGCCGGCGATCAATCCCTGCTTCTTCAGCTCGTCGTCGATAATGCGCGTGACCTCATCGATGAGCTGCTGGCGCGAATCCGGATCCACCGATTGAGTGGTCATCGTCCACAGCATCTTCCCGCCCGGGATTTCGTAGACAATGGTCTCGATCAGATACCGGGTCTGCTGATAGGTGTAAGCCGGCATGGTGTAGACCGCGCTGTAGGCATAGCCGCCATAGCGGTAGAAGGAGCCATAGGGGCCGACCATCGCCGGTGCCAGATAGCTCTGCGGCGGCACATACACCTTGTCCTTGTCCACCGACGACAGACGCGCGGTCAAGGCGCCGTCGAATCCTTCCTGCTTGAGACGCGCAGCGATCTTCTGCTCGTTCTGTGGGTTGATTTCCTTCCCATCGGGGAACAGGGTGTAGCTGGGCACCGCCAGCGTTCCCTTCGGAAACGAGGATACCAGGCGATCCTCGACCATGCGACGGGTCGCATCATCCCCGGCGGCGATGAAGATCATGATCTTCTTCAGCGCGGCGCCACGATAACCCGGGTCGCGCCATTCCGAAACCACCGAAGTAGTCGTGCAAGCGGCCAGAAATACCGTGGAAGCCACGATGAGCAAAACACGGCGGAGCAGGCTGGCGGTCATCAGGACGTCTCGAGTGAAGTGAATCGGGAGAAAAGTATAGCCCAAGCCATGTTGCCAGAGGATCGGCGAAACCTCGGCGCTGTGCAGATGAGCGCTGCGCTTGACCTCGATGCCGGGTCAATCCCCGGCAGCGCGCCGTCATCGGTCGAGTTCATGCGCAATCTCGCGTGCCAGCGCTGCCAGCGCGCGCACCAGCTCCAGCGCCGAGAGCGCATCGAGCGGACCGGCCGTGTCCAGCATCGCCTGCTGCTCGCCCAGGGGATTGCGCGCGCCGCCGATGTCGCTCAGCAGCACCCAGCGCACCTTGACCGCGTAACGCGAGGCCGCCGCCATGAAATAGGCCAGTTCCTCGTCGCGAATGAACGACGAGGCGAGAAAGCCCGGTGAGACGAGCAGCAGGGCGGCGCGGGTCGAAGCCAGCGCCTGCGCGATCGCCTCGCGCCACAGCTCACCCGCCTCGATAAGCGTGTCGTCCCAGACCTGCACGCCCCGCAGTTCGACGTAGGGCTCCAGCGGTGCCCTGACGACATCCAGCCACTGCCGGTCGTGATGGCTGTAGCTGATGAACAGCTGCTGGCGAGAAAAACGCGACAGCCGGTTGGCAAACCCCTGCATCATCGCCGACGCCGTCGCCACGGCGTGATCGTCGTGCAGCTGATCGGCGCGCGCCGCGCCGCGGGCCGGCGGTCGTCGCCCGCCAGCGAGATCCGGCCCCCAATCGTGCAGGCACTCGCTGGCGACGCGCCGGCCGGCCTCGAAGAGATAGGCCTTGCGCTTCTGTGCTTCCGCAAAGTCGTCCAGCGCGAGATCAAAGACCGGCATCCCGACCAGTCTGGCACGCGGAATCTCATCGATCAGATACTGATCGCGGCAGGCGGCGCCGGCGCCCAGCATCGCCTCGAGGACCCTTGAGCACGGCAATTTCGTCCCGCAACTCCCGAATGGTTTCGGCCTGCTGCAACACTTGTTCCTTCAGTTCGGTGTTCTCGGCAGCAAGATGGTCGAGACGCGTGAATAGCGACCGTACCTACGGCGGCCCTTCCTCCAGCAGAGAGGAGGGCAATTCACATGGAGAACTGGGCGGTGGCGAAAACATGCAACACGCATTTAATAATAGTTAATAGTCATGTGAACGGAGAACTTCCACCACTTTCTGAGAAGCTACTCCCATCGGCCACAAGCTGCCGCCCAGCTACCGAAAAAATTGAGTTATCGACCAACCGCACCCGTTCGGATAACCGCCACCTGGGAAAGCCTTGACGGTCAACAAGTATCAAACCACAATGATCGCCATGGTCATACTAATGAGGTCGCCGTGATTACCGAAACCAGCGCGGTCAACTTCAGGCAGAACTTGGGCGAAATGATCAATCGCGTGCAGTACCGGCACGATAGCGTCGTCATCAACAAAGATGGCAAGCCAGTCGCCGCGCTGATCGATGCGCGCTTGTTCGAGCGCATTCGCCGCATGCAGGGCCGCTTCGACACTCTATGCCATCGCATCGAGGCTGGTTTTGCGGATGTGCCCGAGGCGAGCGGCTTGGCCGAAATCGAGGCCGCCGTCGCGCTTGAACGGACGTCGGTACGCGCATCCACAAACAAGCCTTGAACCGCCGTGGCGGCGCTGCGGGTGGTGCTCGATACCAATGTGCTGCTTTCGGGCATTGCTTACCCGGCCAGTGTGCCCGGCAAGATCCTGGCGGCGTGGCGCCACGGTTCGGTCGATGTGCTGCTTTCCGCCTATATCCTCGACGAGTTGCGACGCGTGCTGCCCCGCCTGGCACACCGCCATGGCTTGACGTCGGCGGAGATCGACGACCTGGTCGACGCTCTTTCCATACAAGCCGAAGTCATCGAACCGCTGCCAGACCTAGAACCAGACTTGCGCGACTTCGATGATCAGCCCGTCCTGGGCACTTTGTGCGCCGCACTCAAGACATCGGGCGCTAACTACCTGATAACCGGTGACAAGGACTTGCTGGCGATGGCTGAACGCTACCCGATCGTCGCTCCAGCGGCGTTCTGGTCCACTCATGCGGGGCTTTGATCGTTGCAACGCAATGGCAGGTCCGCGCTGATCGGCGGTCCGCGGCCAATTGCTGTCGTTCGATGATTCCGACAGGCAGCCATCTGAACGGCTGCCGTACTTCGCAAGCTGCCAGAGG
>NZ_JAVTWB010000047.1:0-17171 GCF_032229525.1 Accumulibacter sp. | reverse complement strand
GCCAAATTGGTATCAGGAATGTTGCATTAATTGGTCGGGTTGGGCACCGCTCTTCCGCGTACAGTTGACCCAAGATGGTGCGTGCTGGCGGCAACTGCTAGCCAGCCTGAGGAAAATCCGCGCTGATCGAATGCACCGAGAGGAGAGATGCTTGTGAAACTTGCCGATACGACACTGCTCAGGCAGTTGTGCTACATCAACGGGGAATGGGCCGTCGCCGACAGCGGGCGAACGTTTCCCGTGACCAACCCAGCCACCGGTGAGCAGCTGGCGACAGTGCCGGAAGCCGGCGCCGCGGAAACCCGTCGCGCCATCGAGGCGGCCCGGGTCGCCCAGCCCGCCTGGCGGGCACGGACAGCCGGTGAGCGGGCCAAGGTTCTGCGGCGCTGGTTCGAGCTGCTGCTCGCCAACCAGGAGGATTTGGCGCAGCTGATGACTGCAGAGCAGGGAAAACCGCTCGCCGAATCGCGTGGCGAGATCGCCTACGCGGCGTCGTTCATCGAGTGGTTTGCCGAGGAAGGCAAGCGTATCTACGGCGACATCGTTCCCCCGCACCACGCCGACAAGCGCGTCCTGGTGACCAAGGAGCCAATCGGTGTCTGTGCGGCCATCACGCCGTGGAATTTCCCGGCCGCGATGATCACCCGCAAGGTCGGTCCGGCGCTTGCCGCCGGCTGCTGTGTGGTCCTCAAGCCGGCCGAAGCGACGCCGCTGTCGGCGCTGGCGCTGGCGGAACTGGCCGAGCGCGCGGGTGTCCCGGCGGGCGTTTTCAATGTCGTCACCGGCGACGCGCCGGCGATCGGCGGTGAGTTGTGCGCCAATCCAACGGTGCGCAAGCTGAGCTTTACCGGCTCCACCGAAGTCGGTCGCATTCTCATGCAGCAATGCGCGCCGACGATCAAGAAACTGTCGCTCGAGTTGGGCGGCAACGCGCCGTTCATCGTCTTTGATGACGCCGATCTCGATGCCGCGGTGCAGGGGGCGATTCTCTCCAAGTACCGCAACGCCGGTCAGACCTGCGTCTGCGCCAACCGTCTGCTGGTTCAGGAAGGCGTCTACGACGTTTTCGTCGACAAGCTCGGTGCAGCTGTTGCCGGGCTGCGCGTCGGCAACGGCGTCGACGATGGCGTCACGCAAGGTCCGCTGATCGATGATGCAGCTATTGCCAAGGTCGAGGACATGGTTCTCGATGCACGCGAGAAAGGGGCTCGTGTGGTCTGCGGCGGCAAGCGTCACAGTCTGGGCGGTACCTGGTACGAACCGACCATTCTGGCCAACGTCACGCCAGCGATGCGCATCGCCCGTGAAGAAGTGTTCGGGCCAGTGGCGCCGGTCTTCAAGTTCACCACCGAGAGCGAGGCGGTGGCGATGGCCAACGATACGGAATTTGGCCTCGCCTCCTATTTTTACACCGAGAATCTGGCGCGCAGCATGCGTGTATCGAGCGCTCTGGAATACGGCATTGTCGGCGTCAACACCGGCTTGATCTCGACCGAGGTGGCGCCGTTCGGCGGCATGAAGTCTTCCGGCCTGGGCCGCGAGGGTTCCAAGTACGGCATCGAGGATTATCTGGAAATCAAGCACGTTTGCATTGGCGGGATCAATTGAGCCTGCGGGCGAATTGCACAGGAGAAAGACATGAATGCACGTAACGAAAAACCGACCACCCAAACCAACGCCGAGCTGATGGCCAGGCGCCAGGCCGCCTTGCCGAGAGGTGTCGGGCAGGCGCACCCGCTGTTCGCCGAACGCGCCAACAACGCGGAAATTTGGGATGTCGAGGGGCGTCGCTGGATCGACTTTTGCGCCGGCATCGCGGTGGTCAATACCGGACACTGCCATCCGCGGCTGGTCGCTGCGGCGCGTGAGCAACTGGAGGCGTTCACCCACACCTGCTTCCAGGTGGTGGCCTACGAATCGTACGTGGAACTGTGCGAGCGGCTCAACGCCGCGGCGCCAGGCAGCACGCCGAAGAAGTCGTTTCTGGTCAATACCGGCGCGGAAGCGGTCGAGAATGCGGTAAAGATTGCCCGGGCGGCCACCGGACGGACGGGTTTGATTTCCTTCGGTGGCGGCTTCCACGGTCGCACGATGTTCGGCCTGGCGCTGACCGGCAAGGTGGCTCCCTACAAGGTCAAGTTCGGGCCCTTCCCCGGCGGCATTTTCCACGTGCCGTTTCCGAATGCCCTGCACGGTGTCTCGGAAGACGATTCCATCGCGGCCATTGAGCAGTTGTTCGCCTACAGCATCGAAGCCTCCGACGTCGGCGCAATCGTCATCGAACCGGTACAGGGCGAGGGCGGCTATCTGCCGGCGCCGCCCGGTTTCCTGCGCCGCCTGCGGACGCTCTGCGACAAGCACGGGATTCTGCTGGTTGCCGATGAAGTACAGACCGGCATTGCCCGTTGCGGAAAGCTGTTTGCCACCGAACACTACGACGTCGAGCCGGACATCATCACCCTGGCCAAGGGCCTCGGCGGCGGCTTGCCGATTGCCGCCATCGTTGGCAAGGCCGAGATCATGGATGCGGCAGAGGTCGGCGGCCTCGGTTCCACCTATGCGGGCAGCCCGATTGCGGTTGCCGGCGCGCTGGCGGTGCTCGACATTGTCGAGGAAGAAAAGCTCTGCAGCCGCTCGATGGCGCTCGGTGAGCGCCTGCGCAGTCGCTTCACTGCGATGAAGAAGCAATATTCCAGCATCGTCGACGTGCGCGGACTTGGAGCGATGACGGCGGTGGAGTTCTGCCGCAACGGCGACCCCCGGCAACCGGCGACCGACATGGCCACCGCCTTGAAGAACGAAGCGGCAAGACGTGGCCTGCTGTTGCTGTTGTGCGGGCCGCACGGTAATGTATTGCGGGTAATGATTCCGCTGACCATTCCGGAGGCGCTGCTGGATGAGGGCCTGGAGATAATCGAAGCATCGTTGCAGGCGATTGGCGCCTGAGCACCTTGCGCCAGCGGAATATCGTCCGGCACCCCGGGTTTTTTCAGGGACGCGAGCATCTGCCCGCGAGCGGCCGTTGTGATCCGGTTGCGTTCGCTGCGCCGGAGCGTGCTGTCAATTCGACAAATCTTCGTACCGAACCCTAGAGCGGCAGGAGAGCCCATTTCATGATTCCTTTTTCAATTGCCGGCATCCAGATGAACGTCTCGATGGAGCGCGAGAACATCACCGCGATGGGACACAAGCTGGATGTCGTCATGGCCCGGTTTCCCTGGGTCCAGATGGTCGTTTTCAGCGAGCTCGCTCCCTACGGACCAGCGCCCTATCACGCCCAGCCAACGGGGGGGCCGGCCGAGCAGATTTTCTGCCAGATGGCAGCCAAACACGGCCTCTGGCTGCTGCCGGGGTCGATGTTCGAGCGCGTTGGCGATGATATCTACAACACCACCTCGGTGATCGACCCGAACGGGACGGTGGTGGCCCGCTACCGCAAGATGTTCCCCTTTCTGCCGTACGAGATGGGTATCAAAGCGGGTACCGATTTCTGCGTCTTCGACGTTCCCAACGTCGGCCGTTTCGGGGTCTCCATTTGCTACGACATGTGGTTTCCGGAAACGACGCGGACGCTGGTTTCGATGGGCGCCGAATGCATTCTCCATCCGACGATGACCGACACCATTGACCGCGATGTGGAATTGCCGATCGCCCGTGCCAGTGCGACGATCAACCAGTGCTACTTTTTCGATGTCAACGGGGTTGGTGACTGCGGCACCGGCCACTCGATCGTCGTTGGCCCTTCCGGCTACGTCATTCATCAGGCGGGCGGCGGCGAGGAGATCATCCCGGTGGAGATCGATCTGTCGCGGGTGCGTCGGGAACGCGAGGTTGGTATTCGCGGCCTGGGTCAGACGTTGAAGAGTTTCCGTGATCGGCCAGTCGAGTTTCCGGTCTATCAGAAGCACCTGGGCCGGGAAGAAGGCTATCTGAACAGCCTTGGGCCCCTGATCAAACCGACGCGCGGCTCGCGTGGCGGCGCGGCTGTCCTGCCCGAAGGCGCAGTCGCCGGAGCGGACGGTTCCATCCTCCATGTCGCCGATCTGAACACGGACGTCTATGTTGCTGCTTCGCCGCTGGGCGACGCACCACCGTACCCGAACCATCCTTGAGCAGCGGGATGTGTTACCGCAAGCGGGTGGCAAGGTGAGCGCCGGACCGATGCTCGGCCTGGCCATTGCCACCCTCTTTGGAATCGGGATTGTTGCCTTTCAGTTTTGCCGCAGAAAAGCGCCGCCGCACAAAAATACATCACCCCAGAGGAGACAAGATATGACTCAAGCTCAAGCCACAATGCCCGCCATTACCAGCATGTCGGATTTGCGACTGTTCTTCCATCGCAATACGCGTCCGATCTACTTCATCAGCGCCACCAACTTTAATCTGGCCGGCATGGATGAGCGGGTGCCGCACTTCAAGCACATCAACTACATCGACTGCTACGACGGTCGTCATCCGAACGTCTTCGTCCCCAGCGAGCAACCGCATCCGGAGTTCGAAGGTATCGAGGACATCAACAACTATCTGCTGCAGAACAAGGAGGTCATCGACTTCATCAAGGGGCGCGGTGGCGATCCGGTCGCGGTGTTCCTGATGTTTGACGAGAAGACCGAGGAACTATGCAAGGAACTGGGTATCGAGCTGTGGTTCCCGCCGGCCTCATTACGTACGCGTTGCGACAACAAGATGGAAACGGTACGTATCGGCAACAAGGCCGGGGTGCCCTCGGTGCCGAACGTGCTGGCCAAGGTCGAGAGCTACGAGCAGCTGATCAAGCTGACCGAGGAAAACGGACTGGGCAGCGACCTGGTGATTCAGTCGGCCTTTGGCGACTCCGGCCACACCACCTTCTTCATCTCCAACGAGGAGGAGTGGAAGAAATACGCCGACGAGATCGTCAAGGATCCCGAGGTCAAGGTGATGAAGCGCATCAACTGCCGCGGCGGGACGCTGGAAGCGTGCGTGACCCGTTGTGGCACCGTCGTCGGCCCGCTGCTCACCGAAATCGTCGGCGCCAAGGAATTGACCCCGTACAAGGGTGGCTGGTGCGGCAACGAGGTCTTTCCGGGAGCCTTCCCGGAGAAAGCGCGCATCATCGCTCGCGACTACGCCTACGCCTTCGGCAACCAGTTGCTCGAGGAAGGCTACCGCGGTTACTTCGACCTGGATTTCCTGATCGACCAGGATACCGAGGAGGTCTATCTGGGCGAACTCAACCCGCGCGTCTGCGGTGCCAGCCCGATGACCAACCATGCGGCGTTCGCCTATGCCGACGCGCCGCTCTTCTTCTTCCACCTGCTCGAATTCAGTGGCGTGGATTTCAAGCTCGACGTGGCAGCGATGAACGAGCGCTGGAAGAATCCCAAGTACATCGACAGCTGGAGCCAGCTGGTCATGAAGTACACCGACCAGGAAGTCGACATCGTCGACCAGGCGCCGGAATCCGGAATCTACCGCATGGACGACGCCGGCAACGTCACTTTCCACCGCTTCGACTACCACCGCCTGGCGGTCGAAGGCGAGAACGAGGCTTTCTGGTTGCGTATCACCGGGCGCGGTGACTATCGCTATGAAGGTGCCGATCTGGGCATTCTGATTACCCGCGGCCGCTCGATGACCGAGGAATTCAAGATCAACGCCCGCGCGGAGAACTGGATCCGTGGGATCAAGAGCTTCTACAAGGGTCGTCCTCTGGATACGGCGGTGGCCGAACCGGTGCCGTCGGCTGGCGCGTTCAAGATTCTCTGATCGCCGGTTGAGGAGGTAGATGCCGCTCATTCAGACCCAGTCGCTGCTCTTCCGCGCCATGGAAGAAACACGACCGGGGGCCATCTGGCAAGCGCTGTTCAGCGAATTCTGGCCCTCGTATCGTCGCTGGTATCTGCAAAGCGGCGACGCGGAGCGTCCCTATTATCTGCCTTGCGTGCGGGCGCTACGCAAGCACATGCCGGAGCTGATGCCAACCTACGAGAAGCTGGCCGAGCTTGCCGGTGGCGGCGACGTGGAAGCGCGCTTCCTGTCGCTTTTCTGCCCGCCGCCGTACGTCACCGGCTGCTCGCAGCTGGTCTGGCCCGGCGAGCGGCCGCTGCTGGTGCGCAACTACGACTATCCGCCACAGCTGTGTGAAGGCGTGATCCTGAAGACCGCCTGGAATGGTCGAGAGGTGATCGGCCTCAGCGACTGCATGTGGGGCCTGCTCGACGGCATCAACGAGGATGGCCTTGCGCTGGCCTTGTCGTTTGGGGGTCGTCAGGAAGTCGGCGAAGGCTTCGGGGTACCGCTGGTACTGCGCTACGTGCTCGAAACCTGCACGCGCACCGAAGAGGCTTGCGCGGCACTGGCACGGGTTCCGGTGCATATGAGTTACAACGTCACCGTAGTTGACCGTAGCGGCGACTTCGCGACGGTTTTCCTTGTCCCGGGCCGTAGCGGTGACATTCGTCGCCTGGCAGCGGCGACCAATCACCAGAAAAAGGTCGAATGGCATCAGCACGCTCGTGCCACGTCGACGGTCGAGCGCCTGCAGCGGTTAATGGAGATGCTGGACGACAGCGCAATGACCACCGAGGCGCTGATCGCTGCATTCCTGCAAGCGCCCATTTACTCGAACGCGTTTGCACGCGGTCTCGGCACCCTGTACTCGGCGGCGTATTGGCCGAGCGAGGGCCGTGCCGATTTCTTCTGGCCGGGCGTCAACTGGTCACAGTCATTCGCCGACTTCAACGTGGGCGAGCGGCTCATCGAGTTTGGCAGTTCGCCATCGCCACATAACAACGATACGCGAGGCATGGACCTCGCATCAGGAGACAAGCCATGAAGGCAGACAGCAAAGCCAAGAAATCGCTGGGTGAATACTACAGTGCGCTGCAACTTCGCACCGACCGCTGGAGCGCCCTGAAAATCGCCAGCGAGCAACTCGTTCAGAGCCGCACGGAACGCCGGCGGCACGAGGCCGAGCGCAAAATCGTCGAGTTGATCGACGCCCTGCGTCCGATCGAACTCTACTGGGCTTTTCCGGGGCACGATACTTTCAGTCGGCTTGGCGAACTCGTCACACTGGGTCGTTTCGACGTGCTGGCGATCACGGTGCGAAATATCTGTCACGCCTTGCTGAGCAACAGTTATCGACGCAATCCTCACCACCATGATGTCGAGGAACTGACCGAGGGCAGTCCGGACGACGAGTCCACGGAAAATGCCGGCAAGGAGCTCCTTTACTTCGAAGTGCTGTTCGTAGACAAGTTTTCGCCGATGCAGGAGGAAAACCTGCGTCGTACACTGCGTTCGCTGCGCCGCCCCGAGGATCCCTTCGTCTATGAGCCGGTGTTCGTGCCCAGCCTCACCGACGCCCTGATCGGCGTGATGTTCAACCACAATCTGCAGGCAGTGGTAATTCGCAACGATCTGAAGCGTGAATCGGAGCAGACGCTGGAGCTGCTGCATCGCTACCTTTCGCGGCTCGAAGAGGAAGTCCTCGAAGAGGTGGAGCCCAAGGAGTACGGCCCCGAACTTTGCCGGATGATTGCCAAGCTGCGTCCAGAGCTCGACGTGTATCTGTTCACCGATCAGTCGGTCGAGGAGATCGCTGGCGCCAAGCTCGGCAACTGTCGGCGCGTCTTCTACAACCAGGAAGACCATCTGGACCTGCACCTGAACATCCTGCGCGGCGTTTCGGAACGCTTCGAGGCGCCCTTCTTCAACGCCCTGACGCAGTACGCACGCATCCCCACCGGCGTTTTTCACGCCATGCCGATCAGTCGTGGCAAGTCGATCACCGCCTCGCACTGGATCAAGGACATGGGCGACTTCTACGGGATGAACATCTTCCTCGCTGAAACCTCGGCCACCTCGGGCGGACTCGACAGCCTGCTGGAGCCGCACGGTCCGATCAAGAAGGCGCAGGAGATGGCCGCTCGCGCCTTTGGCTCGAAGCAGACCTTCTTTGCCACCAACGGTACGTCGACCTGCAACAAGATAGTGGTACAGGCGATCGTCCGCCCTGGCGACATCGTGCTGGTCGACCGCGACTGCCACAAGTCGCACCACTACGGCATGGTCCTGGCCGGGGCGCAGGTGGTCTATCTCGACAGCTACCCGCTCAACGACTATTCAATGTACGGTGCGGTGCCGATGAAAGAAATCAAGCACCGCCTGCTGGAATTGAAGGCGGCGGGCAAGCTCGATCGCGTGCGCATGCTGCTTCTGACCAACTGCACTTTCGATGGGGTGGTCTACAACGTCGAGCGGGTGATGGACGAATGCCTGGCGATAAAACCGGATCTGGTCTTTCTCTGGGATGAGGCGTGGTTTGCCTTTGCCCGTTTTGGCCCGGCCTATCGGCGGCGCACGGCCATGTACTGCGCCGGCCAGCTGCGCGAGCGTTACCGTTCGCCCGAGTACCGTGTGGCTTATGCAGAGTACCGGGAAAAAATGGCCGACGCCGACGATGAGATCCTGCTGAACACTCGCCTGATGGCGGACCCCGAAAAGGTGCGTGTGCGTGCCTACGCCTGCCAATCGACGCACAAGACGCTGACCGCTCTGCGCCAAGGTTCGATGATTCACGTCCATGACCAGGATTTCAAGGACGAGGTCGAGCAGGCTTTTCACGAGGCCTACATGACGCACACCTCCACCTCGCCCAACTACCAGATCATTGCCTCGCTCGATATCGGCAGGCGGCAGGTCGAACTCGAGGGCTTCGAGTTCATCCAGCGCCAGGTCGAGCAGGCGATGTCGCTGCGCAAGGTGATCAATACCCACCCGCTGATCAGCAAGTATTTCCACGTCCTCACCGTCGCCGAGATGATTCCGGCCGAGTATCGCAAGTCGGGGATCAAGAGCTACTGGGATCCCGAACACGGCTGGACCGACATCATGGCCGCCTGGAGCGAGGACGAATTCGTCCTCGATGCAACGCGGATCACCTTGTCGGTGTCGGGCTCGGGTTGGGACGGTGATACGTTCAAGAACGAAATCCTGATGAACAAGCACGGCATCCAGATCAACAAGACCTCGCGCAACACGGTGCTGTTCATGACCAACATCGGCACCACGCGCTCGTCGGTGGCCTATCTGATAGAGGTGCTGGTCAAGATCGCACGCGATCTCGATGAGCGACTCGACGACGCCAGCAACGTCGAGCGCCGGATCTTCGCGCGTCGGGTCAAGGCCTTGCGCGAGGACCTGCCGCCACTGCCTGATTTCAGTTGTTTTCACGACTCGTTTCGGCTGAGTTCGGGCAACGGTACGCCAGAAGGGGACATCCGCTCGGCCTTCTTCCTCGCCTACGACGAAAGCAAGTGCGAATACGTGCCGATCGCGGGCAAGGCCATCGAGAAGGAAATCGCCGCCGGACGCCAGTTGGTGTCGACCACCTTCGTCATCCCCTACCCGCCAGGTTTTCCGATTCTGGTCCCCGGGCAGGTGATCAGTCAGGAAATCATCACCTTCATGCGCGCACTGGATGTCAAGGAGATCCATGGCTACCGACCCGAACTGGGGCTGCGCATCTTTACCGAGGACGCGCTTGTTGCACTCGAGGGAGCACCGTCGTCGATTCAGGAACTGCCCGCCTGAGGCCGCCCGCCGCGGCTCGCCGCTTGTTGAGTCGCGGCCATTCCTTCGTTTACTGAAAGAAAAGGAGCGGTGTCCATGCACACTGAAACGATCATTTACCAAGCGAGTGGCGGGATAGCCGAAATCCGCCTGAATCGACCGGAACGGCTCAACGCGGTAACGCAGGAGCTCTACGACGAACTCAACGCTGCGCTGGCTGTCGCCGAGGCCGACGGCGATGTTCGTGTCGTCCTGTTGACTGGCGAGGGTCGAGCGTTCTGTGTTGGCGCCGACCTCAAGGCCCACAAGGCAGGGCGCACCGCTTTCGATCGGCGCCAGTACCTGCGTGGCGAACAGATCGTCTGCCGACGGCTGTTGTTGCTGTCGAAGCCGGTGATTGCCGCAGTCAATGGTTTTGCCCTGGGCGCCGGTGCCGAAATGGCCATTGCTTCGGATTTCCTGCTGATGGCCGAGAGCGCGCAGATCGGCCTGCCGGAAATCAGTATTGGCACCTTCCTCGGCGGCGGCGTCACCTATCTTCTGCCGCGCCTGGTCGGGCTGGCCAAGGCGCGCGAGCTGGTTTTTCTCGGCGAACGAATCAAGGGCGACGAGGCGGTGCGCATCGGCCTGGCCAATCGGGTGCTGCCGGATGAAGGCTTTCTCGACGCGGCGCGCGAATTCGCCGGGCGGATCGCCGGCAAGGCGCCATTGTCGATGCAACTGGCCAAGGAGCAGCTGAACATGGCGGCTGAGCGCACGCTGGACGCCGCCCTGACCGCTGAGCTCGAAGGCATGACCTTCGTCGGCACGACGCAGGACTGGCAGGAAGGTATCGATGCCTTCGCCGAAAAGCGCCTGCCGATCTTCAAGGGGTGCTGAGATGAATACCATTGCTCCGACAACGCAGCGCAGCCCGCTGCACGATTTTCTGGCCCCCGATTCAATTGCCATCGTCGGCGCTTCGGCCGATCCCACCAAACGCGGCTACAAGGCGATGGTCGGCCTGATCAAGGATGGCTACCCGGGCACGATCTACCCGATCAATCCCAAGGTGGATAGGGTTCTCGGCGTCAAGGCCTACGCGTCGCTGGCGGACATTCCAGGGACCGCCGATCTGGCGCTGATCTGCACGCCGGCTTCGTCGGTGCCGGGCCTGCTCATCGAATGCGGCAAGAAGGGCGTCAAGGGAGCGGTGATCCTGGCCAGCGGCTTTCGCGAAACCGGCCGTCCCGAAGGGATCCAGCTGGAACAGGATCTGATGGATGCGGCTCGCCGCAGTGGCGTGCGGATCATCGGCCCGAATACCTCCGGGATGTTCAATCTGCACAAGAAAGTCAACCTGCTGGCCTTGAACAACATCAAGGCGGGTGACATCGGTCTCATTTCGCAATCGGGCAACATGCTGCTGTCGCTGGTGCTCGAAGCCGAACGTAACGGTCACGTCGGTTTCAGCACCTATGCCGGGCCCGGCAACCAGGCAGATATCGGCTTCAACGACTACCTGCGCTATCTGGGTGAAGACCCACACACGCGGGTTGCGACACTCTACGTCGAGGGCTTCCGTGACGGGCGTCGTTTCCTCGATGCGGCGCGCGCGATCACCGCGCTCAAGCCGGTGGTGGTGTACAAGTCGGGCTCGACCGAAGCCGGTCAGAAGGCGGCCAGTTCGCACACCGGTGCACTGGCGGGCAGCTATGCGATGACCGTTGACCTGTTGCGCCAGGTCGGGGTTAGCGTGGTGCAGCATTCGGACGAAATTCTGCCGGTCGCCGAAGGTCTGGGGCTACTGCAGAAAGCGCGTGGCAAGCGCGTGGCCGTCGTCGCCGACGGTGGAGGCCAGGCGACCATTGCCTCCGATCGTCTGTCCGAGGCCGGGCTTGAACTGGCCGAACTGAGCGAAACGACGCGCCGGCGTCTTGGCGAAATCCTGGTTCCGCAGGCTTCTCTGGTCAACCCTGTCGATGTCGCCGGCAGCAGCGATGCCAACCCGGCGCTGCTTGCCGATTGCCTGGAAATCGTTGCCGACGACGACAACGTCGACAGCATCTTCCTGGTCGGCATGTTCGGTGGCTATTACACCCGCTTTGCCGAAGACCTGTTGGGTGGCGAGATGCGTGGTGCCGAAGCGATGATCGAACTGGCCCGCAGGACCGACAAGCCACTGGTCGTCTACAGCCTCTACGCCCCGGTCAATCCGCCGGCCTTGCGGCGGCTGCACGAAGCCGGTCTGCCGGTCTACAGTTCGATCGAGCAGGCGGTGCGCGTATTGTCGGCGCTGGGCGAACGAGGTATCTATCTGGCGGCTAGCGCCGGTCGCCAGAGCCTGCCTGCGGTGACGCCGGATGGCGCCGCGCAGGCAGCTTTTGCCGCGGCACAAGCCGAGGGCCGCGACCTCTTCGAGTTCGAGGCCAAGGCCTTGCTGCGCGCCCATGGTGTTGTCGTGCCGGAGGAACTACTGGCCTGCGCCGCCGACGATCTGGCCGGGATCGCTGAGCGATTCGGCGACCAGCCGGTGGCGATGAAAGTGGTGTCCAAGGATATTCTGCACAAATCGGATGCCGGCGGCGTCAAGCTCAACGTGCGCGGCGAAGCCGGCATGCGCGTCGCTTTCGACCAGATCATGGCTTCCGCACGCGCTTATGACCCGCAGGCGGTGATCAAGGGGGTTCTGCTCGCGCCGATGGCGCGCAAGGGCACCGAGGTGATTATCGGCGTCATTCGCGATCCGATTTTCGGGCCGGTACTGATGTTCGGGCTGGGTGGAATTTTCGTCGAGATTCTCGAAGACGTGGTTTTTCGTGCCATTCCCCTGTCGCCCCACGATGCTTCGTCAATGCTCGAGCAGATCAAGTCGCGCAAGATCCTCGGTGGCGTGCGCGGCGAGGCGGCGGTCGACAAGGACGCGCTGGTCGATCTGCTACTGAAAGTGTCGAGTATCGCCGAGGCCTATCCGCAAATCGTGGAACTGGATCTCAACCCGGTCATTGCCCTGGTTGACGGCTACGCCGTGGTCGATGCACGGATCATCGTCGATCGAGCAAGCTCCGCTGCGAAGGAGGGTCCGCAATGAACATGCCGGTGCTTTCCGACGCTCTCCTTGACCTGGACCAGCGCGTCGCGACCCTGACACTCAATCGCGACGATGTCCGCAACGCACTGACCGGCACGGGCTTGATCGACGATATTGTCAGCGTTGCCGAGTGGGTCAACCGCTGTGAAGAGGTCTCGGTGCTGATCATCACCGGCGCGGGATCGGCGTTCTCGGCTGGCGGCAACGTCAAGGACATGGCC
Source organism: Accumulibacter sp. (assembly GCF_032229525.1). GTDB lineage: Bacteria > Pseudomonadota > Gammaproteobacteria > Burkholderiales > Rhodocyclaceae > Accumulibacter. Next base: position 4,322 of record NZ_JAVTWB010000047.1, on the reverse strand, counting down.
AAACGCGGTGGCGACTTCGCGGGCAACGTGGCCGAGGTCGCGGAGCGTTACCGTCGCGGCATCCAGCGCATCCCGCTGGCGCTGAACGCTGTCGAGATCCCGGTGATCGCGGCTGTCAACGGCGCGGCCATTGGCGCCGGCTTCGATCTTGCCAACATGGCCGATATCCGGCTGGCGTCGAGCCGGGCGAAGTTTGGCGAGACCTTCCTCAACCTGGGCATCATTCCGGGCGATGGCGGCGCCTGGTTCATGCAGCGGCTGATCGGCTACCAGCAGGCATTCGAGCTGACGCTCAGCGGGCGTGTGGTGAGCGCTGTCGAGGCGAAAACGCTTGGTATCGTCCTCGATGTGGTCGAGCCCGAGAACTTGATGCCAAAGGTACTTGAACTTGCCACCCGCATGGCTGCCCAACCGCCAAAGGCGCTGCGCCTGACCAAGCGACTGATGAAAATGGCACAGCGCATGGAGTTGCGTGATTTCCTCGATTTGTGCGCATCGTTTCAGGGCATTTGTCATAACGAGGGAGAGCATCTGGAGGCTGTTCGGAGAATGCTTAATGCATGATTGGTGCGCTGCACAAGCCGCAGGGCAAGGGAAATCGGGTTTCTGATTGGTATCCGGTGTTTCGCTGAAATTGGTCTGGGCTTGAGCTCAGTTTGTGTGTACAGTACATTGTCGTTAGGTCTCGTCGGCTGTAAATGGTGGAATGTCGCTGCAGACGAAGGGGCCGACAGTGCGAACAGCGGCAAGACTTACTGGAGCGAAGCTGCTCAGACAGTGGTGCTGCTTTGCTGGGAATCGAATCGAGTCCGCGGACAATTGCTACAAGGTTCCGCGATGATTCCGCAACCCAAGCAAGGCCGTCACGGCCCAGTCAGCCCTCTTTGATGGATCATACGGAAGGAGACTCAAAATGAAGAAACTTACTACCCTTGCTGCGGCCCTCGCGGTTTGTGCCAGCGTCGCGAGCCCGGCAGCGTTCGCGGAACAGAAGTTTGTCACCATCGGTACGGGTGGCGTGACCGGTGTTTACTACGCGGCGGGCGGTGCGATTTGCCGCCTGATGAACAAGGAAAAGAAAACGCATGGTATTCGCTGCTCGGTCGAAAGCACCGGCGGTTCGGTCTATAACGTCAATACCATCAAGGCCGGTGAGCTTGACTTTGGCGTTGCTCAGTCGGACGTGGCCTACAACGCGTTGAAGGGCGAGAACCAGTTCAAGGAGGGTGGCGCGTTCAAGGAATTGCGTTCGGTATTCTCGATCCATCCCGAGCCGCTGGTCGTGCTGGCGCGCGAGGACGCCAAGGTCAAGGCATTGCCCGACTTCAAGGGCAAGCGCTTCAATATCGGCAATCCGGGCTCCGGACAGCGCGCGACGATGGATATCCTGCTGCCGGCCCTGGGCATGAAGACCAGTGATTTTTCGCTGGTTTCCGAGATGAAGGCCGATGAGCACGGTGCGGCGCTGTGCGACAACAAGATCGACGGCTTCGCCTACGTCGTCGGCAATCCGTCGGCAAACATCCAGGACCCGACCACCACCTGTCACGCGCAACTGGTCAATATCATGGGGCCGGCGGTCGACAAGCTGGTCAAGACCTATCCCTACTATGCGGCAGTGACCATTCCCGGCGGCATGTACGCACACAACCCGAACCCGACGAACACCTTCGGCGTAGTGGCAGCCTTTGTCTCGTCGTCGAAGGTTCCCAATGACGTGGTCTACGCGATGGTGAAAGCGGTCTTCGACAATCTCGACGACTTCAAGAAGCTGCACCCGGCTTTCGCCCACCTCGATCCGAAGGAAATGATCAAGAACGGCCTGTCCGCACCGCTGCATGACGGCGCTGTGAAGTACTACAAGGAGAAAGGCTGGATGTAATTCGGCCGGAAGCATGCGGGAGCGGCGCGTAGTCAGTCGCTTCCGGTAGGCCTGCCGACGGCCCCCGCGCGGGGCCGTCTTACGTTGAAGTCTGCGGAGATTACACACATGGCTGAAAAAGAAGCTGAAGCCGTCCTGACCGACGAGCAACTCAAACAACTGGTCGCCGAGGCAGACACCGGCGGTCGCAAGCCGACCGGTGCGGTGGCCAAGCTGATCATGTTGACGGCGCTGACATGGTCGCTGTTTCAACTGTGGATCGCTTCGCCGCTCCCGTATTCGTTTGGCATCCTTGTGCTCAACGACACCGAGTCGCGTTCGATCCACCTGGCTTTCGCCATGTTTCTCGCTTTTCTCGCCTATCCGGCATTCAAGCACTCGCCGCGTGCCTATGTGCCGGCCCTGGACTGGGTGCTGGCGCTGGTTGGTGTTTTCTGCGCCTCCTACCTTTTTGTCTTCTACTCCGAGCTGTCCACGCGACCCGGTCAACCGACGACACTTGACCTCGTGGCATCGGTCGCCGGCATCGTGCTGCTGCTCGAAGCGGCACGGCGTGCGCTCGGCCTGCCGATGGTCATACTGGCGACGATCTTCATCGGCTACATCTTCCTTGGCCCGTACATGCCGGACCTGATCGCTCACAAGGGCGCTTCGCTGGGCAAGGGCATGTCACACCTGTGGCTGAGTACCGAGGGCGTCTTCGGGGTGGCACTCGGGGTTTCGTCGGGTTTCATCTTTCTCTTCGTGCTGTTCGGTTCGCTGCTGGAAACCGCCGGGGCCGGCAACTATTTCATCAAGTCGGCGATTTCGCTGCTTGGTCACCTGCGCGGCGGCCCGGCCAAGGCGGCGGTGGTTGCCTCGGCATGTACCGGCCTGATCTCGGGGTCGTCGATCGCCAACGTGGTGACCACCGGGACCTTCACCATTCCGCTGATGAAGCGTGTTGGCTACCGTCCAGACAAGGCGGCGGCGGTGGAGGTTGCGGCCTCGGTCGACGGCCAGATCATGCCGCCGGTGATGGGTGCCGCTGCCTTCCTGATGGTCGAATACGTCGGCATCCCCTACACGCAGGTGCTCAAGCACGCCATCCTGCCGGCGCTGATCTCCTACATTGCACTGTTCTACATCGTGCACCTGGAAGCGATGAAGGCCGACATCCGTGGCATTCCGCGCGTGCACGAGGCCACCCGCGGCTCGCGCTTGATCTCCTTTCTGATGACCGTTTCCGGCATCGTCATCCTGGCCGGCATCGTCTACTACGGCTTTGGCTGGCTGAAGGATGTCTTCGGTGACGCCTCGATCTATATCGTTGGCCTGCTGATGATGGCCGCCTACATCGGCCTGTTGAAGTTCGGTACCCGTTATCCGGAACTGCACATGGACGACCCGGACAAGCCGATCGAAACACTACCCGATGCGGGGCCGACGCTGAAATCGGGCCTGCACTTTTTGCTGCCGGTGGTGGTGCTGATCTGGAACCTGATGGTCGAAGAACTCTCGCCGGCTTTGTCCGCTTTCTGGGCGACGGTGTTCCTGATGTTCATTTTGGTCACACAACGGCCGATCATTGCGCACTTCCGCAAGCAGGGCGATCCAGGCGCGGCTGTTCGTCAGGGCTTCCAGGATCTGCTCGACGGCCTGGTTACCGGCGCCCGCAACATGATCGGCATTGGTATCGCCACGGCGGCCGCCGGCATCATCGTCGGCACCGTGACGCTGACCGGCATCGGTCTGGTGATGAGCGAACTGGTCGAACTGATCTCGGGTGGTAACCTGATGATCATGCTTTGCCTGGTGGCAGTTATCTGCCTGATCCTCGGCATGGGTCTGCCGACGACGGCCAACTACATCGTCGTGTCCACGCTGATGGCGCCGGTGGTGGTCGAATTGGGCGCGCAGAGTGGCCTGTTGGTGCCACTGATTGCCGTGCATCTGTTCGTCTTCTATTTTGGACTGATGGCCGACGTCACACCGCCGGTGGGTCTGGCGTCCTATGCCGCCGCCGGGATCGCGCGCTGCGATCCGATAAAGGTCGGTGTCACCGCCTTCGGCTACAGCATCCGTACGGCCATCCTGCCGTTCATGTTCATCTTCAACACGCAGTTGCTGCTGATCGGCATCGAAAGTGGCTGGCACCTGTTCTTGACGGTTTCCACTGCCATCCTGGCCAACCTCCTCTTCGCCGCCGCGACGCAGGGTTGGTTCATCGCCCGCAACCGCTGGTGGGAGGCGCTGGTCTTGCTGCTGGTGACCTTCACGCTGTTCCGTCCGGGCTTCTGGATGGACATGGTCCATCCGCCATACGACAAGCTGCCGCCGACCAAGATCATGGAGGTCGTCGAAGCGGCGCCTGCCGATTCCCGTCTTCGGGTCTGGGTCGAAGGCGAGGATATCAATGGCAAGACGATCGCCAAGGGGGTTCTGCTGCCGCTCGGCGCCC